>NZ_CP030032.1:4742955-5045683 GCF_003258315.1 Bradymonas sediminis
ATCGTGCGCGTCCTATTTTTGGCCGCAGAGCCGCTGCTCTCCGATGATATCTTTCGCTATGTCTGGGACGGTCGCGTCGCCGCACAGGGGATCAACCCTTTCCTCTATCCGCCCGATTCCGACGCGCTGAGTCATCTTCGCGACGCGTCGATCTGGCCACATATCAACCATGGTAGCGTCTCGACGATCTACCCTCCCGGCGCGCAATTCATCTTCCACCTTAACGCCTTGCTGGGGGGCGGGACTCATCTTTTACGCGCGATTTTCCTCGTCATCGAGGCCGTCGCCGTCGGCAGCGCCGGCTGGATTTTGAGCCGAATGAGCGCAGGCTTCGATACCGCCCGTCTTAAATTGGCGTTCTCAACCTACGCCCTATGCCCGCTGGTCTTCGTCGAGACCGCATGGAGCGGCCACCTCGATGTCGTCGCCTGGATGACCCTCATCCTCGCCCTCATCTTAATGATGCGCGCGTCCACCAAACGCGCGCTGCTGCTTGGCGGCGCGCTTTTTGGCGCCAGCATCGCCACGAAATTCCTCGGCATTCTCGCGATCCCCCTCATCCTGCTCGGCGCCCGAAGCGCCCACGAGCCGAACTTCGCCGCCGCGTGCATACGACGCCTGAGCTTTCTCGCGGTCGCCGCGGCGATCATCGCCGCGTGTTATCTTCCCTATATGAGCGCCGGTCCCAAATTATTCTCCGGTTTTGGCACCTACGCCAGCTCCTGGCAGAGCAACGCCGGCCCCTTTCGCCTCGGGGCCGATCTCGGTGAGTACACGCTCCTTCAACGCGCACCCGAGGCAAATAGCGACAGACTGACCCGCAGCGAAGATAAGATCATCCTCCACTTTTCGCGCCTCGATGAGCCGGCCAAACGCCTCGGCTTCACCCGAATGTGGCAAGGCCAGGAGGTGCCCGCGACCAGCTTTGCCGCCGAGCAAGTCAACCACACCCTCACGAAATTGGTCGCGGCCTTCCTCGTCGGGCTCGCGATGCTCTGGGCAATACTCGTGCGCCGCGATCTCCTCGCCGGCACACTTCTCATTTTATTGACGCTCTTCTTCGTCGCCCCGGTCGTACACCCCTGGTACGTCGCCTGGTTATTGCCCTTCGCCGCGCTTCGCCGCTCCCCTGCATCCTTAACCTTCGCGCCAGCCGTCCTCCTCGCCTACCTCGCCTGGATCGCGGCTCGAAGCGGCGCCTCCTGGCAGGTGCCTGCCTGGGCGCTCGTCCTGGAGTTTGGCGCGGTTGGGCTCGTCGCCTGGTGGTTCGCCGGCGATGATTGGGGTGGCGCTAAGTTGATGTAATATAATATGAATTGACGCTATTCGGGGACGGAGAACACCACGTCGCTGAACCGGGCTCCCGGGGTCAGCACCTGCATCCGCGCCAGCGAGGTCAGCTCGATCTGCTCATCGCCGGAGTCGGTCTCGAGGAGCACATATTCGCGTTTTTCGGCATCACTAACGATGTCTTTGACCCTGCCCTCAACGGACTCTTGCGTCTTTAGGGTCAAGTTCACCGCGTAGCCGAAAAGACAGGCTACCTCGATATAGTCATGCAAATGGCAGGATATGAGTTGCTTGGTCATGGTGGCCATCCTTTAATCCTAAGTGACGAAAACGGGCTCGATGAACGCGCTGCTCTAGGCCGCGCCGGCGATCAGCTTTGTAAGGAGCTCGCCGACCTTCGATTTTATTTCGCTTCGGCTCGCGTCGGGCGGGCCCACACACGTCGGGCAGCCGGATTCGCAGGCGCAACTTCGCACCAATTGTTGGGCCAATTCGAGGAACGCGCCGTGGTGGTTGAAGAGACCTTCGCCAAAGCCCACGCCGCCAGGATATTGGTCGTAGATAAAGATCGTGGGGTCATAGAGCACGGGGCCGACCTCGCCGGGACCAAAGTCGGAGTCGCCCCCGACGAGGACCTCGCCGGCGCCCTGTCCGCTTCGCACGCTCAGGCCGTCAAAGCCCTCGCTTAGCCATTGGTCGTCGCTCTGCGAGCCGATGCACAGGTCCAGGTCGCGCGCGTCGCACATCAGCCGCAGGGTCGCCGCGGTCTGCAGCACCTTACCCACCCCGAAGACGATGCGCGCCCATTGCTCGGGGTTATTCGCCAATTTGGGGAAGTTGTCGGTCGGCAGCTCCAGCCAATAGGCCATCGTATGTAGGTCCAACTCCGGCAGGTTAATCTCGCCATATCCGATATTCTCGCCGGTGCCGAATTTGATCTTTTTATAGCCCACGAACCTCTGCGTGACGCGGATTTCGCCGAAGCCGATGCGCCCCGGCAGCACGTCGCGCTCGTCGAAGATATCCAGCACGTGGACCGCGCTAAAATGCATCGCGGTGGTATAATAGCCGTCGTCGCTCTTTCGCACATAGGCGCGGCGCTCGTCATAGTCCAGGCGCTCAACCCGGTAGGGCTCGCCAGATATCTGGTAGACCGCGTTGGGATAAAGCGCGGTGTGCGCCCCCTCGAAGTCCACTTCGGCGACCACATTCGATGCGTTGTGAGTCTGGTCGATGACGACGAAATTCTCCTCGGCGATATTGCGCAAATTCACCGTTATGGCCGGGTAGGTCTGGTCGGACCACTTCCACAGCCCGCCCGCCTGGGTGAGCATGCCCGTCTCGCCGGCCAAAAACTCGAGCGCCTCGTCGGTCTCGGTCGCCGACAGGTCCCCGAAGCCCTCGCCGACCTTAAACTCGAGCTCATAAGCCGCGCATTTAAGATGCTCCACCGCGATCAGCAGGTTTTTGGGGTCGATGCGCGCCTCTTCGGGCGATTGGCCGATAAAATACTCGGGGTGCTGGATGATAAATTGGTCGACCGCGGAGTCGCCGGCCACGATGACCGCCAGGCTCGTGCCGCCGGAGCGCCCCGCCCGTCCGACCTGCTGCCAGGTCGAGGCGACCGAGCCCGGGTAACCCGCCAGAATGCAGACATCGAGGCTGCCGATATCGATGCCGAGTTCAAGGGCGTTGGTCGAGATCACGCCCAGGATAAACCCGTCGCGCAGCCCCTTTTCGATCGAGCGGCGAAGCCCCGGCAAGTACCCGCCGCGGTAGCTCGCGATGCGATTCTCGAGGTGATTTTGCCCGCGCTGGCGGCTCAATTTGCTCTTGAGCCGGTGGACCACCACTTCGACCGATTGGCGACTTCGGGCAAATACAATCGTGCCGCAGCCCATCGAGATGGTCTTGCGGGCCACGCGCTCCGCGGCGCTCAGCGGGCTCTGCCGACGCATCTGCTGCGGGTCAACGATCGGCGGATTGAAGAAGCAGAGATAGCGCTCCGAGGCCGGCGCCCCGTTATTGTTTACCAGCGAAAACTTCTTATTTGTCAGGGTGTTGGCCAGCTCAGAAGGGTTCGCGATGGTGGCGCTGGTGGCGATAAAGGTGGGGCTGGCGCCGTAGTGCGCGCAGATGCGATTGAGCCGGCGAATGACGTTGGCGACGTGGCTGCCGAAGACCCCGCGGTAGGTATGAATCTCGTCGACGATCACATATTCGAGGCTGCGGAAAAAATTCGCCCACTTGCTATGATGCGGCAAGATGCCGGAGTGCAGCATATCGGGGTTGGTGACGACCAGGCGAGCGCTCCGGCGGATGCGCCGGCGCACGTCGGCCGGGGTGTCGCCGTCGTAGACCTGGGCTTCCCAGACCGCCTCTTTTTGGCTCGGGTCGCGGTGGGCGTCGATAAACTGAGACGCGGCGCCGAGCAATTGGTTGAGCTCGGCGGTCTGGTCCTGGCTGAGCGCCTTGGTCGGGAACAAAAAGAGCGCGCTGCCATTGCGCGCTATCGCGTCGATCACCGGCAGATTATAGCATAGGCTCTTGCCGCTGGCCGTGGGGGTCACCACCACGACATTGTCGCCGTTGAGCGCGTGGCGAATCGCCTCGGATTGGTGGCTATAGAGGCGCTCGATGCCCCGGGCGCGCAGCATCTTTTGCAGGTCGGGGCTTAAGCCCTGGGGGAAGTCGGCGTAGGTCGCCTCCCGCGCCTTAATATGCTTGATCGAGGTCAGGTGGCGGCCGATCCCGCGGCCATTTTGCCAGCCTTCAATCAGATCTTTTAGATTGCCTTGCGGTGTGTTGATATTGCGCATATTGCTTTCCCGCTGGAGTCGCAAACCGGTGAAATACTCGCCGGAGTATGCCACGATTGCTGAAATAATATATAGTAGTTTCTGGGATGAGTCGCGCGCCGAATAGTCGCGCGCGAAGATCAATCGATAATAGGGAGTGGTGATGGCCGAAGGTATTCCGTTGGATAAGTCGGGTTTTGAGCGCGCGCTTCGCGCATTGAGCAAGGAAGTCAAAGCTACTCGCGAGAACCCGGACTCCTATAAATGCGAGGGCTCCCAGCGCTGCTACGGCTGCACCTTCACCACCGATAGCGTGGACTGCTTTAGTTGCACCTATTGCGTGGAGTGCAAGGAGTGCAGCGAGTGCACCCATTGCGTGCGCTGCGAGAACCTGCACGCGTCGAGCTATTGCGTCGACTCGCGCAATTGCTCGAACTCCTCTTATCTGGTGATGAGCGAGGATTGCTCGGATTGCGTCTTCTGCTTTGGGTGCGTGGGCCTGGTGAAGAAGGAATTTCATATTCTTAACCAGAAATTTCGCCGCGATGAGTATTTTAAGAAGATCAAAGAGCTCGAGGCCGAGTTTGGGCTCAAGCGGGGGCGTTAAATACTGCCAAGTCGAGGCGAGTGAATCTGGCTGCACTGGCTATTAATTGAGGCTTGTTTTGAGCGAACCCGAGAAAACTCCACCCGATTCACTCTACGGTCGCGAGTACCTCATTCGGCGCGGTTTTCTGGCCGTGGTCGGCGTGTTGTGTGGCTTGGGTTATGTGCTTTTTTGGGACACAGCGGATACGCCATCTTCGTCGGACTCCTCCTCGGAATTTCGGGCGTCGCATGACGACTCGCCGCAGGCAGGCCAAGACGCCGAGCCCCTGGACGCCGGCGTCGCCTATGTCTGGAAGAGGCGAGGGGATTCAAAGGGGTTGGGGGCACCGGTCGAGGAAGCGAGTCCGCGTCGGGTCGTCATGCGTCCCGATATTATCGAGGCGTCCGCGCCGGATACTGGCGCCAGCGTTGGGGCCGATGCCTCCGAGTGGGTCGACCCGGTGAATCAGCGGGTGCTCGGCCGCAAGGCGTGGATGGCCGAGGTTCCCGAAGATGAGGAGGCCGCCATTGAGGCAATGCTGGACGCCCCCGCGCCCGCGCGCTATCCCATCGACCTGGGCGTGCGCGAGTGGAGCGTCGATATCGCCGCGGAGGTGGTGAGGACCTGTTTTGGCGAAGATGAGCCCAGCGGCCGATTCGCGCTGAACTATACGCTGGCAGCCGACGGCTCTCGCGCAACCTTCGAGGACGTGCGCCTCTCGCATATCTATAAAATGGAGACGCCGTCTCTGGGCGATTGTGTCGCTGACACGCTCAGCCAGCGCAGCTTTCGCAGCACCGAAGACGGGCAGATGCGTGTGTCTCGACCGTTCTTTTTCGACGGCACCCAGGCGCCCAAATAATCCGCGACGTCAAAGAGGGGCAGACTCCTGTGCGCGCCAATTTGTCGGCGTGCGCTGCGTGACTGCTTGATTTTTAGAAGGAATCTAATTAATAGCACGCTGTCAGCGGCGACGCCGGAAGTTATTGGTCGCCCTGAATTACTTATCGATAATCGAATTATTTTTTTTGAATCAGGGGAGTACGAAGTGAGTAAAATCAATAGAGCGAAGTCATTGAGTGTTGCAGGTCTTGTCGGTCTGGGGATGGTCTGTGCAGCGGGCTCCTCGGCCGTGGCCCAAGAGAAGGTCGACATGACCGAGTTCGTGACCGCCGATCAGATCGTCGCGCCACCCGCCGAGCCGACCTATGAGCCGATGCTGTCGCTGAACGCCGGCGCCGCGCTGACCCAGAATAAAGACGTGGTCGGCGCGATCGACGGCGTCTCCACCCTCTTTAGCCTGGGCATCTCCGGTGGGCTTCTGTACTCCAACGGAAACCATACCTGGAAAAACAGCCTCACCGTCGATGAGAGCTGGGCGCGCACGCCCGCGCTGGAGCAATTCGTTAAGAATAACGACCAGTTCGAGATCGAAAGCCTCTATAATTATTTCGTGCTGGACTGGTTTGGACCCTTCGCGCGTCTTTCGTTGAACACCGCGATTTTCGACACCGAGATCGTCACGGCGGAGCCGGTCGTCTACGACATCACGCGCCTCGACGGCAGCGTCGACACCCAGACGGCCACGAGCCTGAAGTTGGGCGATTCGCTTGAGCCGCTGTCGCTCAACCAGTCGATCGGCCTGTTCGCCGAGCCGATCCGAAGCAAGCCGCTCACCTGGAAGCTGCGCATTGGCGCGGGCGCGCGTGAGACCTTCGCCGAGGGCGTGCTCGCGGTGAACGATGACGCCGATACCGCCAATGTCGTCGAAGTCATCGAGCTCGACAACGTCTATCAGGCTGGTCTTGAGGCGTTCACCGGCGCCGAAGGCCGCTTTGACGGCGGACGCTTCACCTACGCCGTCGGCGGAACCGCGCTGATGCCGTTTTTGAACAACGATGACCAAGACCGTACCGCGGTCGACCTGCTCCGCTGGGGCTTGAAGGCCGACGTCACCGTCGCCGTCACCGAGTGGATGGGGCTTAATTACGGGCTGAAGATTCTCAATGACCCGCAATTGCTCGACGCCGTTCAGATTCAAAACAACCTGCTTCTGACCTTCAAATATACCTTCATCGAGCCGGATTCGAAGGATCTGACGCCGTCCGAGAAAGCTGCTGAGCTTCGCAAAGAGGCTGACGAGGCCGAAACCAAGGCCAAAGAGCTGCGCGAGCAGGCGATCGAAGAAGACAAGAAGGCCGAGGAGTTGAAGGCCGCCCGACGCGCCAAACTCAGCGCGTTGAACAAAAAAGCCGTCCAGGACGCCGAAGCCGAGCGCGACGCGATGGCTGCTGAGGCCGCTGCCGCGAAAGAAGAAGCCGCCAAAGAGAAGGCCGAAGCCGAGAAAGCCAAGGAAGAAGCTGCCAAGGCAAAAGCTGACGCTGAGAAAAAAGAAGCCGCTCTCGCCGAAGCAAAGGCTGAAGAAGAGAAGGCAAAAGCTGAAGAGGCCAAGAAGAAAGCCGAAGAGGCCGAGAAGGCCGCTGCTGAGGCCAAAGAGAAGGTCGAAGGAGCCGCTGGCGAGAGCGCCGAGAACACCGCCGTTGAGGGTGAGTCGGCTCCCGCCTCGGAATAAGCCAACCCGCTGGTTTGCTTATGCGGCGATAATATTTGGTGACCGATCGAAAATGAAGATCCCGGTCTCCCGCGCCCAGAAAGACCCGCCCCGAGATCATCGGGGCGGCCCATCTGGGTGTGTTATATAGTTCAATGTTTATTTATTTTTTGGAGCGTAATTTATGGAAGATCTTCTTAAAGAGTGGGGCGTTAGTCCCGAAATCTTCAGCATGGCCATTGATTGGGGCATGCGCATCATCGGCGTCATCGTCATTCTCTTCGTGGCGTTCGTGCTCGCCAAGATTCTGCAGTCCAAGGTGCGCGATCGCCTGGAGAAGTCGAAGGTCGACAAGACCCTCGCTCGCCTGATGGGCACGCTGGTTCGCTGGGTCATCCTGATCCTCGCGTTTATCGGCTGCCTGGGGCTCTTCGGCATAGAGACCACCAGCTTCGCCGCCATTATTGGTGGTAGTGCATTGGCCATTGGTTTGGCGTTCCAGGGAACCCTGTCGAACGTGGCAGCCGGCGCGATGTTGCTCGTCTTCCGCCCCTACCGCGTTGACGATTGGGTCACCATTGATGGCGTCAGCGGTACCGTTTATGAGTTGGGTCTGTTCACGACCACGCTCGATACGCCTGCTGGCACCCGCTATATCGTGCCGAACACGAAGGCATTCGGCACCACCATCGAGAACGTCTCGATTCTGCCGGAGCGCCGCGTTGAGATCCCGGTCGGCGTTGGCTACGACGCCGATATCGATCAGACCCGTCAGGTCCTGATGGACGCGGTCTCCAAACTCGACCATATCGTCGGTGAGCCGATGGTCGTTCTGTCCGGCCTGGGCGGCTCCTCGGTGGATTGGAAGGTCCGCGTGGTCTGCAAGAACGAGCATTTCTGGGGACTTCACGAGGATATCATTCGTGCGATCAAGATCGCCCTGGATGATGCCAATATCGACATCCCCTATCCGCATCTTGTGGTGGATGGTGTGGGCAAAGATCAGTAAGGTGGCATAGACGATGCTCCTTTAAGGCCCGGTGCATATTTGCACCGGGCCTTTTTATTGATGGACTCATGAACTGTTAGAAGTTGGTCATAGCGTGAATAAGCCTCAAGAAACGAACGCGCCCTGCGCCGAAAAATCGCCTCTAAAAAAGACGGATTCGCGCCCCATTGGTGTCTTTGACAGCGGCGTAGGCGGGCTGACCGTGATGCGCGCGGTGAGTGAATTATTGCCCGATGAAGATATCATCTATCTCGGGGATACCGCGCGCGTCCCCTACGGCAATCGCGCCGCTGAGACGGTGCGCCGCTATGCGCTTAACGCCACGGATCTGCTGGCAGAGCGCGGGGTTAAGGCGATCGTGATCGCCTGCAATACCGCGACCTCCTACGCCCTCGACGCCGTGCGCGCCCACCATGACGCGCCGGTGTTCGGCGTGATCGAGCCGGCCGCGCGCCGGGCGGTCGGCGCGACGAAGTCCGGGCATATCGCGGTCATCGGCACGCGCGGCACCGTGCGCAGCGGCTGTTATCCGGCAGAGATCGCGCAGATTGGCAAAGATTTAGTGGTGCACCAAAAGGCGTGTCCGCTCTTCGTGCCGCTGGCCGAAGAGGGCTGGACCGAAGGTGGGGTGCCCCGAGAAGTCGCGAAGAAATACCTGGAGGAGTTTGCGGGCGCCGAGGTGGATACGATGATCCTCGGGTGCACGCATTATCCGCTGCTGCGCACGGTCATCGCCCAGGCGCTGGCGGACGCCGGCGCCGGCCCGATCACGTTGGTCGACTCCGCCGAGACGACCGCCCACGAGCTGCGCGCACACCTGAGGGAGCAGGGTCTGTTGCACCCCGAGCGCGCCGATAAGGACGCGTCCGCGAGGCGCCTGCACTTCTTGCTCACCGATTTCCCCGACGGCTTTCAGGTCACCGCGGAGCGCTTCTTTGGCGGGCCGATCGGCTCCTTTGAGCACGTCGATATTCCGGTGGGCGCCGACCCAAAGCCTTAGGCCATCGACTCGGCGCATTGGATGATATCGCGCGCGATGTCGCGCCCGGTCGCCGCTTCGATCCCTTCAAAGCCCGGCGAGGCGTTGACCTCGATGACCAGCGGCCCGCGCGAACTTGGCAGGATATCGACGCCGGCCACGCGCAGGTTGAGCGTGGCGGCCGCGGCCAGCGCGATCTCGCGGGTCGCGTCGTCGACCTTGATCTTGCGCGTGCTCCCCCCGCGATGCACATTCGCCCGGAACTCGCCTTCTTTCGCCCGCCGCTCCATGGCGGCGACCACCTTGCCATCCACCACAAAAATACGCTGATCGGCGCCATCGCTGTCGGCGATAAACTCCTGGATCAGCACGTCTTCGCGCAGGCTCCACAGCGCCTCGAGCGTCGAGACCGCCGACTCGATCGTGTCGACCTTGATGACGCCAACCCCTTGCGTTCCCTTGAGTAATTTGAGGATCGCCGGTGGCCCGCCGACGCGTCGAATGAGGTCGGCGACGTCTTCGGGTTCTTTGCTCTGCACGCACAGCGGGGTGCGCACGCCGGCGGCCGCCAATTGCTGCAGGGAGTGGACCTTATCGGCGGCGACCATGGTGCCAAACGCCGAGTTAAGCACCGGGATGCCCTGCAACTCGATCTGGCGCAGCAGCGTGAGCCCCCAAGAGCTTGAGCCGCCGCCGATCCGCGGGATCACACAGTCGAACCCCTCCAGGCTTAAGCCGTCGCGGTCTGTCGCCAGGGCCGCTTCGCTGCTCTTTGGGAAGATCGAGATGGCACATTGGTGGGGGTTAATTACCCGCATATCATGATTTCTACGCCGCCCGACTTCGGCGAGCCGCGCGGTGCTATAAAGCGTGCGACCACGCGACAAAATAGCGATTTTCATCTTCGCCCTCACAACGATAGCGATGCGTTATTCCGGTTTAATGACGGGCAATAGAGGCCCTTATCCGGAGAGGTTCTGCCACAAAAAGATCAAAAGTAGAATCAGCACGAAGCTGCCGAGGGTCGCGACGAGCGCGGACGCGATCGACGTCGATTTGGCGGGGGGCTCCGGTGGCGCCGGCTCGGGCGGGCGGGCGAAGGTTGAGGAGATATCTGCCGGGGGGGAGTTTGGGGCGAGTGATTGCCCGGCGGCAATCTGTGGCGTCGGTGGGTTGGCAGCTGGGCGCTTGAATTCTTCGAAGTCCGGCAACTCTCGCACGCAGGTGTCGGCGGTATCTGAGACGAAGTCTGGGCTGGAGTCTGCGCCGAGGGCGGCCGCGGCGCCCAGGATATCGGCGCTGCTTGGCTCAACGAGGCGCTCAAACTCCGCCAGGGCGACCTCGGCAGATGGGTAGCGATCGAATGGCGCCTTGGCGATCATTTTGGCCAGCCAGGGTTGCCAATTCTCGGGGCAATCCGAGACATCGAGCGCTTCGGGGCGCAGCAAAATGGCCAGGGCCTGGTTTTGTTTGCTCGCGTTGATTCGTTCTTTGCCGGTAAGCCATTCGGCGAGCACCAGGCCCAGGCTGAAGATGTCGGCGCTGGGCTCGGCCGGGTCGCCCACCACGATCTCGGGGGCGCAGTAGCGCGGCGTTCCTAAAAAGCCGCCGCCCCGGGTCTTGACCAGCGTGACCCCATCATCGTCGCTCTCGTAGACGGTGTCCTGGGCCTTGGCGATGCCAAAGTCGAGCAACTTCGCCTGCTCGGCGTCCGCATCTTGGGAGTTCACGAGGATGATATTCTCGGGCTTTAGATCGCGGTGGAGCACGCCCTTGGCGTGCGAGGCGATCAACGCCGAGAGCAGTTGGCGAGCCGCGCGCGCGACCCGCGCCGGCGCGGCGACGCCCTGGGCGACCAATAATTGGTCGATCGATTTCCCTTCGAGCAGCTCCATGACGATAAAGAGGCCGTCGGGGCTCTCCTCGACCGCGTGCACCCCGACGATATTGGGGTGTTCGATGGCGTCGAGAATTTCGGCTTCCTGGCGCAATCGGGCCAGGGCGTCGGGATCTCGGTTGGCCGCGTTGGCGCGCAAGATTTTGATGGCCACGCGGCGCCCAAGCTTCGTATCTTCGGCCGCGAAGACCTGCCCGAACGCACCGCTGCCCAACTTCTCTTCGAGCCGGTAGCGCTCCGCGAGGAGGTATCCGGGCATCAGCGAGCTGGCGGGTGATTGGTCCAATTCGTTTTGGGGGCTCAGCTCAGACACCATCTTCTGTATCGCAAAAATAGATTAGGCAGGACATTGGAAACAAAGACGGGCGAGCATCGGGCGCTGGGCCGGCCCGGTTGCTCGGGCTCAAACGGCGCAGGTTCAACGGGATGCACATCGCGCGCATCGACTGGGCCAGCATGGCCCGTATTGTATTGAGTTTCAAGATATCATTATTGCGATCGGCTTGTCGCGCCTGCTTTGCCATGCGCGCGGCCGGGGCGCCCCGCGCGCTAAAAATTTGCTCCCCCTGCCCGACGCGATATGATGCGGAGCCCGCCGTGTTTTCAAAGAGCCTCCAGCGCATTCGGCTATCGGGGTGCTGTATTGTTGACCATGTTGGCGAAACCGTGTTATTTCCTAAAGCGGCAATATCACGCTTAATTTAAGCGCAATCGCGGCCCTTAATTAGTGGGTCAATGCTGCCATTCATTCGTTGCAAGGAGTCTGCATGAGTCCGACGGTTCTGGTCGTCGATGACAGCCGAACAATTCGCAAAGTTGTCGAGATGGCACTTAAAGCGAGTCCTTTTGAGGTCTTGGGTGCGTCGAACGCACGCGAGGGTATGCAAGCCGCTCAGCGGTTGCCGGCTGTTATTTTACTCGACTATTATATGCCCGACGCGAGCGGCTACGAAGTCTGCCGCGCGCTCAAAGGGAATCCGTCCACCGCGCATATTCCCATTGTGATGCTCGGCGGCAATGCTCGCCAGTTTAGCGAAGTGGACGCGCGCCAGGCGGGTGCTGATGACGTGGTGATGAAGCCGTTTTTGACCGACACGCTGGTCAGCGCGATTGAGCGTTTGGCCGACGGCCAGGTCACCTCGGCGGCGCCGACGCCGGCGCCGGCCTTCCAGCCGCCCAAGCCCGTCGCACCTGCAGTGGCGCCACCGGCTCGTCCGGCGCCGCCACCCTTCGCGACCAAACCACAACCGCCGACCCCGCAGCGCCAGCGCGTTGAGACGCCGACGCCGGAACCCCAGCGCGTCGAGCCCTCAGGCCCGCAGCGCATTGAGCAACCCGCCGCGGCGAGCGCGCCTGCCCAGCCGCGCACCCCGGCGACCAGCACCCCTGGGCGCCTTGGCGGGAGCCAGCCGCGCATCGCGACCCCCGACGTTAACGCGTCGACCCGCGCCCAAGACGTTGCCGCGAGCGCGCCTGTTGCGCCCTCAACGACCAGTGACTCCGGAGTCTCTAATATCGGCATGAGCCGTGCCGAGATCGAGACCGTGGTCAAGGAAGAAGTCCAGAACGCGGTCAAAGAGCAGCTTCCCGGGCTCCTTCGCACCGTTATGGGCGAAGTCTTCCAGAAGAAGGTTCTGCCGAAATTGGTCGAGCATGGTGAGCAGCGGGTTAATTCGATCGTTGAGAATAGCCTCAACGAGAAGATCGCCGACGTTGTGCGCCTTGAGATTGAAAGACTGCTCGCCGAAGACTGAGTCTTCCCGAGTATGAAGATTGTGAAAAGCCCGCCATCTATTTGGCGGGCTTTTTTTTGTCTAACGGGGGATTTGAGCAGGAAATTTGCTCATTCGTCCAGATGTATTACACTGGAGCCTATTACCCAGTGAGGCCATATGGCGAAGGACCCACATTTAGACTCTCGCACACTCGACCCGGGGACGGTCGTGATGGGCCGTTATGTGGTCGAAGAGAAGATCGCCGAAGGTGGAATGGCGTCGATTCATCGAACCTTCGACCGAAAGACCGGCCGCTATGTGGTGCTCAAGGCGCTCTATCCCTTCTATTGTGAGCAGCCGGTGGTGTGCACCCGCTTTCTCGATGAGGGGCGCATCCAGCGCTACCTTGCCCACCCCAATATCATCGACGTCTTTGATATTGTGGAGACCTCGCCGCTTGCGATCATCATGGAATATATCCAGGGGCCGACCCTGGAGGACTACCTCGCCGAGCGCGGCCCGCTGAATACGTTGGAGTTGCTGAATTTGATGCTCCCGGTGCTCAGCGCGGTGGGTTTTGCCCATCGCAAGGGGATCATTCACCGGGATATTAAGCCCTCCAATATCTTGCTCAAGGAGACGGACGCGGCGCTGGTGCCGAAGGTGATGGACTTCGGGGTCGCCAAAGTTGTGCGCGGCCAGGATCTCACGGCCGATGGGACCACCGTCGGGACGCTTCATTATATGAGCCCCGAGCAAATCGTTGGGTCCAAGGGGATCGACGGGCGCGCTGATATCTACAGCCTGGGGGTCACCCTCTATAAGCTATCCACCGGCGAGGTGCCGTTTAACGCCGCCACCGAGTTCGCGCTGATGATGGCCCAGGTCGAGGCGGCGCCGACCCCGCCGCGCCAACTTCGCCCCGAGATCCCCGAGGCGCTCGAGGCTATCATCTTGCGCACGCTGGCCAAAAAGCCGGAGGGGCGTTTTCAGAATATCGGCGAGTTGACCGGGGCGTTGCTCGAGCTGAAGCGAAATATCGAGGCCGGCGACAATAGCGACGATACCCTGACGTTGCGGTTTTCAGACGAGCTATTGCTCCACGCGATGATGGCCAATGAGGTCGCCGTTGACCGAACCAGCGAGCTCAATATTCTCGAGAGCGCCGAGCTGGCCAATTTGATCGTGCGCACCTCGTCTGAAGGCGAGACGATCGAGCTTGATATGCCCGGCTCCTCGGAGCCGACGATGCAATTGGACCGCGCCCGGTTGAGAGCGAAGATGCGCGCCGACCGGGACGAGTCGCTTGCGCTTCACGGCGACGACTTGCTGCGCATCCAAGAATCCGGGGCCGACACGAAGGACACGCGTCCGATCGAATTGGAGACGACGCGGGAGCAGAATAGTCCGGATTCGCGGGCATTTACGCGTCCTTTCACGCGCCGCAAGGTGCCGGGTGCGCCAGCGAAGGCCGCGGAGGCGAATGCGCTCGCCGCGTCCGACGACCCGACCACCGAAGCGCCGCGCCCGCCGGATCTGCACGCCTCCGGGGCCCACGCGCGTGGGCTGTTGGAGGAGTCTGCCCCAGGCACCGCCGAGCCCTCGGCGCGTCTCAGTGATTCGTTTTACGAAGTCGATCTGTCCGCGCGGGTTTCGCGTGAGCTGGAGGTGCCACGGCGCACTCCGCATACGCCGCAGCGCGCCGCTCAGCCACACGGGCCCCGGCGCGCCACGTTGCCCATGGGGAGCGGCGGAAGCGGTGCGCCGAAGATCGGCCCCGAAGATATCGTCGATGGTTTTAATAGCCCGGAATTTGCCGAGCTACGCGCCCGCGCCTCCGGCGGGCATTCACAGACCAAATTGTCGCGCGACGAAGTCCTTGAGGAGTTCGGCCGACAACTTCAATCCGAGCCGCCCGCGAAAAAAGAGGCGGTCTCGACCTTGCTACGGGTGCTCATCGGGGTGTTGCTCGTCTTATTTGTTGGCCTGCTGCTGGCGCTGGCCTGGAGCCTTCTGGGCAAATAAGGGCGCCGGGCGCTTGCTCACCACCCTCCACGCAAAAACGGGTTGAGCTTCTTTTCGCGGCCGATGCTCGTCTCGGGGCCGTGTCCTGACAGCACGCGGGTGTCGTCGGGGAGTTGCTTCATGCGCTCGAGCGATTTGCGCATCGCGTTGGGATCGCTGCCGGGAAGATCGACGCGGCCCATGCTGCCTGCGAAGAGCACGTCACCGCTGAGCACCAGCGCGTGCTCGGCGAAATAGAAGGCCACGCTGCCCGGGCTATGCCCCGGCACAAAGATCACCTCACACTCCAATTCGCCGACTTTGATGCGCTGCCCGTCGCTTAGTTCGTGCTCATAGTCCGGCAGCGGCTCGACCTGAATGCCAAAGCGCATGCCCTGCTGGGGCGCGACTTGCCACATGAATTGGTCGGCGGGGTGCAGGTAGATCGGGGCCTGGGTGGCGCGCTTGACCTCGGGGATCGCCGCGACGTGGTCGATATGGGCGTGGGTCTGCAAGATGCTCTCGATCGTAAGTTCGTGCTTCTCGGCGAGCTTGAGCAACCGGGCGGCGTTGCCCCCGGCGTCGACGATCGCGCCGCGGCGGGTTTTGGTGCAACCGATCACGTAGACGTTGGTCTGCAGCGGTCCGACGACAAGCGACTCGACGATCATGTTCGAGGCGCCCTGGGGATTGTCTGTGCTCTCAGTATTTGTGCTCATAAAAACCTCTCTAGGACGATTAAACTCGGGATCACATCGTCTTCTTAGCCAATTCGACGCAGCGCGCATAGCCCTAAATCCAGGCGGGTAGCGCCGATCGGGCCGACTGAATCCTTGACTGTTAGGGGGCGAATGTTAGTCTTAGGGCTGGTCGGTGCCTAAACTTGTTAGGGATCTTCCGACGCACCCGCTCCGATGACCATCGTGCGAAATCAATGGTGAACTTTTGTAGTTGATGAGGACTCGAAGGTCGCCAGTTATTGACTCGCCCCAAGCATTTCCCTTGCTGATTTATGGTTCGTCGCGATAAGTGGGGCCGCGAATGTATAACACTGGATTCAGAATGGCGTTTTTGCAGCGAAAAATACGAACGCAAGGCGCGGCGCGCGCGGGGTTGATCTTGCTGGCGGCGACATGGCTGGCGGCCTGCTCGACCGAGGAACCGTTGCCGCAGGTGGAGGTCGACAATCCTCCGGTCGCCGAAGAAACCCGCGCGGGCACCTTGCTCGCCGAGTACGCCTCGCCGCGCGCGGCGGGCGTGAGCGGTGTGCGGGTTCACGCGCAATTTTTGGACGTTTATGGGATCCATTACGCCCGCGCGCTCGAAGCACTCGAGGTGTGGAGCCCCGACTATGAGCTCGACCTGGATGCCTGCAGCATGCACTCCGCACGGGCGGTGGAGTCGGGGCGAAATGGCCAGATTCGATTGGAATTGCTGGACGTCGGCCCGATCACGGTGCACGGGCCTGATGCGTCGATTCGCCTCGAAGCCCGGCGCCTGCCGGATCTTCTGAGCGCCTTCTCCGGTGTTATCTATGGCACCGAGCAGGGGCTCGGCACCGAGCCGCTTCGCGTGGGCTATCACTCCGGCGCGCGCTATGATTTCAGCGCCCCGGGTCAGACGGAGAGCGCCGGATTCTCGGTGGCGATGCGCGCCCCCGAGCCGATTCACATCACACGCGTTGGCGCGTACGACGCGGCCAATGGCCCGCGGGTTGGCGTGAGCTTCGGCGAAGATCTCAATATCCAGTGGCGCTCCTCTATGGAGTCAACTGGCGCGCAGCTCGACGAGGCGCAAGCCCTGGCGTCTTCGGGCGAAGACGTATTTTTGCGCATCTCGGCAGGGTTCGGCCCCGATCGCCCACGCCTGAGCTGTCGCGTTGAGGATGACGGGACGTTCACGCTGCCGGCCGCGCTGATCGAGCAGCTCGTCGATGATTCAAACGAATTGCAATTGTCGCTGCGCCGCGTCAACGCCAAGAATATCGAGATCGACGGCCTCGACTCCGCCGAGTTCGTCTTCTCGGCGGTCGATGAGCTCACCCTCGTCGACACCCAGCCTTAATCCGAGAAATCTCCTCGGTCTAAACTGTCATTTCTAACTTTTTACTCGTCTTCGGTTCACCGATCGCGCGATATCGTATAATAGGATATCGCGCGACGCAGAATTCGAACGATTTTTTCAATATTTAAGGACGTCCCAATGCGTTTATCAAATTTGTTCATGCCGACCCGTAAAGAAGACCCGGCCGATGCCGAGGTCGTGAGTCACAAACTTCTGGTGCGCGGCGCGTATATTCGCATGGTCACGCGCGGGATCTACGATTTCCTGCCGCTCGGGTGGAAGTCGGTCCGAAAGATTGAGGCGATCATCCGCGAAGAGATGGATCGCGCGGGCGCCCAAGAGGTGCGTTTGCCCGCGGTTCAGCCCGCTGAATTGTGGGAAGAGTCCGGCCGTTGGCAAGAATACGGCCCGGAGCTGCTGCGCTTTAAGGACCGCAAAGGGTCGGAGTATTGCCTCGGGCCGACCCACGAAGAGGTCATGACCAACCTGATCCGCAATGACGTCGGCAGTTACAAAGACTTGCCGCTGAATCTGTATCAGATTCAGACCAAATTCCGCGACGAAACCCGTCCCCGCTTCGGCCTGATGCGCGGGCGTGAATTCATCATGAAGGACGCCTATTCCTTCGATATCGATGAAGAGAGCGCGAAGGTAAGCTATCAGCAGATGTATGACGCCTATCAGCGTATCTTTGACCGCCTGGGCTTTGAGTACGCCGCGGTTGAAGCCGATAGCGGTAATATCGGCGGGTCGCTCTCGCACGAGTTCCAGGTGCTGGCGGAGACCGGCGAGGACGAGATCGTGCGCTGCGTTGAGTGTGACTACGCCGCCAACGTCGAGAAGGCCGAGACGCGCCCCACCGAGGTGAGCGAAGCCACCGGCGAGCAGCTTGAGATGGCCACCGTGGATACGCCCGGGGCGAAGACGATCGAAGAGATCAGCGCGTTCCTCGATGTTCCCGCGTCCAATTGCGTCAAGACGCTCCTCTTCCACGTGGCCGACCAGACGGTCGCGGTGCTGGTGCGCGGCGATCATGTCGTCAACGAGATCAAGCTGACCGCGTTCCTGCGCGAGCAGCTCAAGGTCGACGCGGCAGCCAAAGAGAATAAAGAAGACGCCAAGCCCTTCGAGCTGAATATGGCCTCCGACGCCCAGGTGAAGGCCGCCACCGGCGCGCCCGTGGGCTTCGCCGGCCCCGTGGGGCTTGAGATTCCGGTGTTCGCCGACCTCGAGGTCCAGGCGCTGTCGAATTTTGTCGTGGGCGCGAACGCGGCCGACAAGCACCACACCAACGTCAATCACGGGCGCGACTTCGAGGTCACCGCCTTCGCCGATCTTCGCCTCGCCCAGGCCGGCGACCTCTGCGCGCGTTGCGGCGGCACCTTCGAGAGCCATCGCGGCATCGAGGTGGGTCACGTCTTCTATCTTGGCACCAAATACTCCGACGCCATGGGCGCCGGCGTGCAGGACCAGAATGGAAAGATGCAATCGCTTAAGATGGGTTGTTACGGCATCGGCGTGACTCGAATCCTGGCCGCTGTGGTCGAGCAGAACCACGATAAGAACGGCATCATCTGGCCGATGGCGATCGCGCCCTACCAGGTGATCGTCCTGCCGCTGCAGATGAAGAACGAAGAGGTGATCGAGGCCGGCGAGAAGATCTACGCCGAGCTTCAGGATGCGGGGATTGACGTGTTGCTCGACGATCGCAAGGCCGGCGCCGGTTCGAAATTCAAGGACGCCGACCTGGTCGGTATCCCGGTGCGCATCGCGATTGGCTCGCGTGGCCTCAAAGAGGGCATGGTTGAGGTGAAAGTGCGTAGCGCTGCCGAGAATGAGGATATCCCGCTGGCCGACGCCGTTGAGTATATTAAGACGCTGGTCGCCCAGCAGAGCTAAAAAAGTTGTCCGCCCACCATCCGCCGGCGCCGCGAGGCGCCGGCGGTGTCACGCCTGCCCGATTTTAGTTTCAAAACCCTGGTCCGAGACCTCATGTATATTTACGGCATTCATCCCGTCGAAGAGCTCCTGCTTACCGTGCCCGAAAAGGTCCTCAAAATCTTTTGTGAAGACCCCAGCGCCACTAAATTCGCCGAGATCCGCAAGATCGCCGAATCGCACGGCATGAAATTCGTCCACGCGGACGCTGACGAGCTCGATCACATCGCCGAGGACGGCAACCATCAGGGCGTCGTGGTCCACACGACGCCTTTTGAGTACGATTCACTCGACAATATCCTGCGGATGAACGCCAACGAGAGCCGCGCCTGCGTGATGGTGCTCGACCAGATTCAGGATCCTCAGAACCTCGGCGCGATCATCCGCAGCGCGGTCGCCCTGGGCGTCACGGGGATCATCATACCCAAGCGCCGCGCGGCGAGCGTGACGCCGGCTGTGGTGCGCGCCTCGGCCGGTCAGGCGCTTAAGGTGCGCGTGGCGATCGTCACCAATATCGCCCAGACCCTGGAGAAGCTGAAGAAAGAGGGTTGGTGGACCGTGGGCGCCGCCGCAGGTGAGCAGAGCACCGATCTCTGGAAGATCGACTTCGATATGAAGGCCGCGCTGGTGATGGGCAGTGAGCATCAGGGGCTGCGGCGCCTCGTCGCGGAGAAGTGCGACTTCCAGGTGCGCATCCCGATGGCCAGTGGCGTCGATAGCTTAAACGTCGCATCTGCTGCCTCGATCATGCTATACGAAGTACGCCGACAATGGGCCGCGCGCTAAGCGAAGATCCGCGCCGCTTCATGCGGAGGGGCCTCAGATAACGCGCAAACGGCCCCTCCGAAAATTAATTGAAATTTTTACTAAACAAAATGCAAAAACATCTTGACACACCACCGGACCATCAGTATTAGTCTGCGTCCGCTGGCGGTGCCGGGCGTCCGAATAAAACGCTCGAGCAAAAGAGCGGAGACGCTCCAACGCTGGCGTAGCTCAACTGGCAGAGCAGCTGCTTTGTAAGCAGCAGGTCGTGGGTTCGAATCCCACCGCCAGCTTCATCTGTGAAGGTGCGGATGAGATACAATTTGAGAGGTGGGGTTCCCGAGCGGCCAAAGGGACCAGACTGTAAATCTGGCGGCTTCGCCTTCGAAGGTTCGAATCCTTCCCCCACCACTAAACGAAAGCAGCTCCTGGCAGAGAAATCTGCGGGGAGTCTTTCAAGCAAAGATTGCTTCGGCAATCTGTGCGGGAGTAGCTCAATTGGTAGAGCATCAGCCTTCCAAGCTGAATGTCGCGGGTTCGAGCCCCGTCTCCCGCTTACGGCCTGTTTCACTGAAATAGGACGTACGCACGAAGCACCTACAAAGTTGTTTCAAAAAGCCTCAAAATGCCTCTTGATTTCTTATAAAAGGCAGGTTAATAGAGGCGGCGAGAATGAAGCATCCTGGAGTTTCCGCTGTGCAAGCAGCGTTTGTGCCCTTGTAGCTCAGGCGGTAGAGCACTTCCATGGTAAGGAAGGGGTCACCAGTTCGATTCTGGTCAAGGGCTCTTTGATGTTTTACTCTCAGCCCATCTCGCCCACAGCGGGCGGGGTGGGACTGAGCGACTCTGTAGAGTCGCTCATTTTTTTAATGAAATTGAAATCAGGCGTTCGAGTGCGCTTTAGCCAGATTACGGCACGCGACCGAATGACCGAACATCAACAAATCAAGTCGTAGTGACACCGCTCTTTAAGGAGTCGAAAGATGGCCAAAGAAAAGTTCGAAAGAAATAAACCGCATCTCAATATCGGCACGATCGGTCACGTCGACCACGGCAAAACCACGCTGACCGCGGCCATTACCCGCGTCATGAGTGACATCAACGGCTCCAACTCGAGCGTTGACTTCGACAAAATCGACAAGGCTCCCGAAGAGCGCGAGCGTGGTATCACCATCTCGACCTCGCACGTTGAGTACGAGACGGCCAACCGTCACTACGCTCACGTCGACTGCCCGGGCCATGCTGACTACGTCAAAAACATGATCACCGGTGCTGCGCAGATGGACGGCGCGATCCTGGTCGTCTCCGCCGCTGACGGCCCGATGCCGCAGACCCGCGAGCATATCCTTCTTGCTCACCAGGTCGGCGTCCCCGCCATCGTCGTCTTCTTGAACAAAGCCGACATGGTCGACGACGAAGAGCTCATCGAGCTGGTCGACATGGAAGTTCGCGAACTTCTCGACAAATACGACTACCCGGGCGACGACACCCCGATCATCCCGGGTTCGGCTCTCCTCGCCCTCAACGGCGAAGACAGCCCGCTCGGCGCCGAAGCCATCGTCAAATTGATGGACGCCGTCGACGAGTATATCGAAGAGCCGGAGCGTGAGACGGACAAGCCGTTCCTTATGCCCATCGAGGACGTCTTCTCGATCTCGGGTCGTGGTACGGTCGTCACCGGTCGCATCGAGACCGGTATTGTGAAGGTCGGCGAAGAAGTCGAGATCGTTGGTCTCACCGAAAAGCCCACCAAGACCACCGTCACCGGTGTCGAGATGTTCCGCAAATTGCTCGACTCGGGTCGTGCAGGCGAGAACGTTGGCTGCCTGATTCGTGGCATCAAGAAAGAAGACGTCGAGCGCGGCCAGGTTCTGGCTAAGCCCGGCTCGATCACCCCGCACACCAAGTTCGAGGGTGAGGTCTATATCCTCAAGAAAGAAGAGGGTGGTCGTCACACGCCGTTCTTCGACGGATATCGCCCGCAGTTCTACTTCCGCACAACGGATATCACGGGTACCGTGCATCTTCCGGAAGGATCCGAGATGGTTATGCCTGGCGACCGCGTCACGGTTACCGGCGAACTGATTAACCCCATCGCCATGAGCGAAGGTCTTCGCTTCGCTATCCGCGAAGGTGGACGTACGGTCGGCGCCGGTGTTGTCACCAAGATCATCGAGTAAGAAATAAATACACCGCGCCGCGAGTTGATACTCCAAAGGGGGCGTCTCTCGCGGCGCGGCGTATTTTTTAGGCCACTGGCTCAATTGGTAGAGCTCCGGATTCCAAATCCGGCGGTTGGGGGTTCGAGTCCCTCGTGGCCTGTTGCAAACAAACCGCCTGTGGTGGTTTGCCGCATCGTGTCGGGCACCCGCCCTTTTCACAGATCGATTGAGGATCATGGACGTTTCCCGTTACGTAAATCTGGTCTATTTTGGCATTGCCATACTCGCCTTCACCATCTTCGATAAGTCATTAATTTGGCTCTGGGAGAGTGTTGACGCGTTGCGCCAGGTTTCGATCGTGGGCGACGCCATCACCTTATCCACATTGATCGCGATCGGCTTGACCGTCGCGTTGGTGCTCTATCTGTACAAACGCGTAGATATCCGTCGCTACTTCAGCGAGGTTATCATCGAGCTACAAAAGGTAACCTGGCCGAACTGGTCGCAGACCAAGCGCTCCACGGTTATCACGATCGTCTTCACCGTAGTCTTGAGCGTGTTTTTGTGGGGTTCCGATCAATTGTGGAGCAAACTCACCACGTGGCTTCTCACCAACCCTGGCGTGTAACCCATGGCGAACGAAGAAGAGAAGCGCAAAGAATGGTTTATCGTCCAGACGTTCTCGAACTACGAGAACAAAGCCAAATTGGCTCTGGAGCTTCGCATCGAGGCGTCTGAGCGCGCCGATGATTTCGAAGAGATCTACATCCCGACCGAGACTGTGGTCGAGATGAAGAACGGTAAACGACGCGAGCGCACCGAAAAATTCTATAAAGGCTACATCTTTGTTAAGATGTTCCTCGACGACGAGACCTGGCATATCGTGAAAGATACGCCCAAGGTTGTCGGCTTTGTTGGTGGCACCCAGCGCCGCCCGATGCCCGTCTCCGAGAAAGAAGTCAAAGGTATTGAGGAGAAGATCGAAGAGGGTACCCTGCGCTCCGAGACCGCCTACAGCTTCAGCCAAGGCGACAAGGTCCGGATCACCGAGGGCAACTTCGCAGACTTCACCGGCACGATCGAAGAGGTCAACGAAGAGAAGGAGAAGCTCAAAGTCTTCGTCGAAATCTTCGGGCGTCCGACCTCCGTGGAGTTCGACTTCGACCAGGTCGAAGAGACAGACGAGTAAACATCGGCTGATAGCCTCGAGTATTAAAGGAGCGCCGAATCGAAAGATTCGGCGCTTTTTTTATTCGTAGCGACGTCAGGCGTAACAATTTCCAAGAAACCCTCATCACTGCGTTTGCGTTTTTAGGCGCCATGATGTACTAGCCCCACTCCCGACTTGTTTGAGTCGGGATTTAATTTTGCGAAGCGCGCAGGAGTCGACACCCTTGCGACGTATACTGCGCCGCTCGTACCTACGAGTCTGAAACGAGGTGAAAAGATGGCTAAGAAGAAAGTAACAGTGATCAAGCTGCAGTGTCCTGCTGGCAAGGCGAATCCGTCGCCGCCCGTCGGCCCCGCGCTCGGTCAGCACGGCGTCAATATCATGGAATTCTGCAAGGCGTTCAACGCGCGTACGCAGGATCAGCCTGGTATGATCATCCCGGTCGAGATCACGGTCTACGCTGACCGTTCCTTCGACTTCATCACCAAAACTCCGCCGGCCCCCATCCTGATTCTCAAAGAGTTGGGCATCCAGAAAGGAAGCGGCATTCCGAACCGTAAGAAAGTCGGAACGCTGACCTGGGAACAGGTCAAAAAGATCGCTGCGATCAAACTTCCCGATCTGTCCACCGATGATATTGAGGCCGCTGCACGCACCGTCGAAGGTACGTGTCAGTCGATGGGCGTCAGAGTCAAACATTAATCCCGTTTTTTGACGGAGGAGTTTATCCATGGCACGCCACGGAAAAAAATATAACGACGCTGCAAAGCAGGTCGACCCGCTTAAATTGTACGGGCTTGACGAAGCGATCGCGTCGGTCAAAGAGCTGAGCTCGACCAAATTCGACGCGTCGATTGACGCCGCGATCAACCTCAACGTCAACCCGCGCCACGCAGACCAGATGGTCCGCGGCTCCTTGCTGCTTCCGCACGGTCGCGGCAAGCAGACCACGGTTGTGGTCTTCGCCAAGGGCGAGCACGCAGCGGCGGCTGAGGCAGCCGGAGCTGACTTCGTCGGCGCCGACAACATCATTCAGCGCATCACCGCTGATAACTGGACCGACTTCGACGTCGCCGTTGCGACGCCGGACATGATGGGCCAGGTCGGACGTATCGGTCCGATCCTCGGACCGCGTGGGTTGATGCCCAACCCGAAGAGCGGCACGGTTACCTTTGACGTCGCCAAGATCGTCAAAGAGCTCAAAGCAGGTCGTGTGGAGTTCCGCGTCGACAAGGCCGGTATCATCCACCTCTCCTTCGCGCGCGTCAGCTTCGACGAGCAGAAGATCAAAGAGAACCTGGAAGAGGTAATCAGCACGCTTGCGCGTCTGAAGCCCGCCAGCTCCAAAGCGCCGTACTTCCGCAAGATCAGCATCAGCTCGACGATGGGCCCCGGCTTCAAGCTGGACACCAACTTCGCTCGCGAAATGCTTTAATAGGTAGGGGTTGGGCGTTTTTGGCGAAACTTCGCCAAAGACGCTTGACCTCGACCTCGAAGTGCCCTAGTAAGGCCGGGTCGAGTGGGACTCCCGCTTGACCCGGCATCGCCTGGCCGGAGAATCACCGGGCGAAAAGAAGATACCAGCCGCGTCGAAGAAGCAGGGGCCAACGAGTTCGCTCGAAGGCTTAATAAGATAACCCCGCGGAGACGTTAACAACATAGATTTACCGTCTTAGCTGCGCACCGTGCGCTTAAAACGGTTTCGTGTTCGTTGACCTCCTCCGTTGATTCGGCTGGGGGTTTTTTAATGGACTCACCTTCATGTTTAGGAGTTGCCCGTGAGACGCGCACAAAAAGAAGATGTTGTTGCAAAACTGCGCGACGAATTCGGTCAAGCCAAATCGATCATTCTCACCAGCCACGCTGGGATCAAAGTGAATGAGGTTAACGAGCTGCGCAGCCAGTTTCGCGCAGAAGGCGTAACCTATTCCGTGGTCAAGAATACTCTCGCTAAACGTGCTCTGGAAGGCACCGACATGGAAGTCCTCGCGGACTCCTTCTCCGGTACCACCGCCATCGCATATAGCTATGAGGACGCCGTATCGCCCGCGAAGATCGCGAGCAAATACGCCGAGAAGAATGATAAATTCGTCCTGAAGGGCGGATACCTCGACGGCACTGTGCTGGACGCCGATGGGGTCGATCAACTGGCGAAAATGCCCACCAAAGATGAGCTTCGCGCGACGCTTCTGCGCACGTTCATTGCCGGGCCGACCAATTTCGTTCGCCTTCTCAATGCAGTACCGACCCAGATGTTGCACTTGCTCAATGCGCGCAAGAAAGACATCGACGAAGCCGCTTAATTCGCGGTTTTGGATCGTTTCGAAATTTTCAAAAAACATGCCCCAAACTGATATCGGGGCGATATCCTTAGGAGTCTAAAAATGGCTGACGTTACAAAAGAGCAGGTCGTTGAGTTTTTGAGCAACTTGAGCGTCATGGAGATCAGTGACCTGGTCACCGAGCTCGAGGACAAATGGGGCGTCGAGGCTTCGGCTGCTGTCGCTATCGCTGCTGGCCCGGCCGCTGGCCCGGCTGCTGCTGCTGAAGAGCAGACCGAATTCGACGTCATGCTCACCAGCTTTGGCGCCAAGAAAATCCAGGTCATCAAAGCGGTTCGCGAGATCACCGGTCTCGGCCTCAAAGACGCTAAAGACCTCGTTGAAGGCGCCCCGGCTGCCATCAAAGAAGGCGTCGACAAAGACGAAGCTGAGAAGATGAAAGAGTCGCTTGAAGCTGCTGGTGCTTCGGTTGAACTCAAGTAAGTTCGCTTCATTGGCGCCGGGTTTCTCGAAACCCGGCGCTCATGGGCACGCTTCGAGAAAGGCGGCCTCGGGATTTATCCCGGGCCGCCTTTCTCTTTTCTTGGGCTCAAGTTTCGGGTTGGATAGGGGGGCGCGAGGCTCGATACGGAGGCGAGCCGTCCATTGCGCGGTAGTGCGCGAGGGGCGCGTTATTCGACGGCGTCGATCGAGGCGGGGCGCGGCTCGGAGGAGTCCATCTTTGACTTCGACGCGGGCGCCGCGCGCTCGCGGGCGCGTCGCATCGGGCGGCTGTTGAGTTGGGTGTCCAGGCGCGCGATCTCGGCGGCGATCGCGCTGGATTTATAACCCGAATAGCGCTGACGCAGTTGCTCGTAGGTGTCGAGGGCGCCGCTGGGGTCGCCGCTGGCTTCCTGGGCGCGCGCTTTAAACTCCATGGCCCGCGCCTTGTCCTGGGCTGAGGCGTTTGGCTCCCCCAGGAATGCATCCACGCGGGTGGTCGTCTCGCCGTAATTTCCGCTGGTGAAGCTTTCGGCGATCGCGTCGATCTCCGAGGGTTCGGGCGCGTCTTTTTTGCTCTCGGCGGCCATCGGTGGTGCGTCAGAGTCGGCCGCGCCCAGGGACGCAGCGCCGCCGGCGCTCGCGCTGTCGGTTTCGAGCATGGCGATCTCTTCGGCATCCTCGGCTGACTTCTCGGAGGTGCTGGCCCGCGCCGCCATATTGTCGGCAAAGATATCGATCACCTGTTCGGAGCCGCCGCGTTTGGCCGGGGCGCTGGGGGCAGACGTTGCCCTCGGCGTCGGGGCCGGTTTCGCGGCGCCGCGGGACGCGGACTTCGTAGGCTTCGCCTTTTTGTCGGCGCTCTCACTCTTGCGCTCCGCCGGAAGGGCGTCGGCCGCACGGCCGCGATAGCTCGGCGCGGCCAAGCCCTTCGGTGAGGGTTCCTGCTCGTACTCGGTATTGAGCGCGAGTTCGCTCTCACCGCGGCCAAATCCCTCGGGCGTCCCCTGCTCGTCCGAAGCTTCTTCTTTCTCGGCGAGTTCTGCCATCGCCGGGGCGCCTGCTTCGGGCGCCGGGGGCGTCGCGGCCTGCGGTGGGCCGTCAAACGTGACCTCAGAGACGACCGCCGAACTTGCCTGCTCGAATCGCTCGTCGGGGGTCGGGCGGGTCATGACAAACGCCACCCCGGCCACCAGCAATACCGTCGCCGCCAGCGCCACCTGGCGGGCTGTGTCGATGGGCATACGCGCCCAGAATGGCTTCGCGCCGCCCGAGGCGTGCGGGTGCTCGGACTCCGGGACGCGTGGCTTGCGCGCCGCCGCCGCTCCGGCGCGTGAGTGCGGAGACGCCGCAGCCGGCGCCGAGTGGTGGGCGCGCGCCGCGTCCATGATCGATGCGTGGACCGTGGCCGGGACCTCTTCGACGAGGTCTTCGGCGCGGATCAGCCCAAGCATCGCGTCGAGGTCTTCGAGCTCTTTCGCGCGGTCGGCCGACAATCCCGCTGCGTCGAGCAGCGCACGGCGCTCCGCCTCGTCGAGCTCACCCAATTCATCTGGGTAGAGTCGCTCGAGGAGCCCCGGTTCTAATTGTGGCTTATCGACAGCCATGGTCCATTTCCTTTGCGGCGTAGCGCTGCTGCGAAATAAGGTCTTCGAATTGCTCCACGCTCATTGCGGGTGCAGGTGCGTCAGGTCCTCGGTAGCTTAAACGTAACAATCGAGCGTTGGATCTAATTCGTCGAATAAATCGGCGGTGTACTTCAGTCCGAGAGGGCAACATTTCGCTCCTCCTCTTGGTCAAAACTATGGTCGAGATAATCGGCGAGGTGCCCGCGGAGGGCCTCCAGCGCGTAGCGCATCCGGCTTTTCGCGGTGGGCACTTTGCAGCCGACCGCCTCGGCGATCTCCTGGAATTTAAGCCCCGAGAACTCGCGCAGGACGAAGACCTCGCGCTGATCTTCGGGGAGGGTTTCCAGGGCTGCCATTAGCTTTTCGCGAAACGCCTGGCGCTCGTACTCGACGCCCGAGGCGGTCGCGCGTGGGTCGGCCAAGCGCTCGACCAGGGCGGGGGCGTCGGCGTCTTTGCCGGCGGGTTGATCCAGCGAGGTCTCGTCGACGCGGTTTCGCTTGCGGGCCTTATCGACGCATAGATTGCGCGCGATCGTATAGACCCAGGTGGTGAATTTTGCCGAGGGTTCGTAGCGGTCGGAGGCCTTGATGACCTTGAAAAAGACCTCCTGGAGGATCTCCTCGGCGAGCTCGCGGCGCCCGCAACTGCGCAGAATATAAAAGTAAAGGGCGCGCTCATGGCGGCCCACTAACTCTTCGAACGCCGCGACGTCGCCCCCGGCGTAGTCCAGCATCAATTGCTCGTCGCTGCGCTCTTTAGGCGTGCCAGCGTCCCCACCGCTCTTCGTGGCTTTGCGCAGTAGTTTTTTGGCGATCGCCAGGAGCATCGGTGTGGATCTCGGGGGCGGGCCGGCGCCCTGGGGTGGGCGCCGGCCGCGTCAGGTGATTATTTGGACAGGTTCGCCGCGACCTCGGAGGCGATGGCGCCCACGGTGGTGGCTTCGCCCCAGCCCGGGACTTGCTGGCGATCAGATTTAAGGGCGTCGACGTCCGCGGCCAAGTCGGTGCTCTTAAAGACCTCGGCGCATTTTAGGCCCAGGACGCGCGCTGGCCAGCGCGCGCTCTCGAGGCCTTTTTTGAGCTCATCGCTGACATCGGTGGTGCCGGCCTTGGCCATCTTCGCCTTATAGAGCCCGCAATAGCCGGTGGCTTCTTTTTTGAAGCCCTCGGAGTCCTGTCCAGGGTAGGTGTCCATCTCGACCGGCAGGGCGGTGCTCACGAAGGTGAAAGCGGGCTTGCCGAGGACCTCGCTGATGCGGTCGGCGGCGACCCAGCGGATCTGGCCGCCGCGCTTGCCGATGAGGTCGCTGAAGAACGGCGCGGCGCGGCGGTCTTGGACGCGAACCAGCGCGTCCATCGCGGCGTCGATCGTTCCGCCCGAGGATTCCGGGTCGTTGATCATCTTCTTGAAGAGCGGGGCGAGCTCCGCGCGGTTGGTCGCCATCACCGCGCCGTTGAGCGAGGGGGTGAGCTTCGGGTAGTCGGCGTTGGCGCGCTCCAGCAGGATCAACGCGGCCTTTTCCTGGGTGGCGTCGTCGCCGCCGCGGGCGATCATATCAGCCGGGCGATGCGGCTCGATCGCGACCTTCAACCAGTCCAGGAGTCCTTTATTCCCGGCCTCGCCGGCGTATTCCGCGATCTGGTTGAGCTTCACGTTGCCGAGCTGGTTGCGAAGTTGCCAATCCGCCGACATCCACTCGGCGAGGATCTTCTGGAGCTTCTCTTTCTCTGCGCCTTCGGCGAAGGGGATCAGGAAGAACGCGGCGTCTTTTGCCACCACCGACTCAGACGCGCCGACCTTCACCGCGCCCTTTTCCTCGTCGGCCTCGCTGATCTTCGGGTAGTCGTTGGCCGCCCACATCTTCTCGACGGTCGGCACGACGGCGGCGACCATTTCGGCGCGAAGCTTCGTGTCGGCGACGCCCTCAAGGGTCGGCTTAAGCTGGTTGACCTGGCCTTCTTCGATGAGAATCTCGACGGCGCGAATACGCACGTCGCGCGGTTCCTCATCACTCTGGGCCCACTCCTGCATCTTTTGCATGCCGCCTTTGGCGGTACGCCACTGCTCCAGGTCGCCGGGCTTGCGCTCGCAGCCGAGGCTCGCGACCAGCAAAAACACGAGCAATACCGATAACAATCCGCGCTGACGTCCGATACGAAACATCGAGGTCTTCATAAATTAAGCCATTCTTAAGAAAAGTAGGAAGTTCTTACCGGGGCATCATAAGGTGTGAGGTTGCCTGTGCGCAATCCCCTTGCGCGATTCAGACGCGAAACCGCCCCGCTTCTTGGTGGGCGTGTCCCAATTCGGCCAGATGAATGAGGTGGGCGAGCAGGCTGCGCGCGGCGAGGGGCCACACGGTGACCGGGAGTTCTTCGTAGACCTCCGGGACCAGGTCCGCCGGGGTGACCGACTCATAATTGGCGGTCGGCCCGCCGGTGAGGCTGGTGAGCACGGCGAGGACCTCGGCTTCGCGGGTCTGGCGGTGATTGAGATAATAGGTCAGCAGCGGCTCGGGCGCTTCGATTGGCGAGCCGTGGGCGGGCAAAAGGGTGCGGGCCTTGAGCGCGCGCGCGCGCTCAAGGCTCTCCAGATAATCGCCCATATGGCCGTCGGGCGGGTTGATGACGATGGTGCCCTCGGAGGCGACCAGGTCGCCCACCAGCAGGGAGTTGCTGCGCGGGTGGTGCAGGCAAAGATGGCCCGACGCGTGCCCCGGCGTGTGCAGGCATCGCAGCGAATCCGCGCCGAGTTCGATGTGCTCCTCGTCTTCGAGGAAGCGCTGAACATCGATGCGCGGGAGCTGCTCCGAGGTGATGCGGTGCGCCCAGACGGGCACGCCGAATTGTGCGCGGAGCGCCTCGACGCCGCCGATATGATCGCGGTGTTGATGGGTCAAGACGATGGCGACGAAGTTGCGCCCCGCGGCGACCGACGCCTCGACCACCTGGCGCAGGCGCTCCTGCTCATGCGCGTCTTTGCTGCCGGGGTCGATGACCACAAAATCGGCGTCCCCCACGATATAGCAATGGGTGTGAGTGGCCGGGGGGAGCGTGTCGGTTTTGAGCAAGACGGTGCGGATGCCCGGGACGATGTCGGCGGGGTGCGGCGGGTTTTCAGACGTCATGGAGGGACCACTTATAACTTGAATGCGTATAAATTTCGGGAGGGCGCTTTTAGCTCAGCGCCCGAACTCGGCGGCGAGTCGCGCGGCGCCCAGGACGCCGGCGTCGTCGCCGAGCTCTGGAGAGCGAATCTCGAGGTCGTCGCGCGCGGTTTCTAGCACCAGCGCCGGGATCTTGCCGAGCAGGCGCGCGCGGAAGTCTGCGAGATTATCGAGCACGCCGCCGCCAAGCAAGAGCACCGAGGGGTTGAGCAGGGTGCAGGCGTTGGCGATGACCACCGCGAGGTAATCCGTGGCGATTTGCCAGGACTTGTCGAAGTGGGGCTCGCCGGAGGCCGCGAGCTGGTCGGCGGCCTCCAGGTCGGCCAGCGGGCCGTCGCCCTCGCGCAGCACGTCTTCGAGGCAGTTATATGTTGCGATCTCAACGGCGCGTTGCTCCAGGTGAAGCCCGCCGGCGTAGGCTTCGACGCACCCGCGCTCGCCGCAGCCGCAGAGTAGCCCGCCCGGGCTGACCTTGGAGTGGCCGATCTCGCCGGCGTTTCCGCCCGCGCCGAAGAAGAGCCTGCCGTCGGTGAGGATGGCCCCGCCGACGCCGGTGCCCACGTAGACCGCCAGCACATTTTTGGCGTCGCGCACCGCGCCCGCGCTATGCTCGCCCCACAAGATGGCGTTGAGATCGTTGACCATGCGGGTCTTCGGCGCGCCGAGGTCACCTTGCAGGGCTTCGCGCAGCATCGCGCCGAAGGGGACATTTCGCCAGCCGAGGTTCGGGGCGTTGAGCACGGTTTGGCCGCTGCGGTCGAGCTGGGCCGCGATGCCCACGCCCACGCTGGCCAGGGTGCCAGGCGCGATGCCCGCCTCTTTGCAGGCGCTCAGCAGCATCTCACACATGGTCTCGACTACCGCCTCGGGCGCCGCGCCGCGCGTGAGCCGGCGTTGCTCGGCGATCGGGCGCCAATCTTTTCCATATAATCGCACGCGGGCGTTGGTCCCGCCGATATCAAAGCCGGCAAATCCTTTCATAGCGTTCTCACCCGGTCGTTATTTGCGTGATATTCGCTCAGAATAAATGGGTCTCTTTGAATATGCGTGCATCCCATCGACTTGCAATCACCGCCCGAAGATCGAAGAAGCCGCTCCAGCGCATGGCGTCGGAGCGGCTTCTTTGAAGAACGGTTTGAGCCGCGAATTACAATTCGTAGCGAACACCCGTCATGAAAAAGAGCTGCCAATTATAGGCCACCTGATACGCGCCGGGGTCGCTGGTCGAGGCGAAATCGGGGAAGCGCTCGCGGGTGGTCTCGCCGACCGCGGGGTCCCAGGCGACGCGGACCTCCAGGGGGACGCTCATCTTCGAGTTGAGCTCGAAATCATAGCCGAGCGCCGCCGTCAGGCCCAGGTGGAAGGCAGGGGTGGTCTCCAGCGGCTCGGCCGCCTGGTCCGAATTCTCGATGACCACCGTCGCGCCGCTCTGCAGCCCCAGCATCGGCACCAAGCCCACGCCCAGGCGGAAGCCGCCGCGGCGCTGGGCGTTCTTCATATGCACCAGGACCGGCACATGGACGATGTGTGAGGTCAGGGTCACCGTGCGTTTGCGCTCGCCCAGGCTCTCGAAGCCCTCGCCGCTGTGGTAGCTATAGAGCAGGCCGGCCTCTAATTCGAAGCGCGCGCCTTTGACCTCGGCGAGTTCGTAGAGGGCGGTGACGCCGCCGGTGAATCCGAAGCCCGAGAACGCGCTGCCGCTGAGCAGCGTGGGCTCGCCGCGGGCGTCGTCGGGTTGTCCCAGCACGCTCCAATTGCCGCCTATTTTGGCGGCGATGGCCAGGTCGCCCGCATCATCGGCGGCTTCGGCCGACGCCGAAAGCCCCGCGAGTAGAGTCGCCGCGACGAGCGCGGCGCTGAATTGTCCGAATATGAACTTCTTCATCCCAAACTCCCAGATGATACGGGCAGCCTGACCGGCCTGGTTGACGCGGGCTTAGACGCGTTTGACCTCGGCGCGCTCGATGACCACGTCCTCAAGCGGACGGTCGCCGGCGTTGGTGCGGACCGCGCCGATCTTCTCAAGCACGTCGAGTCCAGCGACGACTTTTCCGAAGACGGCGTGGCGACCGTCGAGGTGGGGCGTCGGGCCGAGCGTGATGAAGAATTGGCTGCCGTTGGTGTTCGGGCCGGCGTTGGCCATCGACAGGGTGCCCGCGCTGGTGTGGCGCAGGTCGGGGTGGAACTCGTCGGCGAAGCGGTAGCCGGGGCCGCCGCGACCGGTGCCGGTCGGGTCGCCGCCCTGGATCATGAAGCCGTCGATGATGCGGTGGAAGATAAGCCCGTCATAATACGGCTCGTGGGAGGTCTCGCCGGTCTCCGGGTCGGTGTAGGCGCGCTTGCCGGTGGCGAGGCCCACGAAGTTTGCGACCGTCTTGGGGGCTTCTTCTTCGAACATCAGGATGTCCAGCGCGCCCAGGTTGGTGTGCAGGATCACGTGAAGAGCGCCTTCGCCTGCGACGTAGTCGGCCGGAACTTCATTAAAATCTTTGATTCCACTCATTATTTATCCCTTTCATGATGATGCGCCCTCGCCTTGAGGGCAGTATTTGAAAACAAAAAAGCACAGGCATCACAATTTGTGTGCACCGTGGCTACCACGTTTATAGCAAGAAATCATAGTCGTAAACCACGCCGGTGAAGATGCCGAAATGCGCCATATTCTCGCCGTTGGAGGTGAAGGTATGCCCGGTGCTGCCGCCGCTCTCGACCTTGACGCGCGCGTCGAAGCTGTCGTCCCAGCCCAGGTTATACCCGGCGCGCAGCTCGACCGGCACGCGCACCACGCCCAGGTCGATCTCGACGCCGGTCGTCAACTGCAACATCATATAGCTGGCGGTGCTGACGCGGTTTCGCTCGCTGAACAGCGGCCCGTATTGGTCGATGGTCGGGTCGTTCGAGTTCTCGCGCTCGGTGCGGTACTCCAGCGAGCTGCTCTGCTGGAAGACGAACTCCAGGCCCAGCCCCAAAAACGGCTTGAGCCCCGCCGAGGGAGCCACCGCTTTGAGCAGCACCGGCACGTGCAAGGCGCTGACCTGATGCTCCATCGTCACCCGCCCGCGCGGGATGCTATTGACCGATTTATCCTGCCAGCCGGTCAGGTTATCGCCCATATAATAGACGCCCGATTCGAGCCCAAGCACCCCCAGAATGCGCGCCTCCAGCGACAGGCCGACCCCCGGTCCGATGCCGAAGCCCGGGTAAAACCCGGAGTCGTCGGTGGGCTGGGCGTATTGGATCTGCTGGCGGTTGCTGAGCTTGGGCACCTCGCTGGTGGCGGTGCCGGCCACCCCGCCCTTGATGCCCACCAGCAGGTCCACTGGCATCTGCGCGGCCGCCGAGCCCATCACCCCAAAGCTCACCAACAAGAACGCCGAAGCGCACAATAAAGAACGGTAATTCACGTCGAGTCTCCACTACTTATCAATTTATTCGTCAGCCAGCGCGCGAAGTTGCGCCAAAAACACTGTGTCAAAACCACTTTTTTGAAGCATGGGCTTCATACCCGATCGCAGGGGGCTTGCGCAAATCGGAAAGGAGTTATTAGTGTGCTGCGCATCACCATTATTGTTTTGTCCCGTCGGACGTCTCTCGGTCGAGAAGCGCGCGATGAGGCCCACATCCCCGAGTGTGAAAGATGCGTATATCGACAAAAGCTGTGCTCCTTGGCGCCCTGGCCGCTCTATCGCTGACGGTGGGCTGCACCTCAGACCTCACCACGGGGAATCAGACGTGGCAGGATAGCGGTCGCAGCGACGCCCGCGCCGAAGATGTGCTGGGCGACGCGGCTGTCGAGGATGCCGCAGGCGAAGACGCCCTCGGCGAGGATGGGCTGGGCGAAGACGCGGCACAGGATGCGGCGGGCGAAGATGTCGCCCCGGAGCCGCAGGTCGGCCCGCTGACTTTTAAGCTGCGAAACCGAACCGCGCGCACCTTTTATACCTACCCCGCCCCCGCCGGCACCCCGTGCCATCCCAGCCGAGGGTGGCTCGTCCTGGAGGTCAACGGGGAGCGTATCGGGTTGGAGAATGATTGCGCGCAATGCGAGTGCGGCGACTCCGCCTGCGAGCCTTGCGCGGATTCGTGCGCCTCGGACGCCGGGGACGCCGCCGGGCTGGCCGCCGGGGCGGAGCGCAAATATGTCTGGGATAAGCGCGCCTGGACGCCCAACACCGCCGACGCCTGCATGGAGCGCGAGCTGGCGGTGGGCGACGAGGTGGTCGCCAAATTTTGCTGGGGGCACGAGCGCGGCGGCGCGGACTCCGCCAATATCACCGACCATCAATGCGAGTCGAAGTCGATCGTCGTGAGCGAGGACGCGCAGACGCTCGAGTTCGGCGTCGACCAGGGCCAGCTCGACTGGGAGACCGGCGATATCTTCAAGAGCGATAATGATTGGCTGGAGGTGCGCGTGGGGGATATGCCGCTGGTCATCAGCGCCCCGCACGGCGGGCGCATTCAGCCGCCGTCGGTGAGCACCCGCACCTGCGGCAGCAGCCCGGTCACCACCGCCGACACCAATAGCGGCGACCTGGCCATCGAGTTTTATCGACGCTTAAAGAGCGAATACGGCGTGCGCCCGAACCTGGTGGTCGCCCACGTCAAGCGCGCCGCGGTGGACCTCAACCGCGACATCGACCTGGGGGCCTGCGGGAACGCGGCCATGGAGGATGTCTGGCGCCAATATCACGCGTATATCGAGACCGCGCTGGCGCGCACCATCGACGAGTTTGGCTACGCCATCTATATCGATCTGCACGGCCACGGGCACACCAAGCAGCGCCTCGAGCTGGGCTACGGGCTGTCGAAAGCGTCGATCAAGACGGTGCACGAAACCCCGTCCGAAGCCGCGCGCCTGGGGCGGCGCTCATCGCTGCGAAACCTGATGTCGATGTCGACGCTGGACTTTCGCGACGAACTCTTCGGCGCCGACGCCTTTGGCACGCGCATCCACGCCGCCGGCATCCCCGCGGTCCCCAGCCGCCAGGACCCGGTTCCCCTGGAGGGCGACAAATATTTTAGCGGCGGCTTCAACACGCGCCGCTACACCGCGACCGAGTATTCGCGGGTCTTTGGCTGGCAGATCGAGACCCATAAAAACGCCCGCTGGGGCGGCTCAGACGGCGGCGAGGCCGGCCGAAAAGCGTTCGCGCGGGCGTTCGCGGACGTGATTACGGCGTATATCGCGCATATTGAGTCGAATATGGAGGATTGATGAAACCCGGCGTTTATGCCTTTTTCCCCACCATCAAAAACACCGAGAACGCGCGCATTTGGCCGGTTTGGCCGACCTCGCGCTTGACCTCAAACGCGTCGGAGAACGCGATATCCGTGAACCCGGCCGCCTCGGCCAATTTGCGAAGCTCGGGGCGCGCGAACCCACGGTGCACATGGTGGGCGTCGTGCCCGTGAAACGACCCGTCTTCCTGGTCCAGGTCGGCGATGCACAGATAGCCGCCGGGGTTTAAGAGCGCGCTGAATTGCCCGAGGATTTGCTCGGTGTCGGGGATATGGTGCAGCGTCATCGCGCTATAGATCAGGTCAAAGCGCGCATCGGGCAGCGGTTGGGTGGCCAGGTCGAGGTTCAGCGCGGTCATGGCGTCGACGCCGGCCGCGGCGATCTTCTCGCGCAGCACCTCGAGCATCCCCTCCGAGGTGTCCGCCAGCACGATCGCCCCGACGTCTTCGCGCAGCTCAAAGCTTAGCTGCCCGGTCCCGCAGCCGTATTCAAACGCCGCCATCTCCTGGGTCAGCGGCACCGTCGCGCGGATCGCCTTTGCGATCTCGGCGGCGCGTTGTTGTTTCTGCGGGGTGTCCCAGTCGCGGGCTTTCTGGTCGAATTCAGACATTTTATATCCTTTGGGTAGAAGTCGTTCCGGGGCGAGTAATGATTGCTCCCGGGGTGGTGCGACTATGTTGCCTATTTGATGCGGGGGTGGCCAGAGGGTTTCGTGTGGGGGGGACTATCGCATGCGTCTCGATGGCCAACACCAATGCTTGATTTTGGTCGAGCCGCCGCCTATTTGGTTGATTAATATTTGACGCCTTGACGTTGTCAGCTGCGTGCTCATTGGCGCATAGGTGGCGACGTCTCAAACAGATAATCGCGGCGAGCAGCGCATAGCATGTATCAAAAGTCATTGGCGCTGGTTTTTCTGTGGGTCCTATACGGCTCTGTTGGCTTTCTGAGCTATGGGTATGACGACGAGTTCTTTAATATGAACTTGGTCGAGGCGGCTGACGGAGCCCTGCAATTAGCCGCGCTGGTTAATCGGGTCGATGTCCATCCGCCGGGCTCCTACCTGCTAAATTGGCTCGTTCTTAAACTCACGGGTGATTGGTCATTTGTACGGCTTGTTGGCGCGATAATGACCGCCTCGTCGCTGTGGCTTGTCTGGAAGGAAATCGCGCGGTCGAGGCCGGCTTTTTTTGCCTTTGTCGCGATCGGGCTGAACCCAACGCTTCTTTTATGGGGGACGGGGCTGCGTTGGTACGCCTATGCGGTGACGATCATCAACCTGATGATCTATCTGCTATTAAGACCCTGTGAGCGTCAGCGAATATTCTGGGGATTTTTCTTTTTTCTGTCCGTAGCGCTCGTCTATATCGGCTATATTGGACTGATCATTGTCCCCGTTTTATTTCTGATTGCGCTGACTGCTCGTAGGCAAAAATGGCGGGATGAATGGGTGACGATTGCATGGACGGGGGCCGCGGCTGCGGCGCTTGTTTTGCCGCAAATCATCGTGTTCTTCCGAGTGCATCTTCAAAATAGCAGCGCGCAATTTGGCGGGTATCTCAGGTCGATATTTGGCCTTGGGTTTCATCTTTTTGCGGGACAGGGATCCTATCCGCTGACCATTGCGGGCGGCGCGCTGATCTTCGGCAACGCGATCCTCCTGGTCGTGTCGATGGCGGATATTCGAGCAACACTAAAGGCACCAAGCGCCCAACTCTTGCTGGTTGGTTCTGTCAGTTTATTGCTCACGCGTTTAACCACAAAATACCGAAATCTCGTAACCCTGTCTTCGGCGCAGGGCGCCTGGCAAAGCGGCGCTTATAGCCGCATCCAAACGCGTTGGTTGCGAGTGACTACCTTTGTGCTCATTTCGCTGGGAAATCTCTGGGGAGTCGTGAATGTCGCGAGCCATCAGAATACGAGCAAGGGCACCTGGAATATGCCCTACGATGAAATCTTGGCGACCATTCGTCAGCGCGCCGAGCACTGCAACGCCGCGACCCTGATTACGTCGGATCCCGGCATCGCATATTATGGCGAGGCACTTGTCCCGACGCTTATTTACCTGCATCGCGACGCCCATTGGAAGTCCAATGCCGAAGCCGCAGAGGGCTGCATCATTGCCATTCGCACATTCCGTGGCTCAATGAGTCGTCAAAAAGCCCAGGCGTATTCGGATTTTCTGCTCAGCCAAAAAGCGCGCACCACCGAGGTCATTGATATTGGGTTTGATAAAAATGCATCGTTCAAGCGCCGCTTTGAGCGGGATATTCCGGAGTATTATGCTTATATTCATGTGATTGAGCCGAGGTGATGTTTCGTAGGTAGAAGGTTATAAGCCACGCCAAGCGCGCAAATGTCCATAAATTCAAATTATCGAATTGCGCCGCCCCACAAGGCGTTGAATCGCTACGATCGACGAGTCGGCGCGGGGGTGAATGATTGCGGAACCGTGGTTGACGAATCACTTCCGAGTTGCGTAGGTTCGCGGTCTTGACGACCTCCTCCAAAAATAGCAGTGGGAAGCAGCAGTGACGTCTTCATCAGTAGCAAAAATGCATATTTTGACGGTCTTTGGCACCCGCCCCGAGGCCATTAAGATGGCGCCGGTGGTGCGCGAGTTGGCGGCGCGAATAGGATAAGAACTGGCCAACATCCTCTAAGAGCGTTCATAACGCTACTTTCGGCGGACGCCCCAATACGGCACAAATTTTGCGCAAATTTGGAGCAAAGATGTCATATTGGATATGGCGTTCGGGCGATTTTCATGCGCCAAACTCATAGGCATGTGTTTCTGACGCAATGTATTGCGGTTTTACGGGCTAATTGGACGATTTCATCTCGTCATGGCGTATGACTGCTTTCGGGTATGACACGCCGAGTCTCCCGAGCGCGGGCGAATTGACTCGCACCCCCGATTTGCATAGGTTTCGCATCTTGATGATCCCTTAAAGTATTGCGGGAAAGATGTTGGTTAATGATTTAACAGGTCTCCATCCGCAACTCATCTAAAATAACTACGAATTCCCAAACCATCTCATTGTGGCCTTATCGCCGTAACAGAAAATGACAAAAACAACAAAAAAAGCACTCATCACCGGGATTACCGGACAAGACGGCTCCTACCTCGCCGAACTTCTGCTCGAAAAGGGCTACGAAGTTCACGGGATCGTGCGCCGCTCCAGCTCCTTTAATACCCAGCGCCTCGAGCATATTTACCAGGATCCGCATACCCGCGATCAGCGGCTCTTTTTGCATTATGGCGACCTCTCGGATGCCTCGAATCTCTCGCGGCTTATGGAGACCATTGAGCCCGACGAGATCTATAACCTCGGCGCCCAGAGCCACGTGCAGGTATCCTTTGAGGTGCCTGATTATACGGCTCAAGTCAGCGGCCTCGGCACGTTGCGCCTGCTCGACGCCATCAAAGAAACCGGCATCGACACCAAATTTTACCAGGCCTCGACCAGCGAGCTTTACGGGCTTGTGCAGGAAGTCCCTCAGTCTGAGACCACACCGTTCTACCCGCGCTCGCCGTATGCCGTGGCGAAATTATACGCCTATTGGATCACGGTGAATTATCGCGAAGCCTATGGCATTCACGCCTCGAACGGCACCCTCTTTAACCATGAAAGCCCGCGGCGCGGCAAAACCTTTGTGACCCGCAAGATCACCCGCGCGGTCGCGCGAATTAAGCACGGGCTGCAAGAGCGTCTCTATCTCGGAAACCTCGACGCCAAGCGCGACTGGGGCTACGCGCCCGAATATGTCATGGGCATGTGGATGATGATGCAGCAGGACAAGCCCGACGATTATGTGCTCGCCACCGGTGAGACCACGACCGTGCGCGACTTCGCGCAGTGGGCGTTTGAGCGCGCCGATATGCCGATCCGCTGGGAAGGCGAGGGCGTCGACGAAAAGGGATACCACGCTGAGACGGGCAAGCTGCTCGTCGAGGTAGACCCCGCGTATTTTCGCCCCACCGAGGTCGACCTGCTGCTGGGCGACCCCTCCAAGGCAAAGAAGGCATTTGGCTGGGAGGCAAAAACCCCGGTCCAGGAACTCTGCAATATCATGGTCGACCACGACCTGGGCATGGTCGAGCGGCTCGTGACGCTGCGCGAAGCCGGCTACGATGTGATCGAGCAAGGCGTCGACTAAATATCATCTCTCTTCAAGGAGCGCGGGTGTCCCCACCCGCATCGCGCGTAGCGCGATACCCCATAGATTGAAGCGTAGAGAGCGCCCGGGCCGGAGAGCCACAACCACCACAAAAGCTCATAAAAATGACCACCCAAACAAAAACATACCGCCGCATGACCCCAGACGCACGCGTCTACGTCGCCGGCCACCGCGGCCTCGTCGGCTCGGCGCTCGTGCGTCGACTCGAGCGCGCCGGCTATAAAAATATCATCACCCGAACCAGCAGCGAACTGGACCTGACCCGCCAGGCCGACGTCGAAGCATTCTTCGCCGCCGAAGACCCCGAGTTCGTCCTACTCGCTGCCGCAAAGGTCGGCGGAATCCTGGCCAATGACACCTATCGCGGCGAGTTCATTCGTGACAACTTGCTGATCCAGACCAACGTCATCGACGCCGCCCGCCGCCACGGCGTACAGCGCCTTTTATTCCTGGGCTCAAGCTGCATCTACCCGCGCGACTGCCCCCAGCCGATGCGCGAGGACTCCCTACTCACCGGCCCGCTGGAGTCGACCAACGAGGCCTACGCCATCGCAAAGATCGCGGGCCTGAAGATGTGCGAGGCGTTCAACTCCCAATACGGGACGAAATACCTCAGCGTCATGCCCACCAATCTCTACGGCCCGAACGACAATTTTGACCTCGAGACAAGCCACGTCCTCCCCGCGTTCATCCGTAAATTCCACGAAGCCAAACTCCGCCAGGAGCAGACCGGCGAGCCGGCCGAAGTTGTTATTTGGGGCACCGGCACGCCGAAGCGTGAGTTTTTGTATGTCGACGACCTGGCCGACGCCTGCGTCTTCTTGCTCGAGCAAACCGATCACGTTGAACTCACGAATATCGGCGTCGGTCACGATATCTCGATCGCTGAGTTGGCGGCGCTGGTCGCCGATGTTGTCGGATTTGAGGGAACGCTTTCGAAGGATGCCACGAAGCCTGATGGGACGCCGCGGAAGCTGATGGACGTGTCGCAGCTCAATGCGTTGGGTTGGGAGGCGAAGGTCGGTCTTCGTGAGGGGATTGAGTTGGCGTATGCGTGGTTCCAGAAATCCAGTTGATAAATTGAAATCCCCAATAGAGTCAAAGAAAACGTCAATTTATTCGCGCTCGCCCGCCTGGGTGAGGTATCTTGGCGCGCCTTTTGTTCGTATTCTCGAACGTAGCAAAGTGCTTCAGAAAATCGTTGCCAACACTGGCTGGTTGATTATGGAGAAAGGCGTCTCCATGATTGTCGGCTTTTTCGTGGCAGTGTGGGTTATTCGGTATCTCGGGCCCGAGTTATTTGGAAAATTCAGCTATGCGATGAGTATGGTTGGGTTATTCGGTGCAATCGCAACGCTTGGTTTAGATAATATTGTCATTCGTAATATCGTGCGTGGAGATGCGGACGAAGGCGAATTACTCGCGACAACTGGTGTTTTGAAATTTTTTGGGGGCATCGCTGCGACCGGACTCGCGATCGGTTCCGTACTTTTACTCGGACAGGATCGAGAAACAACCTTATTGGTTGCGATTTTCGGTGGAAGCATAATTCTTGCGGGCCTCGGCGTCCCGGATCTTTGGTTTCAAGCAAAAATCCGTTCAAAATATTCGGTAGGCGTCCGCCTCGGAACATTGCTATTTACCAATATCTGCAAAGTAGCGTTGATTCTGGCGGGTGCATCCATATTCGCGTTTGCTCTTGTCTATCCTATTGGTGCGTTATTCAGCGGCGTTTGTTTTGTCGCGCTCTTGAAAATAAGGACATCAAAGTCGTTTCGACTACGGCCGCGTATGGCGCTTGTTGGCGAATTGCTTCGAGATTCATGGCCTCTGATTATTTCAGGCTTATCTATCGCGCTTTATATGAAAAGCGATCAGATTATGCTTGGTGAAATGTTGGATGTTCGCGAAGTTGGGCTGTATGCAACCGCCGTAAAGCTCTCCGAAATGTGGTATTTCTTTCCAATGGTTATCGCGGGGTCGGTCTTTCCGGCGATTATTCAAGCGAAAGAAGGTGCGTCTGTTGAAACGTATCACCGTCGTATGCAGGCATTTTATGACATTATGGTGGTGATATCATTGGCGATTGTAGTGCCGATGACTTTTCTGGCTGGTCTGATTGTCTCGGTGATGTTTGGGGTGGAATATGAAGGGGCTGGGGCGATTCTTCGTATCCATATCTGGGCGTTTGTCTTTGTGGCACTTGGAGTATCTCGAGGGAAATGGCTTATTGCAGAGAATATGACGCGCTTTGCGATGGTGGCGACGCTTATTGGAGCCGTTATAAATATTGGGTTAAATTTAGTATTAATACCCGCGATGGGTGGGGTTGGTGCAGCCTGGGCGACGCTTATCGCCTATATGATATCTGCGTACTTCTCATCATTGCTGATCCCGGAAACCCGTATCGCATTTAAGCAAATGACATATAGCTTGTTTTTGCCATTTAGAATTCGAGAGTTAAAGTATGCGATTAAGTCGTTTAAGAAGTAAATTTGCACGAACCCCAATTGGCCAGAAAACAATACGGGCTCGACGTCATCTTTACGAGATTTTAGGCAACCCAAAATATTCCAGACCTGCCCTTAACGAGTTGGACAGAAAGCTGGAACACTATCTCCCCTATCATAATTGCGTTTTTATCGAAGTGGGTGGCAATAACGGTTATACTCAGAGCAACACGTACTATTTTGAACGGTTTAAGGGATGGCAAGGCATTCTGGTCGAACCGATTCCCGAACTCTATGCCAAATGCCGAAAGGAGCGTAAAAAATCCGAGGTATTCTCGTATGCACTTGTCTCAAAGGATTATGACGCGCCCACTGTCACAATGACGTTCTCAAATCTAATGTCGTTAGTGGATGGTGCCAGGAAGTCGCCCGAGGCAGACAAATCTCATATCGAGCGCGGTGCCGAAATTCAAAATATTTCAACTTATAAAGTTGAAGTCCCTGCGCGAACCCTGTCCGAAGTTATTGACGAAACAAATTTCACCGCTATCGATCTGCTTTCGCTTGATGTTGAGGGATACGAACTCCAGGTTCTTAAAGGATTGGATTTTTCTCGACACGCTCCAAAATACATGCTCATTGAAGCTACATTTAGAGATGAGATTGAGGACTATATTTTGGATCGATATGAATGTGTTGAGTTGCTGTCTCATCATGATGTGTTGTATCGAAGGAGGTGAGTTGTGTTGTTTGCAACGTGGTTGCTATTGAATGTTTGTGTTTGGTTTTTTGTTGGTGTTGACCTCTTGGATGTCGCTAAAACGTTAGACGCAAGAGACTTAAGTAAGTAACTTACACCTTAAAGTGATTCTTTCGCAATTATGTCTGCAGCTATATTGTTTATTGTATTTAATCGCCCTGACGTCACAAGGAAGACCTTTGAACGTATTTCTCAAGTGCAGCCTAAACGTTTGTATATTGCGGCGGATGGCCCAAGGTTGAACTGTCCAGAAGACCGCCAGTCTGTTAGGGAGGTGCAGCAGATTGTGACAAATATTGATTGGCCGTGTGAGGTTCAGACACTTTTCCGAGACGAAAACCTCGGCTGTGGGCCTGCGGTCAAACAAGCCATTGATTGGTTTTTTACGTATGAAGAGCAAGGAATTATACTTGAGGATGATTGTTGTCCTGTTATCAGTTTCTTTAAGTACTGTGATGAATTGCTGGATAAATATTCAAACGATACGCGAATTGGCATGATCGCGGGCACGAATCATCTATCTTATACGCCTATAGGAGGGTCATCCTACTTATTCTCAAAAAACAAAGCTTGCTGGGGATGGGCAACTTGGAGGCGCGCATGGGAGAATATGGATTTCGCCATGAATTGGAGAAAGGACTCGTTAACTGCCAAAAATGTATTCAAAAACATGGGGGTATCGAATAGGTACGAATTGCATTGGAATCAGGCCCTGAAAGCGATTGATAACAATCAAGTAAATGCGTGGGATTGGCAGTGGTACTTTTCGCTGTCAAAACAAAACCAATTGTGCATCTTTCCTGCGACGAATCTTATTGAGAACATCGGTTTCGGTGAAAATGCAACTCATACAAAAGGTGTAGCTAAAAAAAGATACCTTGAAACCAAAGAGCTTAGGTTTCCACTAAGCCACCCATCAGTCATTTGTCCCGATTTTCGATATGATATGAAGTTCGAGCAGACCAAGATGAGTTCGCGTAGACGTATTTGTTTACAAAAGACAAAAGCTCTTTTGAAGTTCATTGTTGACTTTATTAGTGATTAACGAAGGTGTTCCCCATAAAGGCAGTTGTAAGCGTTAAGGGGGTGTTGAAAATTGGAGCCAGGTCATCTTGACCTAATAGAAAGAAAGGCTTTTCCCAGACCTAGAAGGTCTGACTCCGATGTTAGACAACTCCACGGAACGCTTACAGGCAATTCGCTAGTTAGCCGTTTGAGCTTTTTATAGAAATAAGCTGAGGTTATTGTGACCCAAAAGTCAATTAAAACTTTGCGAGGAAAATATACTTTTGAACCTATAAAGTTATCCCGAGGTCAGGGTGCGATGAATATGGCACAATGCAAAGAAAATCTTTTTGTGCTCGCAGATATTCTCGACGCTCAGAGTATTCGCTACGGGATTATTTATGGGACATTGCTCGGCGCGATTCGCGACAATGGGTTTATCCCATGGGATGAAGATGTCGACCTATTTGTGCTCGATGAAGATCGGCAACTCTTTTTGTCGTTGCTATTTGAAATGCGGCAAGAGGACTTAGAAGTGGTGAGATATACAGGTGATTTGCTCTCGTTAATGAGAGGGTCGGACTATATCGACATTTATTTTATGCGTCGTAAGCTTTTTGGGGATCGAGTTTGTGGGGCTGATAGATTAAGGGCTCGATTTTTTGAAACGCGTGAAACAATTCAATTCCTGGGCCGTTCGTTTCCAACAGTTGCTGAGCCAGAAGCCTTTTTAGATTATGCATATGGAAAAGACTGGAAAACGCCAATAAAGCATAAGCATGCAGAAGTAGTTCCGGTTTATAATCGCTGTAAGTCTTTGATTCGCGTGGCTCAAATAAAAGCAACAGAGCGTCTCAAAAACGTGGCAAAAACATTTATTGGCCGATAAATCGTAGAGAATAGGGATGAATCAATGAAAACAGTCATTACATACGGCACCTTTGACCTGTTACATCACGGGCATGTCCGCATATTAAAGCGTCTTCGTAATATGGGAGATCGGCTTATCGTCGGGCTATCGACCGATGAATTTAACCGCGAAAAGGGAAAAAAGACTATTTTACCCTACGACGCTCGCAAAGAGGTTTTGGAGGCCGTCCGCTACGTCGATGGGGTGTTCCCCGAAATTTCATGGGATCAAAAACGCGACGATATCATCCGAGTGAGGGCCGCGATCTTAGGCATGGGCCATGATTGGGCTGGCAAGTTTGATGAGCTAGAAGAGATCGTTGAGGTGCGTTATATTCCCAGAACCGAGAGTGTATCGACGACCGAGATTAAGCAGGCCGCGGCAAGATATAATGCGGAACAGATCATGATATTGCGCAATTATCTCAATGAAGCGGTAGAGATTGCCCAAAAGCTCACTCAAACAAATGAGGTTACGGCGATAGATCTCAAGCAAAGCTCCTGAGTTGACGTTGCCCGGTTTTAATGGATATTTATTATACGCTGTATTGGGTATTTCAAACTTGAGGTTGCTTCAGTTTTCCGGACACATCGAAGAGTATAATCACAGAAACTCAACGAGGTGTTCAAATGAAGCGGTATCCAAAGGAATTTAAGCAAGAGGCGGTTCGCCTGTCGTATCTCGACGACCGCACTTGCGTGCAGGTTGCAGACGAGCTCGGGAGCAACGTCAGAAACCTATATTAATAGTGTAATGCAGCCAAAAAGAACGGCGAAGACGCCTTCCCTGGCAAGGGAAAACAAACGCCGGAGCAGGCTCGAATCACGGAGTTCGAGAAGGAACGTAGACGCCTTCGCCAAGGGCGAGTCATCTTAAAAAATATGAGTATTTTCGCCGACAGGGAGCCCGCGTGAGGTACGAGGTCATCGAGTTTCACCGCAACGAGCTCTCGATCAAGCTTATGTGCGAGGTATTGGGCGTATTCACCAGCGGTTATTACGACTGGCGAAAACACCCTTTGAGCAAGCGGCAGCAGGAAAATGAAAAGCTGCTTCAAAAAATTTAGAACATCTATGCGCAAAGTCGCAGAACTTATGGAAGCCCGAGAATCCACCATATTTTAAAGAGAGAGGGCCGTGTCGTTGGCAGACACCGCGTGGCGCGTTTGATGCGTGAAAATAGCATTCAAGCCGTCCAAAAGGGGCGAAGCAAGCGTACGACCGACTCCAATCATTCGTTTCCGTTGGCCGATAACTTCCTTGCCCGAGACTTTCGTGCAACTTGGCCCAATCAAGTCTGGCTGACAGGTATTACCTATATACACACGAATTGGGGTTGGCTGTACCTGTCGGCCATTCTGGACGTTTATAGCCGCAAAATCGATGGCTGGGTGATGGATGACACAATGGATCGCATATTGTGCATGAATGCGCTTAAAGTGGCCGTGCTTAAGTGGAAGTTTTAGGACGGCCTATTGCATCATTCGGATCGAGGCAGCCAATATGCCAGCGGTGATTATCAAAAGTTGCTCGCGGCCAATGGCATGACCTGTTCGATGAGCCGCAAAGGTAACTATTGGGATGACGCACCGGTGAAGAGGGTCTTTGGCGCCGTAAAGATTAAATCGCTTCATCATAGAATCTTAGCGACCCCGGATGAAGCGCGCCGAGAGATTTTCAAATATATTGATGTCTTTGATAATAGGCAGCGCAAACGCCTAGCGCTCGACTTTAGCAATCCGGTCGAGTTCGAAATGGCCGATATGGCCTAAGTCGGGTATTTATAGTCAGCGCAAACTCATCAAGTTTTAGTCGAGGCATCAATCAAAGTAATTCCGCTTCTAGATAGAATTTGCAGACAATGCGGCTACGCTCTGAGTCCATTAGAATACCCCAGCTTTCCGACATTCCGCAGATTCACCTAATCAACCACTGCTCGAGAAAACCATCGCTGGTGGTTATTCCGGCTATGATGCTCTACTAAAACGAATACTCACCTTATGTGCGAGCTATGAAAGTACTGATTTACGAGACCGGATATGCGGGACATCACCTCGAATACGTGAATTCGCTGGTTAAAGGTTTAAACAGATGTGGTGTTGAGCCGTTATTGGTGACGAGTTCCGAGGCGGTCAGTTCCGCGGAGTTTCGCTTTAGGCTCTCCGATGAGTCCCTCCACTTCCGTCTTGATGATTCGATGTCAACGACGACAGTGGTCTCTCCAGTGCGGACCGCGATCAAAAAACTATGGCACCTTTTGGGCGGCATCTCCCGACACCAGCCGGCTCATGTTTATATTCCCTATATAGATGGCTTAATTTACCTCATCGGTGGGCTTGGTGACTTGGCAAAGGGCGTGATTCCGGAAGGGACCCAGATAGAAGGTATCCTGTTTAACGCGAACTTCGCCTGGACCCAAACCCCGAAGGCCGCGGACCAATTGCGCCTTTATTTGATCGAAGAGGCACTTCGTTCTGGCTTAATTACACGACTGCATTTGCTCGATGAGTTTGTCGCCGAATTTATTCGGGAGCGGGTGGCGCCCTCGCTCTCCCATCGGATTTCGATCTTGCACGATCCGGCACCGAGTGCGCAACCGCTAGTTACTTCTCATCAGGCGCGTCAAAAGCTCGGGCTCCCCCAAGACGGCGCGCTTGTTTTGGTTACAGGGGTGTTGACGGCGCGCAAAGGTGTAACGCAAATTCTCCAGGCGATGTCTCAAATTAATAACCCCCGATTAAAACTCGTGCTTGCCGGGAAGCCCGATTCAGAAATTTGCGCGCTCTTGCAAACGCCACAAGCCAACCGACTGCGCGAGCGAGGCCGTCTGATTGAGCGGCTAAGGTTCGTGGAAGGTGCTGAGTTTCCGCTCTATTTCAGTGCGTCAGATCTCGTGTCTGCATGCTATTCGGATCATCTCGGGTCTAGCGGAATCGTGCTAAACGCGGCGCGTGCACGGCGGCCGCTTATTGGAACAAATCAAGGTTGGATTGGCAAAACGATCGAGAAATATGGGCTCGGTATCACGTGTGAAGTGAGTGACCTCGACTCGATCAAACGCGCGCTCAATTACATGTGCGCGGAATCTTTTGCGTTTCCAAGCTCAAGTCGCCGCGGCGAATTTCTCAGTAAACATCGACTCGAACACTTTGAGGATGATTTAACTCGCGGTGCGCGAGAACGATCATTTGCGTTGAAATAACGGGTATTAAAGTGTCTTATCGTGTGCAAAATATCTCAAAATAACCCTCCTCTTTAAGGCTTTCACTCCGTGCAGACAAGCGTCGCTATCTCAAGTTCAACCAGCCGTGTCATCCGCTGGGAACGTCTAATCCTTTTATTATATGCGATGACAATTCCGATTCCTACGATGGTGGCGATTCCTCCTTCCATACGACTGGCGGTGTATAACTATCGCCCCTATTTCATTGTTGTGGTGATTACCGGTTTCTTTTTGTTTAACCGCTTTTTTGAACATCAGCGCACGAATATATGGTATGACAGTATAAAGCTTCGGAATATCCGTATACTTAGCGCCTTCTTTCCAGTGTATTTTGTCATTGTTTCGATGCTGAAGGGGAAGTTTAATGTCCCTGTAATGGGCCTCTATATAATCTGGACGCTATGTTCATTTTGGCTCGCCCCATTGTTAATGCAATCGATCGCGGATGTGCGGAAGTTCCTCGTTGGATTTTTAGTTGTAAACGGCTTCCTTTTAATTATAACGATTACTTATACGATGCTAATAAATCCGTCGCTCCTAAGCCCAACGCATCAAGGGCGGCTATCTTTTGGGTTGGAAAACCCTAATATTTTCGCTCAGGTTGTGCAAGCTGTTTTTATGTCACTTGTGGGTATTCGAATTCTCGCGCCTGAGCGAAGCAAATGGAGGAGCGTCTCGGGTTATATATTGCTGGCAGCTTGTATTCTTGGCGCATTTGCTTTTGCTTGGTTTGCGCGCTCACGAAATGTTCTGCTCTTTATGCTTGTCGCGGGGGTTTCGTATTCTGTTCTTGTCCTGAAAGGTCGTCGGAAGTATTTGACTCTTATGGCGGCGAATACGGTCATGGTCGTGTGTGCATTGTTTGTGTTTAATTTAGCCGGAGTTGAAGAGAGTAATAAAGTTTCAAGTGGCCGCCTGGCCTATTGGGGCAGCCTCGTAGAGGCGCTTTGGGATGGTCCGTATCCCATTGCTGCGATTTTTGTAGGTCCCGCTTCGCCCATAAGTGTTGACCAGGCGCCAAATCGTTATGATGCATTGGCCGCTGAAAAGAAGTTCAATAAGATGCATGTAGATAATTTTTACTTGGAGCAGGTGCTTGAGTCAGGTTTGATCGGCCTGCTTCTATTTTTGCTTCCTTATATCGTTATGATTGCGCGCAGCCGCTATGACCTTACATCAAGAAGCAGCGAAGGTCGTTTTCTATGTTGGGCGATCAGTCTATGGATCGCGCTCGCCTATCAGAGCTTTTTCATTCCGACGGCGCCGACTTTTAATAATCCCATCGGCTTCTTTTTCGTCATCTTTGGAATTGTCCCCGTCTCAATTATCCGGCAGAAACGGAGTGATCCTACCGCGCGACCCGGAGCGAAAGCCGTAAGTATTTCGGTCCTCGGTGGGAGGCATTAAGGGGTTAAAGCTTGCTAAATAAGTGACGAGTGCTTAGCCGCACTGAATTGTTTTGAGGCCTACCTACTGCTTATGAAAAATTTATTATTGATCGCTTCATATCCACCTCCTATTGCGGGCCAGTCTATCGCGACACGTATGCTGGTGGATTATCTAAAAACGCAGAGTGCCACGTTCGAGTTGGTTGACCTGAGTAAGAAGTTTAATTTGGGAAGTCCCCTATTGGGTGTGATTTGTCGCGCAGGACGGGTCGCTGGATTACCGATGGAGGCATGGAGTCGTACCCGGAAGTGGAAAAAGGACGCGGCCGTTCTTTTCTATTTGCAATTGGGCCAAAGCCCCCAGGCGATGCTGCGGGATTTGCCATTGCTTGAGTTCGCGCATCGAAAAAAATGGCCTATAGTACTTCATGTCCACGGAGGCAGTTTTCGTGTCGCCTATGATAGGGCGCCCGGTTTGTTGCGTATCTTGGTCAAGAGAGCGCTAAATCGTGCCGACAAAATTATTGTTCTGTCGGAATCTCTCAAGGTTATGTTCGACGGACTAGTTGATGACAATAAACTCGCCGTCGTGGCGAACGGGGCGGAGCAATCGTTGGTCAAATATGCGCGCAAATTAAAACCAAAGCCCGAGAGCGCTGAAGGGATGCGGGTGCTCTTTGTAAGCAACCTCATTAAGTCCAAGGGTTATCAAACCGTTTTAGAGGCGGCCCTTCTTGCCCAACAACAAAAGCTCCCTTTACACTTCGTGCTCGCGGGTCATATCACCGAAACCACAACCGTTCATCCCGATGTGTTTATTGAGCAGCATAACCTCAAGAATGTTGAGTTTTTGGGACCCGTTCACGGGCAGGAGAAATTAGGACTCTTCGAAAATGCGGATATATTTGTGCTGCCAATTTCATTCGAGACGGAGGGGCAACCCATTAGTATTATTGAGGCAATGCACTTCGGTCTTCCGGTCATCACGACGCGAAAGGGCGGTATCCCCGACATCGTTAAGGACCGGGAAAACGGGCTCATAATCGATCCCAAATCGCCAATTCAGCTTGTTGATGCGCTCAAGGATATGCTGGTGAATAAGGAACTGCGCCGTGCGATCTCGCTGCATAATTCGCGTGAAGCTCAGGAGTTATATACCGCAGAGGTTCATGGGAAGACGATGTGCGATCTCTTTGAGAGTATTTAATTCGAGCGTCCACAAATTGGCACACGAACCGATTGTATGAAAATAAGCGAACTTAAAGAGAGGGAGGATTTCGCCGAAATTACGGCTCGGACTCTGGCGCGCGGCTGGAGTAGACAGTTTGGGCGTCCCATCACAGTTTCAACGACGCCCATTCCGGGCGCTCAACAGTGGCTGCTGCATTCACTCTTGGGGGCGGTCTATACGCGTGATTCAGCGCCGAGTTTGCGTAAATTTGTGGCCGATCATTTTCGCTGTACGGCGAGGCCTCTGCGCATCGTCCCGCAATATATTGTGGGAACATTACTTACGCGACGGGCCGTATTGAATCGGCTCGGGCAGCCGTTTTTGTGGGTGACGCCTGCGATTGACAACTCCGCGACGCTCTTGGTGGCGCCGGGAAACCAACGCATTAGGGTCTTTGATTTTGAGTCGGGCCTGACGCGCGCCTTCTTAAAGGAAGGCTTCGATAACCGGTCCATGATGCGCGAAATTGCTGTGCGCACAAAGGCAAATGGCAGCTGTTTTACGCAGCTTCAGTCTTGGGATGAAAATGGAAAATGGCTCGAAGAGCCTATTCTTGAAGGGATACCGCTTACGCGCTGCCTGCCCTGGGTTAATAGCGCAGGTTATTTGCATGCGGCGCTGAGATCGCTCGACGTATGGCTCAATGAGACGTCTGAGGAGGTGGCGGCAGCGCAATATATCGAGCAGCTACAGCGCGAACTCCTCGAACGTCTTCATGGCCTTATCGCTCGTTATCCCGATGAACCATTGTTAGCTCGCTTGGGCCCATTAATCGCGCAAATGAGTTGCCAAGCGTCCAAGCTTGAGACAATACAAATAGCGCATTCTCATGGTGACCTGCAGGGCGGAAATATTTGGGTTGACCACGCTCAATCCCGGACGCTTTTGATCGATTGGGAGTATAGCGCGCGTCGATTCCGCTACTATGACTTTCTCTTGATGGGGCTCGCCGCCAGACCTATAAAAAGCTTCGGTGAGCACTCCCGAGAGTTTGTTCGAGGCGGGCAACTTCGCGAGGGGCTACATCATTATTTGCCCGCCCAGGGGCAAGCCTGGCGAAAGGGGGCGCTCGCGCTTTTTTTGCTCGAAGAGTTCAATTGGGTGCTCGATGATCAGGAGCAAGGAGACTATAGCGCGCTATCTGCGAATTTTAGGGTTCTGGCACAGATATTCGCGGAGACGATTGAATTGCTCAGCTAATTTTCGCGGCGTCGAGTTTAGTTACTTATTGGGGTACCCCTGGACTGAGCAGGTCTGAAATAAGCGCTTCAAACCGAGGGCGTGCGGCCGCGACGTCGTATTGCTGAGCGGCTTCACACGCTTTAACTCCCAGGTCTTTGAGATGGGTGTCTTTAGAGAGGAATTGTTGCAAAGATTCAGTGAGTTGTTCGCTATTGCCTGGGTCGTTTAAGTGTAGCCAATCGAACGATTTGCCAATATCTTCGGCGCTACCCATCGCATGGGTGGTGATGACTGGCATACCTGCGGCGAGTGCTTCGGGAACAACCATTCCCCAACCATCATATCGAGAGGGTGCGATGAAGACATCATGGCTTTTCATAATGCCAGGCATCCGCTCCAACTCCTGAAACCCGAGGTCAGTGATATTTGTTATAATATCAGGATAATTTGCGATGCGCTCGCCCATTTCGCCTTTGCCGCATAGTGTTAAGCTCCACGTCGCCGGATCAACTCCACGCTCATCGAGCTGTGAGAACGCGTCCAAGAGCACGTCGAAACCCTTTCGATAACTATAGCGCCCGGCGAAAAGGAAGCGAACCTTTCCGTTGGGCATATATGGTAGTTCACCACGCGAGAAGCGGCTTAATTTACTATAATAAGGAAAGTTATGAGCTGGAAGGCCGGTCATTTCTTCAAATTGATGTTGGGCTTTAACGCCGATTCCCCAATGTTGAGCGGCAAATTTCTGAGCGGGCCAGTAGGCCGCTTTGCGCATTTTGTTGCGAAATAGTTCGGGCGTGAGTTGTGTGACCTCGAAATGCTTGACGCCCATGGGTTCGCACCAAAACACCCAGGGGATTTTAGCGAGTGTCGCCAGATACATGGCAACTTGATAAGACCAACCGGCGTATTGTCCGACGATGAGCACATCGGGGCGTGCCCTTATGAAATCTGTCACAAGCGTTGGGTTTAGATAATAGACGGACTTCTCAAAAGCGACGGGCAGCATCCGATGTGGGTGGGCCGGTTCGGGGAGCTTCGTCCAATGGCGACCCGGCGTCATGGAGCGTAGATAAAATACCTCGATGTCATAAGCGTTGGAGTCGGCCAATTCGTCGAAAAGGTCTACTTGATGATAGGTAGGTATATTTGTGAGGACAACAATTTTAGGATGTGACATAGCGGTATCAATGGCAGTTTAGGATAAAGTAGTTGGAGTCATACACCCAGAAATCTACTTGTTATTTCGCGTCTAAAAGTCGAGTTCAAAATATGCTTATATCAATTTCGGGGATCGATTGCTCAGGCAAATCGACTCAAATCGAATTGTTAACCGAGGCCCTGGTTAAGCTGGGCAAAAAACCTTTCGTGTTTTGGTTTCGTCCGGGTTATTCTTATGAACTGAACACCCTAAAAACAATGGCACGTAAGATCGTACCCTCCGCGCTTCCGGCCGCCGAGGAGAAAGAGAGGCGAAATGATGCTTTTTCTAAACCGGGAGTCAACACGGCCTGGTTAACCGCAGCGGTTGTCGATATGGCGTTTCAATATGGGGCGAAATTGCGTGCTTTAGAACGAGCGGGTTATTTCGTAATTTGTGACCGCTATATCCACGATTCGATGCTCGATTTAAAACTTCGTTTTAGTGCGCTTAATACGGTGGACTCACCGTGGTCGCGCCTTATTTATCGCGTCAGCCCGACCCCCGACGCGCGCTTTCTATTTACATTGCCCTACGACGAGATGCTCCGGCGTATGGAGCAAAAACAAGAACCCTTTCCGGACCCATTGGAGATACGTGAGCAGCGTTTTCACGCATATCAGCGATTGGCAAAAACGGAGGGGTTTGATGTTGTCGACGCGGGTCAAAGCGTAGAGCAAATACATCGAGACATATGTCAACGGCTTAAGCTGTAGGCGTTATAAGTATATTAAAGGCGGCTATGATGACGTTAAATGAGATCGCTTAGCATACTAAGTGTGAGATCGACCGGCGTGATGTTGGGCTGGGCCTCATGCAACCCACCCTGCCTTCGCACCCGCACCGTTCTCCATCCAAGCTGAGTTGGCGCGATAAAATCTTTGTGCGGGTTATCCGCCAAATAAACGCATTCAGCGCCAGAGAATCCAGTGAGCTTTTCGATCTCTTCAAACGCACGCGCGTGAGGTTTGTCGAACTCCGGACCCCATTGCTGGGCGTAAACGATCGGGTTGAGCGTCTCTTCCAATTCCAAGGCGCGAACCTTTGCCTTTTGGCAGACGAGCGGGCCTCCGGTAAGGGCGGCGAGCTGGAAGTTCGCGGGGTGTGCGGCGAGTTGGTTGAGGCGGTCTGCGGCGTCGGGCAGGAGCTCTATTTGGGGCTCGTGGCTGCGATAGATTTGGACCATCTTTTTAATCATATCGAGGTCATAGTTGATATCGAGTGCGTCCAAGGCCTCGTTGAAAATTGTCTGGCGGGTGCCCGCTTCAAATATTTGCCAGGCAACTTCGCTAAACCCACCGATGCGGAGTTCACGGTCGACCCACTCTCCGACCACTTCAAAACCACTTTTAGCGTAGTCGCGCTCAAGGTAGAGCGTGTCGTCGATATCAAAGACGATGCATTTTATGCCTTCTAAAATAGGGTGTGTCATAGTCCGGCCTCGTCGGCGTTGAGGAAGACTGCGTCGTCGAAGCGAAGCATGACGAGTCGGTCTTTCCATTGGTCGGCATTCGCGGAGCTTTCGTGCCCGAGGACTTCTTCGACAATCCATTGGGGATAATGCGCCCCTGCCTGCCAGGCCAGCGGGAAGCCGCCGCCAAAGCGGGGGTTTATCTCAATGATATTTAGCTCGTCTGTAGCGGCGTCGTGAAATATCTGGACATTAAGGGCGCCGAAAGCATCGGGAAGCGCGTCGCCGACCGCCATGGCCAGTTTTTCGATGGCCGCATTGCGCACGGTCATGCCTTTGCTGACCTCGCCGGAGCGCACTTCGAGGCGCTTGCGCGGGACGGCACAGCGGCATTTTCCCTGGCGGTCGACGTAGAAGCTGACGGTATATTCCTCGCCGGTGGCGACCGATTGAACAATATTATTCGGCCCGGCGAAGGCGCGTAATTCCTCGGGGGTGTTGACGATTCCAAAGCCGATGGAGCGGCTGCCGTCGGCGGGTTTGGTTGCCACGGGGAATGTCCAATCCTGCGGGTTGGCGAGCACATCTTCGAGTTCGGCTTGGCGCGGGGTGGGGAAACCATTGTCGCTTAGCCAGCGATGCGTCGCGCGTTTGTTTGATGCGATCTCAATGGTTTTGGGGCCAGAAATCGCGACTGTTACACCGGCAGCTTCGAAGCGGTCGAGATTCGCTGCGTAGACCGCGAGCGCCGGGTCAATGGTCGGGATGATGAGTTTGATATCGTTCTGAGCGCAAATATCCAACACGCGATCGACGAAGCCCGGATCGGTGCACCGGGGCGCTAAAAAGCCATGGTCGGCGATATGAAAAGCCGGCGCTGCGCGGGACATCTCGAGCGCATAAACCTTTCCGTCGAGCGATAGATCGCTCAGGGTTTGTTTGAGGATTTTGAGCAGCGAGACACGACGTCCCGCAGCGGAAAGGAGAATATTAAAAGTATCGTTACTCATCGGGAGTCCGGGCAAAAAATTCGGGCATGGTTGCGTGATTATCTTGGCTAATTCCGTCGCGCTTTAGGACTTTGCCGACGGTGGCGAGCAAGATCTGGAGGTCAAGCAATGTCGACTGGTGGTCGACATACCAGACGTCGTGGGCGAATTTCTCCTCCCAGGATAGCGCATTGCGCCCATTCATTTGCGCCCATCCGGTGACGCCGGGTTTGACCTCATGGCGGCGACGTTGCTCGGGGGTATAGCGGTCGAGGTAGCGCATCAAAAGTGGCCGCGGCCCCACCAGGCTCATATCGCCGCGCAGCACGTTGAGGAGTGTGGGTAATTCATCGATGCTTGTGGCCCGCAAAAATGCGCCAAGGCGCGTGATCCGGGCGCCATCATGCTCGGGGCCTTCCTCGCCAGGCTTCGGGTCGCGCATGGTGCGGAACTTCAGCAACTCAAAGGGCTTATCGTCTTTACCCGGCCGTTGCTGGCGAAAGAGGATAGGGGTGCCCATCGTGGTGCGAAGGCCGACAGCTACACCGCCTAAAATCGGGGCAAGCGCGGCGAGTCCGGCAGCGCTTGCGCTGACGTCGAGGAGGCGTTTGAGGGCTGCGTCGAGCGCTTGTTTATTGGGATTCTTGGTGCGTTTGCATTGCTCGAGAAATGTCGACCATCTCTCTGCTAATTTCGGCATATCATAGTGCTCGCATAGCGCTGTATACGCCGCTTGCCGAATTGTTTGGAGTTCGTCGGGATGTGTCATCCAATATGCGAGTTGCTCAACGACCCGTGTAGCATCGCCGGTTTCTACAACGGTGCCGCAGTCGTGTTTTTGAATCAGCATCGCCAGGTCGGAATCCTCGGGGGCGACGGCGAGTATTGCGCTTTCGGCGGCCATCGCGCTGAAGGTTTTGCTGGGTATACAGGTTTGGCGTGCCGCGTCACGTAGGGTGATTAACGAAATATCTGTGAGCGCCAATAGGCGTGCCCATGCGCGATCTCCGAGGGGCTCGACGAAGCGAATCTGAGTGTCATTTAGGTGCGCGCAGGCGTCGCGTAGTTTGGCCGCGCCGGGGCCAAATGCGGCGATGACAACGCCCAGTTCGCTAGCGTCATCGCGCTCAAACCAGGCAGTGATTGCATCCACGAGTGTCTTCCAATCATGCATCACGCCCATGTTGCCGACATAGCTCGCGACCAGTGTCTTGGACTGGCACCAAGATTCCAGGTCGGACTCGGCGGTGAGCGATTGTCCGAGGTAGGGCGCGAATTCCTGTGCATCTGCGCCCGTCTCGATCACCGTCCACCGGCGCGGTTCGCCATAGCGGGCGATGGCGTTTTGGGCCATATTCTGGCCGATAAAGACGATGCCGTCGGCGTGAGCGAAGACGAATTCGTTCAGCTTCCCCAGCAGTTGGCTGATGAGGTCGTCGGCTTCGATCGAGCCGGCGGCCTCGAGAGCATCCGGATAGAGATCGTAGACCAGAGGGACCACCGTCTGACCGTGAAATGCGCGGGATGCAACCAACGCGAGTGGCAATAGAAATGGGTTCGTAGTGGGGACAAGCGTGTCGTGGTGAGTGAGGCATGCCTTGGCTGCGCTTTGCATCGGGAAAAGTCCCAGCGACGAGAGCCGCGCAGCGATTCGCCCGACACGGCCCGCGCCCATTTTTTGGCGCCACTCAGCGGGTAAAAATTGAGCGTCGACACGCGCGCTAAGGCCTGCCTCAGCGAAGCTGTCGACCAGGCGCGCCATGGGCCCGCCGCCGACGCAGGAGAGGATGGAGATCTTTTCGGTGGAGAAGAAACGCATAATTAATTCGAGTCGTAGCGCGTTAGAAGGTCAGCCACGCGCGAGGCGCCGCGCCGCAGGTTCTGAGGCAGTTCTTGGAGCGTCAGATGATCTTTGTCTGTGTCGAAAACCGAAGCTGTAAAGCCGGCTGCGTCATCATATAAGAGGGTGTGGAAACCTATCATTTCAGCGCGGTTGAACTTCTTCTCGTTGGGCTCAAAGATATCTGCTTTTTGCAACCAGCGGGCGATAAGCTCTCGCTTCCATCTCGGCGGCTGTAGTTCGCGAAGGACCCAATCTGGGATATCGGTGCCCAATAGAGCTTTTGAGAGAGCAAGGGAGAAGTAGACCGCGGTAATCACTTCGATGCGCTTGACCCAGGCGACAAATTTCTCCCAGTCAGGGTCGGCGTAGGCTACGATTCGGTCGACGTCGGTATGTAAACGCAAGCCGGGCGCGCGTACATAGGTGTGCTTTGCGGTGTGCAATGAGACTTGGAGGAGGTTGGCGGTTGGTTCCAAAAGCAGGACGTTTGAGTCCTCAATGGTCACCGCATCTGCAATGAGATCGTCTCCCGAGGGCTCCTGTTCGGCGCGAATCCACCGGCCCGCGACGGGGCGCCATTGCAATTCGAACCAAACGGTTTCGCCGTCGACTTCTTTGCGGTATTCGGTGCCGCCGCCTTCGAATGCTGCCTGTAGTTCGGCAGGTTCAACAGTCGAGCGAGTCTCAAGCACAAAGCCCATTTCGAGTAAAAGCGCGTGCGCCTCTAAAAACGGTTTCCGCGGGATGAGGACATCAAGGTCACCCATAGGGCAGGCTGCGGGATCGGGATAGATGCCGCGTGCGATGCCCGCGTTTTTAAGTCCCACAAGTGGGATATCGGCTTCCGCAAATTTGTTAGCAACACGATCCAATGTGTCCATTAAGATCGTCATTCGACGGTGGGACGCATCGTAGATCTCTTGCCATAAGTCGCGACCCGCCAGGTCGTCACAGGCGGGGTGGTCGAGGATCGCCTTTGCGATGATCGGGCCGATTTCGTTTCGCTTTGCGAACTCAATAACTTTCTCAGGAGACGTGGCGCGCAGCGTTTGTACTGAGCGCTCGTTCAATGGAGTTTGGGCGGCCATCGCGTTGAGCGCTAGTGCGCGAAGTGGATCCTGGCGGTATTGATCGGCTAATTTAGTTAGTAATTTCATAGAACTTCATTTATTTCGTCAGTGCTGGAGCGTTGTTTGTTTATTCGACCAGCGAACTCGACATTGTCTTAGGTGATTCATAGGATGCATACGAAGACTTAGTCCGTAGTATGCCTTGTCATTTCGCAACCTCTATTCAACTTGGAATTACGATGCAAAAACACCCCAAAATCTACCTCTCCCCACCCCACCTCGGCGAGCTTGAGCGGGGGTTCGTGGAGTCGGCGTTTGAGACGAATTGGATAGCACCTCTGGGGCCGAACGTCGATGGGTTTGAGCGGGAGTTTTGTGAGGAGGTCGGGGCGAAGCATGCGTTGGCCCTGTCGTCGGGGACGGCGGCGCTGCATCTGGCGTTGATTGAGGCCGGGGTGGGGCGCGGCGACGAGGTTTTTGTGTCGACGCTGACGTTTGCGGCGAGCGTGAACGCGATTGTTTATACGGGCGCGACGCCGGTGTTGGTGGATAGTGAGCGGGAGAGTTGGAACCTCGACGCCGGGCTGTTGCGCGAGGCGCTGGAGGCGCGGGCGAAGGTCGGGAAGCTGCCGAAGGCGGTGATGGTGGTGCATCTGTACGGGCAATGCGCGGATTTGGACGCGATCGTTGAGGCGTGTGCGCAGTTTGAGGTGGCGCTGATCGAGGACGCGGCGGAGGCGCTCGGGGCGTCTTATACCGGGGCGGACGGGGTGGCGCGGACGCCCGGGACGTTTGGGCAGAGCGGGGTCTACTCGTTTAATGGCAATAAGATCATCACGACGTCGGGGGGCGGGATGTTGGTGTCGGACGATGAGGCGTTGATCGCGCATGCGCGTAAATTATCGACCCAGGCGCGCGACGCCGCGCCACACTACCAGCACTCGGAGATCGGCTACAACTACCGCCTCAGCAACGTACTCGCCGGGATCGGGCGGGGGCAGATTCGGGTGCTCAAGGATCGCGTAGCGGCGCGGCGAGCGATCTTTGGGCGCTATGTGGAGGCGCTTGGCGGGCTTGATGGGTTGGAGTTTCAGCCCGAGGCGGCGTGGGGGACGCATAACCGGTGGTTGACGGTTTTGACCATCGATGAGGCGGCGTTTGGGGCCACGCGCGAGGATGTGCGCCTGGCGATGGAGGCGGCCAATATCGAGGCGCGGCCGGTGTGGAAGCCGATGCATCAGCAGCCGATCTTCGCGGAGTGCGAGGTGATCGGTGGGGCGGTGTCGGAGGATCTATTTGAGCGCGGGCTGTGCTTGCCGTCGGGGTCGAGTATGACAGCCGAGGAGCAGGCGCGGGTGATTGAGGTGGTGTTGGGGTGTGCGGGGTGAGTGCTTCGGGGCGCGTTGCGAGCGCGGCGCCCCCCTTCTGTCGCTTCGCGACATCTTCCCCGGGGGGAAGATCTTCTGTTGCTTCTGCGGGGCGCTTTGGGTTGACGTGGTGCGGGGCGTTTGCGTGACGTTGCTTAAGGCTTGCGGTGCACTCAAATCAGGCTTCAAGCCGATCTTTCCAATATCCTGGCCGCTGACGCTGATGAGCCACCGCGATAATAATTAACATTTCGGGCTCAATCATATAGATCAGCGCAAAAGGAAATCGCTGCAGCAGAACTCGCCGCGTTCCGTGTGCAAATAAACTTCCGAGTTCAGGGTTTTCTGCCACTATTTTTACGGCGCTTTCAACATCGTCGATAAAGTCGTTTCCAAGTCCGCGGGCCCGAGCTTCATAAAAGTCGACCGACGCCAAAAACTCCTCGCGAGCTGGAGCGAGAAACTGAGTCTTCATGATGACGCGCGTTCCCGCGCCTCATGCATCACATCTTCTGCCGAAACGGACTCAACGCTCCCGTCCCGGTAGCCCTCGACGCGTTGCCGCGCCTCGTCTTTCCACGCGGCGGTAATTAAATCCTCGTCATCAAGGCTTGCGATCAACCGACGCGCGAGCTCCGCACGTTTGGTCCGCGACAACGCGAGTGCTGCCGCTTCAACGTCTTGGGGTGCTAATGACATGGTGACTCCGATTTGGGGGGCGGCTTCTACGCTTTTATAATATAGCGACAACGCCGACTAATTCCCACACGAAATCGGAGCCGCGCTCCTCGCCGAAGGCGGGGATCGTGGCTTGGCGAGGGAGGTTGGTTTTGCGTGGGCTTTGCGGGAGAGTAGTTACGCGAACCGACCACCTTGCAGACGCGCAATTGCGCGAGGCGACCACTTTGCCGATCCGCAACGGGCCCCCGGCCGCTGGACGCGGCCAGCCCCCAGGCTTCGCCCAGGGGCTTATTTCACTGCCGATGCAACCACCTTGCAGACGCGCAATTGCGCGAACCGACCACTTCGCAGACGCGCAATTGCGCGAACCGACCACTTTGCCGATCCGCAACCTCGAAAACCGACCACCCCTAATAACTCGACCATTTTCGCCCCCCAGGCGCAGCCTGGGGGGCAGGCGCACATGCGCCGGGGGGCCGCGCCGCGAACCGACCACTTCGCAGACGCGCAATTGCGCGAACCGACCACTTCGCAAACGCGCAATTGCGCGAACCGGCCACTCAGAAAAACAGCGAGACCGAGGCGTTGACGAAGAAATAGTCGGTGTCGCTGAGGTCCATGCGGAAGCCGGTGTCGATGCCGGCGGATTTCAGGCGCAGGCCCAGGCCGGCGGTGAGCATATTGCGCTCGTTGACCTGCAGGCGTTGGTAGCCCAGGCGCATGGGGACGACGCCACCGGCGAAATACTCGACGCCGCCCTGGAAGAAGGGGTGCACGGCGTTGGGGTCGGAGGTCAGGTCGGCGCCGCCGTCGATGGCGACGACGAAGGATTGCCCGTCGGCGATGCTCAGGCCGCCGGCGACGGTGGTCGGGGCGACGGTGGAGCAGAGGTTATCTTTTTGGCAGACGTCGAGCAGGTTGCGCCCGGCGACGCCGATCTGGATCATATCGCTGACCCGAAAGAGGGCGCCGGCGTCCAGGGTGAAGCCGTTGATGAGCTCGACGGTTTCGGCGTCGGGGACGTCTTGTTTGACGATCATATAGCGCCCGCCCACGCCGATCGAGATCTGCTCGGGGAGCGCCGGGATGGCGATGGCCAGGCGGATGTCGTGGCCGCTTAGCCCGCTGTGGTCGGCGTTGCCGAAGTGGTAGCTATAGGCGACGCCGGCGGCGACGTCGGGGTTGGTCTTGCTGTCGATGATCGAGGCGTTTAGCACCGAGCCGGTGGGGGTGTATTCGTAGACCCCTTCGGCCTGGTACATCATCCGGCTGGCGACGCCGCCGGGGTTGAAATACATCGCGGAGGTGCCCTCGGCCACGCCGGTATACGCCTGTCCCATGCCCGAGGGGCGCACGCCGCGGCTGAATTCCTGGGCGAATGCGGTTTGAGCCACGAGCAGCCCCGCGATGAGCACGCTGAGCGAGGAGATCGATTTTAGATACTTCTGAAAATCACGCATTCTTATTCCACTTATAAAAGACAGAGACGCCCGGCGGTTGGCCCGAGGACGGCGCAAACTCTATATCGTAAAGCGCGCCGAGGTAAAGCCTCGCAAGTCTTCGGGGACGGCGCCGCCAAGGATCGCGTCGGCGACGCCCAGGGCGGTGATGGGGGTCAGCAGGATGCCGTTTCGCCCGTGGCCACACGCCAGCCAGAGGCCGTCGACCGGGGTGGGGCCGAGCACCGGCAGGTTGTCGATGGAGACCGGGCGAAAGCCGGTCCAGATGTCCAGAAGATCGTGGTCGTAGATGCCGGGCATGGTCTCCCAGGCGCCGCGCAACAGCTCGAAGACCCCGCCGGCGGTGGGCGAGGGGTTGAAGCCGCGCTCCTCCATGGTGCCGCCGATGAGCAGGCGGCCGTCGGATTTGGGGACCAGGTAGGCGTCGGGCGCGCGGATGACGTGGCGGCAAATCGCAGGCTCGCCCAGCGCCACCGAGAGCATCTGCCCGCGCACCGGGCGCACGCGCGGCAGGACGCCGCGCGGGATGCCCTTGATGGAGCGGGTCCAGGCGCCGGCGGCGATCAGGAGGTTATCGCACACGACGCGGTCGCCCGCCGCGGTGCGCAGCGCGCGGACTTTGTCGCCCTGGCAGTCCACCGATTCGATGGCGCAATTTTCGATTAACTGCCCGCCGGCGCGCTTAAAAGCCTGCGCCATCGCCTGGGTGAGCCGCAGCGGGTCGACCTGGTGGTCGGAGGCGATATACAGCGCGGATTGCAGGTTCGGGTCGAGGCCGGGCTCGAGCTCGCGGGCCTGCTGGGCGTCGAGCTTCTCGGCGCCTAAGCCGCATTTGACGCGGTAGTCGTGGGTGTGCTCCAGGGCGATCGCGTCGTCGGCGTCCAGCCCGATCAGCAGGGTGCCCTCGTCGCGGTAGTCGACGCTGATGCCGGCGTCTTGCTCGAGCTCGGCGACGAAGTCCGGGTAGAGGGCGAGGCTTTTGAGCCCGAGGTGCAAGAGGGCGTCTTCTTCGAAGGCGACCTCGGAGGAGGGGGCGAGCATGCCGGCGGCGGCGCGGCTTGCGCCCTGGCCGGCGGCGTCGCGCTCAAAGATCGTGACCTTGATGCCGCTCTTGGCCAGCCGCCAGCCGATGCTAAGGCCGGCCACGCCGGCGCCGATGATGGCGAATTCGGTGGATTGAATCATGGGTGTGAATATCGTCTTTTATCGCGCTCGCTTAGAGCGCCTGGAAGGGCATAAGGAACCAGGTCAACAGCCCCGGCCAGCCGTTCGATGCTTCGGTATAGGCGAGGATCGCGCCGGCGAGGATCGGAACGGCGAAGGGGATATGGGAGCGCGGGTCGACCTTTAAGTCCTCGCGAACCATCGTGGTTCGGTACAATACCATGCGATAGAGGCCGCGCAAGAATCGGCCCATGCGCAGGATCATATCTTTGAGGTAGCCGTTGAAGATCGCCATGACGATGCCCATGGCCGAGCCGGCGAAGACCGCGTAAAAGGCGATCTCGCCGAGGCCCTGCAGGCCAAGGAACGCGCCCACGCCCATCAGTAATTTGACGTCCCCGCCGCCCAACCAGCCCAGCGCCGCCAAGAAGATGCCGATGGTGAAGACAAGGACGACCGCGATGAGCCCGCTTAAGAAGCCGTCCAGCCCGCCCACGATGGTGTGGCAGGCGATGCCCACGAGCACCGAGGAGTAGCTGAGTTTGTTGGGGATGCGGCCCTTGCGGTTCTCGCTCTTGACCGAGGTGACGCCGTCCCAGATCGCGGCGGTGAGCAGATAGGCGCCCAGCGGGACGAAGAGGACGAGCTGCACCCAGAGGTCGGATTTAACGAATTCTTCCATAACGGCGTTTGTCGATGACTTGGAGCGGGTTTAGAGGCGCGTTGGCGCGGGGGTTTCGGCCCACGGCCGGGGTCCGCGCATCAGCCTGCGTTGAGCCACCACCATAGCAGAAAGAAAGGCAGCGCGGCGATCGCAAATAGGAAGATTATCGCGACGATGCCCAGGGTGTAGCGCGCAAAGATCGCGCCGGCGGATTTCTTCGGGGCGGGGGCCGGCAGGTGGGTCGGCAGCTTGATCTGGGTGTCGCTTCGGCGCACGCGGTAGTGCTCAAGGAGCATGTCGACGTTCTTTCGATTCGCCTTAAAGGCGGCGTCGAAGATATCGCCGAGCCCGGGCAGATAGCCGCCGACCAGGTCGACGGTCAGGTTCGACACCATGCGCACGAGCACTGGTTTGGGGATGTCCATGCGCAGCGCCTCCCAGAAGATATACACGCCGACCACCCAGCTCGCCCAGTCGCCGCCGCCGGGGATGATGCCGATCAGCGGGTCCAGGCCGACCCGCCAGCCGACGACGGGCACGCGGAATTGCTCGTCCATCAGGTGGGCCAGGCGGTCCAGGCGGGTCAGTGATTTCTGCAGGGTGTCGCGCTCGGCGGTGCTCACCAGGGCGCCGGTGTCGGGGGATTTCATATCAGAAACCTCGTCCTAAACGCGGCGCCTGCTTCGCGGGGGGCGCGCAGCCTGATGGCCCCGAGATCGGAGAAGAAGTCGTATCGGGTGGGGATGCTGCTTTGGTCGGACGCCAGGTCGCACAATGTCTGGAGTAGTATGGCAGGGGTGCTGCTTTGAACTTCGGCGGGGCACCGGGCGACGAGTCGCTGCCGGCTGAAAGTCTGACAAGCCGATCGATCTGCGCCAGCTTAAAATAAGCCCGCGCACCGAAAGGAGTTGGGATAAGGCACAAACGATTCTTCCCCGATCTCGGGGCTACCAGTGTAGCGGGGGCGGCCTGATGTTTTACTGCTGGGTTCCGCATCAATCGGCGCCTCTGCGTTCGAAAGGTCAGGGGTCTAAGACGAAAAGAGGAGCTAAAATTCCCCAGAATTCACGGTGTCGCAAGTTATGGACGGCGCAATGTAGGATATTTCGGCAGAGCGGTCAAAGTTGTGCGGCGGGTTGCGCGGGAGCAGGTCGCCAAGAAATAACCAGACCCGGCTCCTGGGAGCCGGGTCTGGTTATGGGTCGATATAACAATAATCGACAGCCGGATTTCATCCATCAATATCAGCGAATACTCGCGCAACGTGCGATCAAAATTGGATGATGGCCACGCCGCGCTCTTTTTTCTCTTCACGCTCCGTTTCTTCGAATTCGGGGCGATGGTTCGGGTAGAGGGGAATTTCAAGGCGCGGGCGCTCGCGGAGCTCCTCGCGTTTTTGGCGTTCCTTCTTGAGTTCGTCGTAAATGATATAATCCGGCAGCATCGGACTTCCTTTGTCTATGGACTCAGATATTGCGATTCTTCCAGTGGAAGTACGGACGCCCTATTCTAGGATTCTCGATTTCTACAACCCTCTTTGAGGATTGGTGGGCGAGTGACCCTCGGGCAGCTTCACTATAACAACGGCTGGATTGCGTTACTAATTCAATTTTTTACTGATATTGGAAAGAAAATTATGCTCCAGCTTCATAATTTGCTGCTTAAACGTGCGTTTTCGCTAGTGTTTTAAGGCTTTTCGGGCGTTTTTTGATAAATCGTGCTCTTTCGAAATCTTGAAGCCAGCCTAGAATTTTTTTTCAAAATACACAAATTCTTATTTAAATTTTATAAAAAAGGCCGCAACCCGGAGCGGGAAGCGGCCTTTTTCGAGTCATCGGCGACAAATGCGCGATCTTCGGGCGATCTTAGTGCGGATTAGTACCAGCGAATTCCGATCGTTGCGCCGATGGTGTCAAAAGCTGCGTCCGCGTCGAAATAGAAGTGACGGGTGTAGCCAACGTTCATGCCCAGGGCGTGGGTGCCGTTGAGGAAGAACTCGTAGCCGAGGCCGCCGCGCAGGGCCAGGCCCATCTCGTTATAGGTCTGGGTGACCGGGCCGATGGTGGCGTCGTAGGAGGCGTAGGCCAGGCCGGCGCCGGCGTCGATATAGAGGCCGTCGATCAGGAAGAAGTTACCGTTGGCCAGGAAGTTCCAATGCTGGTGGTGGTAGTCCTGGGAGCCCTGCTCGACGTTGCGGATCCAGGTGTTGACGCCCAGGCCGAGGACGATGTTTTTATTGACGCCGCCGCCGATGATGCCGTGCAGGCTCAGGCCGAGCTTGCGCCCGTCGCCCAGGCCGTTGGTGATGCCGTCGTCCTCATTGGCGACCGCGCCGATGCCGCCGCCGACGCCCAGGCCGACGAAGACGCCCTTGCGGTCGGCGTAGCCGTCCAGGGCGAACGCGCTCGAGCTCATCATCAGCACGAAGCCTGCGATGAATAATGCGGCCAGCGCGCGCGGCATAAGAGATGTAGATTTCGAGCGATTCTGTTTCGTGAGGGCTGCCATGGCATATTCTCCAGAGATTGAACTAAGACAAATTGTTTATCGAGATTAGGAGCGAATCACTTTTTCGTCGTCGTTGTGCTGAGCGACTGCGCGGCGACATCTCTTCGCGTCTGTGTAGATAGACTCAGCGTATGCGCGAAAAATTCATTATATTTAGGGAATCTTCTTGAATCGTGATGGAGCGCTCATCGGTGCGACTGTCCACCGCGATATTAATGGAGTGCTCGCCCTCGGGCAGAGAGGTACGCAGGATGCGGATATCGCCGGGCAAGGACATCCAACTGCGGGTGTCCGGGGTGTCGGCGGCGCTCATGCCTGCCTGCAGGGCGAGGCCGGCGAGGGCGCCGAAGCCGCCGCCGCCGCCGGCTTGTACGGCCTGGTCGGTGACCTGGCCGGCGACCGCGCGGGTGATCATGCGCGTGATCGCGGCGGCCATCAGGTTCGGCAGAAGATGGGCGTAACCCACGGTGACCTGGGCGCTGACGTCGATATGCGTGCCCGCGGGGCGGGGCTCGCCGTCGACATAGATGGTGACATTTCGCACCGGCGGCAGCCCCATGGTGGTGAGCATGGGGAAGTTGACCGTCGAGATCGCGCCGGAGGCGACCATCATATTGAGCTGGGTCTGGGTGTCGCTGGAGAATCTGCTGGAGTTGCTCGAATAGGCCATGGCCGCGCCGATCGGCACGCGCTGGGCCTTTCGCCAGGGCGCCAGGCCGGTCTGCACGACCACCAGGGTGTCGCCGCGCATCCACTTTTGGCGATATTGCTCGAAGGTCATGCCGCCGTGAATCGCGACTTCTTCCATGAGCTCGGGGAGCGGCTCGGAGTCGGTGAGCGCGGCGATATCGTGGGGCTTATAGCCGGTGAGGTAGAGCAGGTCGGTGAGGCGAGCCTGGAATTCGGGGTAGCGCACGCCGAAATGCCAGGCGCGGCTGTAGAGACGCGCGGCCTCCGAATAATCGCGGGCGTGCTCAAAGGTCGCGCCGCCCAGGTAATTGCCCAGCGCCAGGATGCCGTTGAGCAGGCTGGTCTCCTCGTCATCCAAAAAGAACTTCTCCATCAGGCTAAAGCGGCGCGACTCGACCTTGGCGCCCTGGATATCGCCGATGGCCAGGTAGTTGATCATATTCAGGGTGTTGAGCAGCAGGCGCTCGTAGGCCGGCGGGACATAGTCCTTGGCGTCGTCGCTATAGAGATAGGTAGCCAGGTCGATCGAGTCGACGTTGGACAGGCTCACGAAGACCATATGGTCGTCGACCACCAGGATATCGCGGGCGGCCAGGTCGTATTTGCCCAGGGATTGCAGGACGGTGGCGCGCTCGAGCAGCAGCAAAATATTGTCGCCCTCGAAGCTCGACGGCAGATGCGCGGAGCTCTGAGTTTCCAGGGATTTATTGAGGATCTGTTCGGCGTATTCGGCCTGGCTGGCGGCCATCGCCTGATGGGCGTTGCGCATCGAGTCCGAATAGCTCGCGCAGCCGCTCAGCCACAGGGTAAAGGCCAGCGATATTAGCAGGAGGCCAAGTTTGGAAGATCGCGTGGGCATACACATGGCAGAAGTCATCGTTTCTGGTGGAGGAGACAGGTCTTCTCAGGATCCGGAGGTGCTGGGTTGAGCGTGATGCGCGGCGCTCGCCCGAGATAGAGCGCGCTCCGCGGGGTCGGCACGAGGACCCGCGGAGCGCGCTATCAGCGAGGCTTATTTCATCAAGCCCTTGGTCAGGGCCGCTTCGTTCTGGAATTTAATGGCGCCGGTCTCGACCTCGAGGACCTGGACGAACATGAAATACTGAACGCGTCGCTCACTGCCGACCTGCTCGGCGACGTCATAGACCTTGCCGGTGACGAAGTATTGCGCGCCCAATTGCTTGCCGTAGGCGGCCAGGCGCTGCGGGTTATAGGCGGCGGACTGCTGGCGTTTGACCTCGGCGATCAGGTCGGGCTGGTTCTCGTGGCTGACCACGTCGGCGGCCGAGTTATTGACCAGATCGGTCTCGAATTTGGAGAGCAGGGCGTCGAGCGATTTGCCGACGTGCTCGGTGGTCTCATTGCGCATCGGGAAGATCGCGACGATGGGGGCGTTGCCGCTGGCGGCCTGGCGATCCCAGTCGCCCATGAGGCGCGCGCTGAGCATCTTATCGATATTCTCTTTGTAGAGGCGATCGATATCCTTGCGGTCAAAGCGCAGGCTCATCGTGTATTCGTCGATGTCGGTCATCTCGGTGTCGCGCACGTATTGCGGCTTGGCGCAACCGATGGACAGGCCGAGCAGGCTGACGGTGGCGAGGATGAGCAGGCGGGTGGGGATGGTCGTGGCTTTCATCGTTTGGTCTCCAAGTTTGGATGGGGTCGGGGGTTAAGCAGGGGGCCCCGTTACGAAATCGGTCGTACTATTATGTCGACCACTTTAATTGATTCGTCTACTGGCAAATTCAAGTGGCAGCCCGGGCGCTTCGCTCCCTGACCTTCCACCTCAGCGCATCGAAGGTTGCCTTCCGGGTAGTTCGACGCGCCAGATTCCGAAATGTTCAAATCAACTTTGATTCCACCATGCGCGCTGCGACGGGCGCAACGGAGTCGGCGCGTGATGGGCCATGACTCTGTGTCCGCGGCGACATTTCGTCGCGCCGCGCGCGAACCCGGTCTAGCGCCCGCCCGTCGGCATCGATCGTGGAAAATCTCGCCTAGCTTAGCCATTTAAGGGCGATCCGCAAGGTAAAGGCGGGTGATCTGCCTGTGATTTAGCCCCAAATAGACCGATTTTGCCAGACGGCGGCTTATTTATTGAATCGTGGCGAAGTTAGTGCTAGATGGTGGCCGTCTAGCTGACTAGACGATTTTTAGCGACACCTTTTGCGTTTGGCGCAAAGCGGTGTGTAAGCACGAGATATGCTCTAATTCCTTTAGGAGTTCCAAGATGAAGACGAAGAACTGGCTGGTATTGCTCGCAAGCTGTGTCGCCCTTGCTTCCGCCCCGCTGATGGGTTGTGGCGACGACGCCGACCCGAGCAATGATAACAACGTGACGGAGAATAACACTCCGACCAACAACACGCCGACGAATAACACGCCGACGAATAACACGCCGACGAATAACACGCCGACGAACAACACGCCGACGAATAACACGCCGACGAATAACACGCCGACGAATAACACGCCGACGAACAACACGCCGACGAACAACACGCCGACGAACAACACGCCGACGAATAACACGACCAGCTGCGTGCCGGCCGATTGGTTCACCGGTCAGGCTTTCGCTGAGGGAACGGACGCGCATAACGGCGGAAACCCGCTCGACGCCGCAAGCGTGACCCTTGATGACGCCGGCCTCCAGGGCATCGTTGACGGTGTGGCAAACGGCACGCCCGACGAGAATAACGACTATATCGTCACCCTCGACACCCCGCTGACGATCACCGGCGCCCTGGTCATCGCCACCGGACGTACCGACAACGACAACACCCCCGACGTGATTGAGGGCAACGACTGGCTCTACCTGCAGGACGCCAACACCGTGGTCGTGCTGAACGCGGGTCCGGGTAAAACCGCATTCCCCGAGGGCGAAGCTCCGACCGAAGCCGTCAAAGTCGGCGACACGGTTAGCTTCTCGACGTCGCAAATCAAAAGCTACGCCGGTGTTTCGCAGGCTGTGCTCGTCACCGACTTCACGATCGACAGCTCCGGGAACGACGTCCCCTTCTCAGACTACACCGGAAAAGACATTCCGTTGGAAGACCTGGGCAAGCTGGTCCGCGTGGGCGGTGTCCTGACCGCCGATAACGGTGGTTGTGGCGGAAGCTCAATCTGCTACACGCTGACCCATGGCGACAAAGAGACGGTGTTCCGCTCGAACTCCGACTTCGTCGACGTCGGCACCTGCGTGACCTTCTTCGGTCCGCTGGGCAGCTTCGACGACGCCGCTCAGCTTAACGAAGTAAACTACGCTTGGACCTACACCAACTAAGCCAAGCCTCGTTTGCTTTGCCGGCCCGGCGCCTAATCATGGGCGCCGGGCCCCATAAACCGGCCTCGCCAAATCGGATTGACCCTGCTACAAGCCTCACGGCTGCGCGATTCGAGCCGATTCCGACGAGGCCGTTTTTTAAAGATGCAGCAAATTCGTAGTAAATAAGATACAAAAACAAACATTCCAAACCGCGTCTGCGACGACCGAGACGGAATACTTTCGACTTCAACTCGACTTTCGAGCCAAGAGATAGAGGGTGCGCATGCCAGGGCAGTTTTTAAAGCAGTATTTTGCCGCTATTTTACTCAGCATTCGATCCTTTCATCCCACTAAATCCAGGGGCGTATCTGTGAATCAAAACCTGCTACGGGGCGGTTTGTTATGCCTTGGGATCTGCGGTGCTCCGCTCTTTTTGGGCGCCTGCGCCGACGCCGAGGGGCCGCTGAATCCCGAGGATTATTATTCGCAGGGGACGTCGACCCAGGTGCTTGAGCCGATCGGCTTTAGCGACAAAAAGTACGCCGAGCGTGGCGAGGACTCCATCGCTTTCCAGGGGGAGACATCCATTGCCGACACGCTCGCGCTTATTACTGCGACCGAATCGGAGCGCACCTGGTACGGCTTTAGTCCGCTGGACCCCTATCCCCTGGGCGGCGACCGCACCTTCGGCGACAACTGCGACCCCTTCCAGAATCCCAACTATCCCGAGCCGATCCGCAAGATCGACGAGCTCCCCACGGTGATCGAGGGTGTGGTGACGCTGCACCCGCGCTATTTCCAAAAGATTCGCGTCTGCGGTGAAGACCAGCGCTATTATGGCGCGTATTTTCTCCAGGATGACACCGGCGGAATTTTGATCCTAAAGGACTCGCGCGTCACCGACTTTACATTCGGCCAGCGCGTTCGCCTGCGGGTGCGCGGGTTGTATAAGAGTTTCGATAGCTACGCAGTGGTGACCTTCGACAATGAAGAAGTGGTCGACCCGGGCACCAAGCACGATATCTATTTTGAGGAAGCCACCGAAGCCCTGGACTTTGACGATATCGGTCAGGTTCGGCGCGTGCGCGGCACCATCTATAGTGAGCCGACCAGCACCAACTTCAACGCGATGTTTATTCGCGACGAGAACGGCGTCTCCTACGCCGCGTCGATCGACCGCGAATTGGCGCAGCGCAATATCGGCCTTAAAAATGGCGTGAGCGTTCAGCTCACCGGGCCGGTGGTCAACTCCTACGGCGATTTCGTGGTCCTGATTTCAAGTCTGGGCCAGATTGAGCGGCTGGACGATTAATTTCAAACGATAGCTTTTCTCCTTCTGCATTTCATTTCGCAATTTTGGTATAGACCCGGAAGTTCAAAGATGAAGTCCAAGTTCTTTGCATTGGCCGCGCTCGGCGGTGTTCTCGTTCTCCCCCAATTCGTTTTTCCTCAGGTGGCGACCGCCCAGCAATTGGGCGCCGATGATACCACTTCGCTTGAGGTCGACGGCAAACTCGTCGCACCTCCGGCCGAAGAGGCCGTCGAAGACGCCGAGGAAGAAGCGTCCCCGCTGAGCTGGGACTTTCGCGTCACCAACGAATTTCACGCCTTCGATAACCTGGACCTCTTGCCGCTCAAAGAGGACACGCCCCAGGATATTCTGGACACCGATGACCGGCAGAACTTCGGTTATACCAGCCTCGCCGCTGGGGTCTCCTACGATGTCCGCGAGGACACCTCGTTCAACCTGGGCGCGGCCGTAAGCGGCATGTGGGGCAACGACCAGATCGGCGCGAGCACTGGCTTTGGCGGCTTCGCTTATATCTATGACCTGTCGGTGGATTGGGCCGCGTTTGCCAACGACGACTTCGCGCTGTGGACCACGATCGGGCGTCAGAGCTACTCGATCGGCGGCGCCGACAAAGACTATTTCTTCAACGACATCATCGACGGCATCACGCTCAACGCCGACTTCGGCGTGGCCGGGCGCCTTCGCCTGATGTTCGACGTGTACGGCGACTCCGGCCGCCCCGATGACGTCAACTTCCTGCGCTATATCAGCGCCAATAAGCAGACCACGAATAACTTCCGCGGCGACACCGATATCTATCGTTTCGGCGGCGTCTACGAGCTGCTCGACATGGTCAAAGGGGTCGACCTTCGCGCCTTCGGTTATGGCTCGGCGATCGGCGCCTTGCGCACCAGCAGCAACTCGCAGACCACCGGCGCGGATATCTCCACGCAGGGCGTTCTGGGGAACTTCGCGGACCAAGACTACACGATGATGTTCGGCGCGCGCGCCAACTACACCTATGAGTCGGACACCCTGGTGGCCGGCGTCATGGGCGAGTACGCCCGCTCGATGGGTATCGACCGCAAGGCGCGTCGCCTGGGTCTGTATGACGTCGACACCGACGGCAACGCGTTCGGCGTGGGCGCTCACGCCGGCGTCGACCTCGGCGGCTACGGCGTTGAGGGCCGCTTCCGCTTCTTCCGCGCCGACGGCGGAAACCACAGCAAGGCCGAAGGCCTGCCCTACAGCCACGGTTTCGTGGGCATGAAGGGCTCGCAGGTCGGCGGCATCAATATGAGCCGCTACGCTGGATGGCGCCCGAGCGCGTATGTCAGCAACTCCTCGGGCATCAGCGACAACCCGCAGGACCTGAACCGCGGCGCCGGCACCATGTCGGCCCACGGCGGGCTGGGCTTTTTGCTCGGCGAGACCATGCGCCTGGACCTGGACGGCTGGTATTTCCAGGACACCTCGGAGACCAACTTCGACGTGACCCGCGCGCGTGAAGTCGGCCAGGACATCGCCTTCGGCTATAGCGAGGCGGAGCTCGCCGCGCAGGAGCGCTTCGGCAAATCCCTGGGCACCGAGCTCAACGCGACCCTGACGGTCAGCCCCAACGATGTGCTCAGCATCTACGCCATCGGCGGCGTGTTCATGCCCGGCGAGTTCTACGAGACCCGCATCAACCGCACCGCCGGTACCTCGCTGGGTGCCCCGGGCGGCGACGCCGACAACCTGGAGAATTTCTGGGTTGCCAGCGCAGGCGCGACGCTCGCGTTCTAATTGAGAGGCCGGCGCGCGGGCACCACGCCCGCGCGCCGGCCGCGTAGGTAGGTTTTAAGAATTATCGGTCGTTGGAGCATCCAAACGACTCAAGCGCTCACCAGGTTAACGGGCCATCATGACTAAGAAGCTCAATATTGCGCTCATCGTCGCCCTCGCATCGACGCTGGGCATGGCTGCCGGCTGTGAAGACCCCGGCGACTCGGATCAAACCCCGCTGTACCGTTGGGTTCAGGACGGCGCGCCCTCCAGTGGAGAGCGCGGCGCGATGATGATCACCGAGATCAACTACGCCGGAAGCGTTCGCGACGACGGCACCCACGACGCCGATGATATTTTTATCGAACTCCAGAATAAGCACCCGCGACCGATCAATATCTCGGGCTGGCATCTGACGATCAAGGGCGACCTGAATCGGGAATATCGCATTCCCATGATGGAAGACCCGATCATGCCCAATGACTATTTTGTCATCGCGCGCAAAGCCGACGGGGCCTTCAAGGACTCGGCCGGCGTGATTATGCCGGAGCTGGAGTTGGGCGTTCGGCGCGTGCGCGTGCAACTGCGCGACTACGATAAGCGCATGATGGAAGACGGCGGCTCGACGCTCCAGGAGGTCTTCACCGGTGGCTACGACACCGTGTCGACCCGCTCGATGGAGCGCGTGCAGTTGATCTTTGCCAACGCCGGCGGCAACGCGCGGAATTGGCATGCATACTCGAACGACCGCGGTGGTGAAGGGGTGGCTGAGGGGTGGAAGAAGTTCACCCTGATGAGCCCCGGAGAAGCCAATAGCTCGGACTACTCAGGCAGCAGCACGACAGGGAGTTTTGAATAATGGTTAATCTCTTTAAAATAGACACCCGAAATAAGCGCCGCGGCGCCCTGCTGAGCATGGCGGGCGCGACCGGCTTGTTGCTGACGACCCTGTGCTTTGGCGGCTTTGGCTGCGACAACAGCGAGCCCCCGAGCATCACCGAGTCGTTTAATAAGGCGCAATTTCAGAGCGCGCCGGCTGTGCAAGACAGCAATCACCGCGCCCAATTGATCGCCGACATTCTGGCGGCCAGTGACACCGTGGATATCGCCGTGTCGCGCCTGGAAGACACCGAGGTCGCCGACGCACTGATCGCGGCGCATAAGCGCGGCGTCAACGTGCGGGTGGTGTCGGATTGGGATTCCTGGGGCGGCGGCACGAACCCCGACGCGGGGCTGCAGTTGCTTGAAGACGCCGACGTCCTGCCGGTCTACGGCGACGGCGAACTGATCTATCTGCCCGAGCCGACGCTGGCGTCGATCCTTGGGCGATGCCAGGAGAGCGTGGCCCAGCAGTATTATATGTGCGGCGCCGGACAATCTGGCGACCAGGGCGCGATGACCCGCCCGGGCAAATACAACCTGATGAGCCATAACTTCGCCATCATTGACGGCATGACGGTGTGGAATTTCCCGTCGCTGGTCAACGGCGAGCAGCCCTGGGTGGGCTGGCGCATCGAGAGCTCGATCCTCGCCTACGATTTCCGCAGCGAGTTCCAGCAGATGCACGGCGGCGTCTTCGCCACCACCCTCGACGTCTATAACGGCCCGATCAAGTCCAATACCAACAGCACCGTTGATTATTTGACCGACCAGGGGCGCATGCGCGTCCTGTTTAACCCGCAGCAACGCCTGGTCAAAGCGGTCATCGACCAGGTCTATAAGGCCAAGTCTTCGGTCTGGTTGATGACCGATAGTATTGGGCATCCGCAGCTTCTGAAGGCGCTCGAATATAAGAAGAATAACGGTTTCGACGTGCGCGTCATGGTGCACCCGGCGCATCAGGCCGAGGGCGACTTGAAGGTCAGGCTCCAGGCGCTCGGCGCGCGCATGGCGCCGGCGGGGCTTGACCACCTGCCGACCATGGTCGTCATCGACGAGCTTCCCGACCGAAACCGGGACCGTCGCCCGCGTCAGGTCATCTCGGTGAGCCATCCCCTGTGGAACGCGTCGCCCTACGAGGTCGAGACTTCGAGGCCCAACGATATCGTGAAGGTCTACCCGTCTGACCTCTTCGTGGACGGTAATATGTGGCACCTGTCGGAGTCCGGATCGACCGTGCATAAGGACACCCTGCTCGACCAATATGTCGCGGCCTGGGAAGAAGTCTGGGAGCGATAAGCTCGGCGGCGGTTGGTAGGAAGCTGAGTTTCAAATGTGCAATTCCTTAGCCTGGTTAAATGGCGATACGATGAAAAAATATCTTTCGAGTCAGACGAACCACCCCGCGAAGCTGTCGCGCGCGCTGATCTGCGCCGCGGCGCTGCTCCTGGTTGGATTGGGCAGCGCGAGCTGTAATTACGACGACCCCGTGGACCGCGAGAACCTTGAGGGGACGATTCAGCCCTTCTTCAACTCGCCGGGAACCCGCGCTGGGACCGAGCAAAACCGGCTCTCCAGTGAATTCGTCGTGCAGCAATTCGACGAAGCCAAGGTCTCCCTAGACCTGTGCACTTACGGGCTGTCGAAGACCAATATCATCGAGGCCGCGGTGCGCGCGCACAAGCGCGGCGTCAAGGTTCGCGTCGTCGGCGACGCGCGCCACCTGCACTATAACGGCCCTGGTTACCGCGCGTTCGTCGAGAACCAGATCCCGATGCAGGCCGGCAACCAATTCCACATTATGCACAATAAGTTCTTCATCATTGACGGGCGTTTCGTCTTTGTGGGGACAGGAAATATCACGTCGACCGGGTTTGACCGCAATAATAATAACTGGATCTTCACCGACTCGGTCCCGCTGGCGCAGGACTTTTTGGCGGAGTTCAACCAGATGTTCGAGGGTAAATTCTCGAGCGCCAAAGAGCGGATCAATAACGGCGAGAGCTATACCGTCGGGGACACCGAGGTCGAGGTTTATTTCTCGCCCCAGGAAGACGCGATGGGTAAGATCCTCGAGGAGCTCGACAAGGTCGACACCTCGATTCACTTCCAGATCTTCGCGTTCACCAAGGACCAGGTCGGCAGCAAATTCCTCGAGAAGCACCGCCAATTCCAGCGTGAGAACGAGGAAGCCGCGGCCGCAGGACTGCTGGACCCGGATTGGAAGGAGAAATCCCCGCTCGAGTGGCCCAAGAAGGTCGTCGGCGTGCTTGACCGCAGCCAGATTCACGGCAACGGCCAATACCACGAGGGCTACCGCATGAACGCCTTCGGCATCCCGATGCGCCTGGAGGGCAACGAGAACTCGCGGCTCCCCGGTGACTATCAGGCCGGCGGTGGACGTCTGCACACCAAGACGATGATCCTGGACGCGGGCACCCCGAACGCGCGCGTTATCACCGGCAGCTTCAACTGGTCGTCGTCGGCGACGATCTCCAACGACGAGGTGCTTATGGTGCTTCGCGGCGAGCGCATCACCAACGCCTATATGGAGGTCTATAACGAGATCTGGGGCATCAGCCGCAGCATCGACGGCGGGCTTTGCTATTATATGGACGACCCCAAACCCGCGTGCTCCAAAGAAGTGGGCCCGGGCGACGTGGTGTTCAGCGAGGTCCAGTGGGACGGTTGGAACGGGCAGCTTGATATCAGCGACCACACCGGCAACTTCCGCCGTGATGTGAGCAACGATGAGTTTATCGAGCTATATAACCCGACCGATCGGGCCATCAACCTGTCGATGTGGACCATCACCAACGGCTACGACTTCAAGGTCGGGTTCACGCCGGGGACGGTCATCGGGCCGAAGGAATATTTCCTGCTGCTCAACCATAACTCCGCCCCCTATACCGAGGGCGACCCGCAGCGCGGAAACCAGGCGTTTTTGAACCCGGACTTCGTGCTCAATATCGCCAACGACCCGCGCTTCTTGAGCCTGAACCTTAAGAACGCCGAGATGCAGCTCGACCTGCGCGACGCCACCGGCGAGGTCATCGACCGCGCGGGCGACGGCGGCGTGCCCTTCTACGGCGGGCGTAAGATCGTCGGCGGCAGCGGCAATAATGTGGTGGTGCATAACCTGTCGATGGAGCGCATCATCGGGGCCGACGGCACCATCGGTGACGGCACCAAGGCGAGCTCGTGGAAGGCCTGCTCGCTTCCGCAGGGCGGCGCGAACGTGGCCGAAGACTACCGCAGCTTCATGATCTCGACCCCGGGCGAGCCCAACAGCCCCTGAGTTGAGGCGCCGGTTTGGGCGCTGAAGCGGAAAGCCCCGGGACACCTCGAAGGAGGTGTCCCGGGGCTTTTTTGTGGCGATGGGGTTGGCCTAAGGGGGGGGACCCCGAGGCGGGCATATAGAGCATCACGAGGCGCGGGGGTGGAGCCCGACGCGCGCCGTTATCCCATTGTCGTCGGGGCCGCCGAGGCTCGGCCGACAATATGCAGCATCTCGCCGGTTGCCTGCCGAGGCTTAGCCGAGAATATAGAGCATCATAATTTTCGGGGTCTACCCCCGTGCCTGGCGATGGAGCATCGACGTATTTGGGGGTGAACTCGCACCGTCGACGATGCTCGATATGGAGCGTGGGCGGCTCGCCCGCATAAAGGCGTACGGCGCGGCGAAATACGAGCTTGTCGGCTGGGCATCGAGTCGCATTTTGGCGCGATGGCCGGCTTTACGGGGCGGTCTTGCCCCGCGCAAACCGCCGGCGCAGCCGGCCCAGGATGGCGTCGAGCTCCGGCGGGTTCAGCAGGGCGACCATCAGCGCGCCGACCGCGAAGAACGCGGCGCCCATGGCGATGAGCAGGGCGATATTTTCGACGGGCAGGCGGAAGTCGAGATAGGGCGCGAGCAGGTGGCGCGCGCCCCAGGCGGCGGCGCCGCACGCCACGCCAAAGAGCGCGCCGCGCAGGATCCCCGCGGCGATCGGCTTGAGCGGCAGCGCGCCGACCCGGACGCGGTACACGCCCAGGGTCGCCAGGGCGTTGAGGGTGATGCCGATGGTGGTCGAGGCGGCCAGGCCGAGCACGCCGTAGGCGCCGTAGAGCCACCAATAAATGGGCAGCGACACCAGGACCACCACCGTGCCGATGACCATCGGGGTGATGGTGTCCTGGCGGGCATAAAACCCGCGGGTGGCCAGGGTCTGGATGGCCCAGGCGGCCAGGCCGGCGGCGAAGATGACCATCAGGCTGGCGGTCTGCGCGGCGTCGGCGGCGGTGAAGGCGCCGCGTTTAAAGACCAGCCAGATGATGGGCTCGGCGATGACGATGAGCCCGGCTGAGCCCAGCATCGACAAAAACCCCACGCGTTGCAGGCTGCTGGCGAGCATGGCGCCCATCTCGGTCTCTTTTCCCTGGTGGTAGAGGCGGGTCAGAAACGGCAGCGCCGCCTGGCCGGCGGCCTGGCCGATCACGGCGAAGAGCACGAGCATCATCTTGCGCGAGTTATTCAGCCAACTGATCGCGCCGTCGGGGGCCAGGGAGCCGAAATATTTGAGCAGCCACTCGTCCACGGTCACCAGGCTTACGCCGACCATCAGCGGCAGGGCGAGCAGCACAAAGGTGCGAAAATCCTTGTCGAAGGGGTCGAAGCGGAACTTGAATTTGATCTCTTTTCGGGCCGCCCACACCGGCAAAAGCAGCGGGCCGAGAAGCGCGCCCACGACCACGCCGACCGCGAACCCCTGAATCCCCAGCCAGGGCTCGAGCAGCAGCCCGCCCAGGATAATGCACACATTATAGACGAGCGGGGCGAGCGCGGCGGGCCAGAAGACCTCGCGCACAAAGAGGGTCGCCTGGAGCAGGCCGCCCAGATAAAACGCCATCTGCGCCGGCACCACGATGCGCGTCATCTGAATCGCCAGCTCCAATTGGCGCGGGTCGTTGACGAAGCCGGGGTTCACAAGTGGGATGAGATAGGGCGTAAAGATCTCCAGCGCGATCACAAACGCCACGACCACCACGCCCATGGTCGAGGCGATGGTCGAGAACATCCGCCAGCCGGCTTCTTCTTCGCCGCGCGAGATATAACTTGAGAAAAGTGGGATGAAAGTCACCGATAGCGTCCCACCGGCGAGCAGGTAGGACATGAGATCGGGGAGTGTGAAGGCGGCGTAGTAGGCGTCGGTGGCGTAGCTTGCGCCGTGGGTATAGGCGATCACGGCCTCGCGCAAAAAGCCCAAAATACGGCTTAAAAAGATGCTCGCCGCCAGGATAAGCGCGGCGATGCCCATGCGGCTGCCCACGCTGCGTGCGGGCTTTTCGCCCGGCGCGGGGGCCTCGGTGGGCGAGGTTTCGGCGTCGTCTGCGGGGGATTCGGGCTTGTTTGTCTGGTTCATACGACGGTTGGGGGTCATGTTTATCGAGGCAAAAGAACAGTCCCATTGCAGACTGACCGCCGGATGGTGCTATGTTATGGATGGGTTGTCACTGTGAAGCGGAGGAAATCACGATGAACCTTATCATAAATGGCGAAAATAAGTCTTTTCAGGCGGAGCAACTTACGATCCGGGAGATGCTCGGGCATCTGGATATCACGCAGCGAAAAGGCGTGGCGGTTGCTCTTAATAACGCGGTTATCCCCCAGAGCCAATGGGAGAAACACGCGGTCGCCGACGGCGACCACGTCGAAGTCATTCGCGCAACTCAAGGTGGGTGAGATAGAAATTATGAGCAGCGAAACACCAAAGAACGACAATAAACTGGTCATCGGGGCGCACGAGTTCGACAGCCGCCTGGTGATCGGGACGGCGGGCTACGCGAATTTTCAGGTGATGCTGGATTGCGTGCGCGCGAGCCGCGCCGAGATGGTGACGGTGTCCATTCGGCGTATCGACCTGGCGGCGTCCCAGGAGTCGGGGGTGCTCGACCTGTTGGCCGACGAGTGCACGATTTTGCCCAATACCGCGGGTTGCTTCACCGCGCGCGACGCCGTCTTCACCGCCCAACTCGCCCGGGAGGCGCTGCAGACCAACCTCATCAAGCTCGAGGTGATCGGCGACGACGAGACGCTGTTGCCCGACGGCGAGGAGCTGCTCAAGGCGGCGCGCCAACTGGTGAGCGAGGGTTTCGATGTCATGGCCTATAGCAATGACGACCCGATCCTATGCAGCAAATTACAGGACGCCGGCTGCGCCGCGGTGATGCCGCTTGGCTCGCCGATCGGCAGCGGCATGGGCATTCAGAACCCCTATAATTTGCGCATTATCCGCGACCTGTTGGAGGTCCCGATGTTCATCGACGCCGGCATCGGCACCGCCTCGGACGCGGCGTTTGCGATGGAGTTGGGGTGCGACGGGGTGCTGTTGAACACGGCGATTTCGGGGGCGAAGAAGCCGGTGGTGATGGCCGACGCGTTCCGAAAGGCGGTCGAAGCGGGGCGCTCGGCCTACGTCGCCGGGCGAATCCCGCGGCGCCACTACGCTCAGGCGTCCTCGCCGACCGCGGGCATGGTGCAGTGGAAAGACAGCTAACCCGGTGAGATAGGAGTGCCATGGAGTATTCGAGGCTCTATCTAATATTCGACATTCCCCAGGCGCAGGCCGACTTGCCTGCGCTTCGCGCCACCTTCGAGGCGGTGTTGGCGGGCGGCGCGCGCATGATTCAATTGCGCGCCAAACAGTTGAGCGGCGAGGATTTTCGCGAAGTCGCCGAAGAATTAGTGCCGTTGGCCAACAGCGCGGGGGCGCAGGTTTTTATCAACACCCGCGCGGCGATCGCCCACGAACTGGGCGTCGCCGGCATTCACCGGCCCGCGCGCGGCCCCGCGGTGGCCGAGCTAAAAGAGGGGGGGCTGCGCGTAGGCGTGTCGACCCACTCGCTGGGCGAGGCGTTGGCCGCCGAAAAAGAAGGCGCCGACTTTGTCACGTTTAGCCCGATCTTTGAGAGCGCGTCCAAGCCCGGCTACGGGCCGGCGCTTGGGCTGGAGCGCCTGGGCGATCTCTGCGCGACCCTCTCGATCCCGGTCTACGCGTTGGCCGGCGTCACGCCCGAGAACGCCCAGGACTGCCGGGAGGTCGGCGCCTTTGGCGTGGCGGTGATGGGTGGTATTTTGAGCGCACAAGACCCCAGTGAAGCGACGCGGCGGTATTTAGAAATATTGGGCGCGCCCTGACGCGCGGTCGAAGCGCCCGTGCAGGCCTTCGCGCTTTTGCTATTGATGGAGATGTTGCGAAGTGACCCAGCCTGAAAATTCTCGGAGGCGTTCTGTCATTTTAGGGCTCACCGCGGCGATCGCGATGCTTGCGAGCGGTTGTATCCCGATCGCCTGGGTGACGCCGCCTATTCAGCTTGAGGCGTCGGTGGGCGCGGCCGTGCGCGAGGAGGCGCGGTCAGATGCGCAGGATGTCAGCGCAGCGTTTCCGATGAGCGCGTCGATCATGCCGCTGCAGGCGTTCCCTGCGATGGGTGCCCGGTCATTTGACCTGGGTGCGGGCTACCATCTGATGCCGGCGACGAGTCATCGTTTTAACCACGGGCCGCATATCGACCTCGCGCTATTGCATCCGGTTGATCACCCGGGATTTTTGGATTGGGCGTTTGGCGACGCGACGCGCGCCCGTGTCGGCCTGCGCCTTCGCGGGCAGGCGTTTTTGGGGGGACATACCGATGCGGTCGGGCATGGAGCCGGGCTGCAAGTTTCCTTCGAGGGCTTCAGTTTTGGCACCGAGGATTTCAGCGGGTGCACGCTCAACGGGTCCGACGAGCCAGCCGCATATCGTGCCCTTGGCGATGACAGCGCCAATAACGAGGGCGCGTTTTGCGGCAGCGGGTTCACCTGGGGCGAAACGGGGTTTGGGCTTTTTGCCGAGACCTCCTACTCGCGAATCGACTTGCGGGACCAGTGGATATTTAGCCTGGGTGTGAAGGGGCGTCTTCCGGCCACGTTGGGCATCGGGTTTATCGCCACCAATTTCTAGCCAGGAATTTAGACAGGGAGCGATCGAGATGAAAATTTATGAGATTCAGGGTGAATTCGGGCTCGACAATTTTGTGCAATCCGAGCGCCTCGATCCGGTCTGCGGCCCCGGTCAGGTTCGCATCGCGATGAAGGCCGCGGCGCCAAATTTTCGCGATCTGATGATGATCGAAGGGCAATATAATCCGCGCCAACCGCTGCCGCTGATTCCGTTTTCGGATGGCGCAGGCGAGGTAGTGGAGGTGGGCGCGGGCGTCGAGAATCTGAAGGTCGGCGCGCGCGTCGTTCCATGCTTTGCCCAGGGTTGGCGCTCGGGCGCGCCGTCGCGCGACAAATTCAAGCGCACGCTGGGCGGGCCGATCGACGGGGCGATGGCCGAGTATATGGTGGTCGACGCCGAAGATGCCGTGGAGTTCCCGGATTATCTAAGCTTTGTAGAAGCCGCGACCCTGCCATGCGCCGCGCTCACTGCCTGGAACGCGCTGGCCGAGACGGGCTCGGTGCGGGCGGGCGACGTGGTGGTCTGTCAGGGGACCGGCGGCGTGTCCATCTTCGGGCTCCAATTCGCCAAAGCGCTGGGCGCCGAAGTCATCATCACGTCGAGCTCCGACGAGAAGCTCGCCCGGGCGATGGCGCTGGGCGCAAGCCACGGCATCAATTATCGCAGCGAGCCGAAATGGGGCAAAGCCGTGCGCGAACTCACGGGCGGGCGCGGCGCGGACCATATTCTGGAGGTCGGCGGCGCCAAGACCCTGGAGCAATCGATGGCCGCAGTGCGTTACGGCGGCGAGATCAGCGTCATCGGTGTGCTTAGCGGGGCCAGTCAGAACCTGAATATTGTGCCGATTCTGATGCATCAAATTCGTGTCCAGGGGATCTTCGTGGGGAGCGGGGAGATGCTCGAGAATATGATGCGCGCCATGCGCGCCCACGAGGTTCGCCCACAGGTTGACCGGGTCTTCGACTTCGACGAGGCGCCGGAGGCGTTGCGGTATTTGAAGGCGGGCAAGCATTTCGGGAAGGTGGTTATTCGGATTGGCGGATAGAGCTGAATAGAGCCGAGTTGTTGCGAACTCACGGACACTCGTGGGCTTTTGAGCGCGTATCATAAAAGAATCCCCCGACGGGCAGAGGCCGTCGGGGGATTTTTTTCGGCGATCGACCGCCATTAATCGAAGTCGACTTTAGTCAAACTGATCTTCTTCGGTGGAGCCTTTCAGCGCGACGGTCTGGCTCTCGCCGGAGGTGACGGTGAGCTGAACCTCGTCGAAATAGCCGGCGCCGACGAACGCCTGGTGCTTGATGGCGCGGTAGCCGTCGGATTTCTCGAGATCGAACTCGCGCTCCTGAAGCTCCGAGTAGGCCGCCATGCCGCGCTCTCGATAGCCCTTGGCGAGCTCAAATATGGCCGTGTTGAGCGCATGGAAGCCCGAAAGCGTCACGAATTGAAGGACATAGCCCATCTCGCCGAGCTGCTCCTGGAAGGTTCGGATGGTCTTTTCATCCAGGTGGCGCTTCCAGTTAAAGGAGGGCGAGCAGTTATAGGCGAGCATTTTGCCCGGGTATTTTTCGTGAATCGCCGCGGCGAACTCACGCGCCTGGCCAACGTCGGGGGTTTTGGTTTCGCACCATAAAAGGTCGGCGTAGGGCGCGTAGGCCCGTGAGCGTTCGATGGCGTATTCGAGGCCGCCGCGAATATTATAGAAGCCTTCGGAGGTGCGACCGCCGCTGATGAAAGGCTCATCGAGGGGGTCGATATCATTGGTCAGCAGGTTTGCCGACTCGGCGTCGGTTCGCGCGATGAGCAAAGTTGACGTCCCTGCGACGTCTGCGCCAAGGCGTGCGGCGACCAATTTATTGCGAAACTCACTGATCGGCACCAGCACTTTGCCGCCCATATGGCCGCATTTTTTGGCCGAGGAGAGTTGGTCCTCAAAATGAACACCAGCCACGCCCGAGGCGATCATCGACTTCATCAACTCGAAGGCGTTGAGGTTGCCGCCGAAGCCTGCTTCGGCGTCGGCGACCAGCGGTGCGTACCAGTCGATATTTCCCTTCTTCTCGATGGATTGGATCTGGTCCGCACGTTGCAATGCCTGGTTGATGCGCGTGACGAGCGTCGGCACGCTGTCGACCGGATAGAGGCTCTGGTCGGGATACATTTGCCCGGCGGTGTTGGCGTCGGCGGCGGTCTGCCAGCCGCTGACATAGACGGCCTGAAGGCCCGCCTGGACCTCCTGGACGGCCTGATTGCCGGTCACCGCGCTCAGCGCGCGGACTGGAGCGTTATTTTGAAAACGCTCCCATAATTTCGCTGCGCCCATCTTTGCCAGGGTATGCTCGATTTGTACTGAGCCGCGCAGATTAACAACCTGCTTGCCCGAGTAGGGGCGTTCGATTCCTTCCCAGCGCGGGTTTTCGTTCCAATCGGCTTCGAGTTGCGCTGCGGATTTTCCTTGATACGTCATGAGGTATCTCCTTGCGTCGCTATCGACGACTTAATTTCAGGTATATTCTGACAATTGACGCCATTATCGCCGGCAATTTAGGGCAGCTTCTCGTAGGCGATCAGGGTTAGAAACTCGACGAATTCATCTTCGAGGCTCAGCTTGTCGAAGAGTACGCGGGCGTTCTCGAAGAGCTGAGCGTCGTAATTTTTGCCCCATAAGGTGCGGATCTTCTCGAGCTCTTGGGGGACGATTTCGTTATAGAGTTTGGGGGTAATCTCGCGGCCATCATCCAGGCGGGCGGCCGGATGGTGAATCCATTGCCAGACCTGTGAGCGCGAGATCTCGGCGGTGGCGGCGTCTTCCATCAGGTTGTAGATCGCGGCCGCCCCCTGCCCGGCGAGCCAGGAGGCGATATATTGGATGCCGACGTTGATGTTGAGGCGCAGGCCCGCCTCGGTGATTTTGCCGCCTTTAATGTCGGTGTTGAGCAGGTCCTCGGCGCTGCAGTCGACGTCTTCGCGGAGCACTGACTTTTGATGGGGGCGCCCCTCGAGTTTTTTGTCGAAGGGTTTGCGGGCGATGGGCACCAGGTCGGGGTGGGCGATCCAGGTGCCGTCATAGCCCTGGCTGACCTCGCGCTCTTTATCCTCGGCGACCTTGCGCAGCGCCTTTTCGTTGACGGCTTCGTCGCGTCGGCTCGGGATAAACGCGGCCATGCCGCCGATCGCGTGGGCGCCGCGTTTATGACAGGTCTGAACGAGCAGTTCGGCATAAGCCTGCATAAAGGGAACACCCATGGTGATCTGGGAGCGGTCCGGGAGCAGGAACTCCTCGGCGCTTCGAAATTTCTTGATCACGCTGAAGATATAATCCCAGCGCCCGGCGTTGAGCCCGGCGGCGTGTTCGCGGATCTCATAGAGGATCTCGTCCATCTCAAAGGCCGCCAGGATCGTTTCGAGGAGGACGGTCGCCTTGATGCTCCCGCGCGGGATTTTCAGGGCGTCCTGTGCTTGGCAGAAGGCATCGTTCCAAAGACGCGCTTCAAGGTGGCTTTCGAGCTTGGGGAGATAGAAATACGGGCCGCTTCCCTTGGCCAACAGCGCCGAGGCGTTGTGGAAGAAATAGAGGCCGAAGTCGAAGAGTGAGGCGCTGACTTCGTCGCCGTCGACGGTCATATGCTTTTCGACCAGGTGCCAGCCGCGCGGGCGCACTAGCAGGGTCGCGACGCTGTCATTGAGCCGGTAGGTCTTGTCCTTGGTGGGATGTTCAAATTCGATGGTGCCACGCACCGCGTCGCGCAGGTTGCGCTGGCCGAGCACGTTATTTGACCAGGTGGGGGAGTTGGAGTCCTCGAAGTCGGCCATGAATGTGTCGGCGCCCGAGTTCAGGGCGTTGATGACCATCTTTCGGTCCACGGGCCCGGTGATCTCGACGTGACGCTTTTGCAGCGCTTGGGGGATGGGGGCGACCTTCCAATCGCCCGCGCGCACGTCAGCGGTGGCGGCGAGAAAGTCGGGGCGCTCACCGGCCTGGAGCTTCGCGTCGCGTTCGCTGCGCGCCTGGAGCAATTCGAGGCGGCGAGGGTTGAGTTTGCGGTGCAGGTTCGCCACAAACTCAAGCGCATCGCGGCTGAGAATATCTGCGTATTCTTCGGTGATCGGTCCGGTTATGTTTATACCTTCGGGCATTTCAATCGCGATATCACTCATAGGGGTGCGAGCTCCTTGAAGAGAATTAGATCGGCGTTAATGAAGCGGCGGACACTCCGCGAAAGCGAAGGATAAAACTGGGGGCAATCTAGCGCGGCGCGCACCCATCTTATGGATGGCTAAAGGCAGGCCTATAGTAGGCGAGCGCGCGAGCAATAGTCGCGCAGCGATGGCCGGTTCATATAAGCGTGGGTTGCGGACCCGTGGAGCTTGATATGTCGCGAGCGCGATTCGCCCTGAGCGTCGAGGCATTTCCCTTGTTTTACGTCCTTGACCGGCAAACTTGGGCACCGAGTGTGAGAGGGCAACAAATAAATCGAATTTAGGGGCGAGCAGCGCGCGCGGCGCGGCGCGGCGCGGGGCGGGTGCGTGAAGCAGCGCGCGGTGTGGAGACAAGATAGAGGGGGAGAAAATAATTACTTGGAAAGCGCTGGGCGGGTTCTAGCTTGTTGAATACTGCCGGCGCCGACGCTTAGAGGGGTAATCTTGGGAAACGCGCGGGGGATCGGCTGCCACCAATGGGCATCAATGCCCGCCTCGAGAGGTCAATTGTGAATAGACAAGCGGATTATTCGACGAACGGAAAAACAGGCGGAAAATTGGCGGTTCTATTGCCCGGATTGGGGGCGGTAGGGACCACCTTTATCGCGGGGGCCATCGCGGCCCGGCGTGGTCTGGGGGCGCCGATCGGCAGCCTGACGCAGTTGGGGCGCATGCCGGTGTCTGCGGACGCGCCCGACGCGATGCCGCCGCGGATTAAGGATGTCGTGGGCCTGGCCGAATTGGATGATTTGGTCTTCGGCGGCTGGGATATCTTCGAGGATAATTGCTACGAAGCCGCGTGCAACGCGGGGGTTTTAACCCGGGACTTTCTGGCGCCGCTTCAGGAGGAGCTTGAGGCGATTCGGCCGATGAAGGCGGTCTTTGACCCGGCTTTTGTGCGAAATATCACCGGCCCAAATGTCAAGAAGTATAAGACCAAGATGGACGCGGCGGAGGCGCTCGTCGCGGATATCGAGCGCTTTATGGCGCAGAACGGTTGCGCGCGCGCGGTCGGGGTGTGGTGCGGCTCGACCGAGGTCTTCGTGGACGTCGAACCCGTCCATGCGTCGCTCAAGGCCTTTGAGGCCGGACTTCGCGGCAATGATGACGCCATCAGCCCGACGATGATCTACGCCTATGCCCATATCAAGGCGGGGGTGCCGTTTATTAATAGCGCGCCAAACCGCGCGCTGAATACGCCGGCGCTCGTCGAGATGGCCGAGCAATACGGTGTGCCCTTCGCCGGCCACGACCTTAAGACGGGCCAGACGCTGATGAAGACGATCCTGGCGCCGGGTATTGCCAGTCGCCAGCTGGGCGTAAGTGGTTGGTATTCAACCAATATTCTGGGCAATCGAGACGGTCTCGTCCTCGATGATCCCGGCTCGTTTAAGACCAAAGAGGAGAGTAAATTATCGGTGCTCGACTCGATCTTTCGCCCGGACCAGAATCCCCAACTCTATGGGGATATGCACCATAAGGTGCGCATCGACTATTATCCGCCGCGCGGCGACGCCAAAGAGGGCTGGGATAATATCGATATCTTCGGGTGGATGGGCTATCCGATGCAGATCAAGGTCAACTTCCTATGCCGCGACTCGATTCTTGCAGCGCCCCTGGTCCTGGATCTTGCGCTGCTGGCTGACCTGGCGCAACGCAAGGGGCAGAGCGGCAATCAGACCTGGCTGTCCTATTATTTCAAGAGCCCGCAGGCCGACCCCGGCGAGGGTGTCGTGCACGCGCTGATGGCTCAGGAGCGCATGCTCTTTACGCAATTGCGCATCCTGGCCGATGCGGATGTCAGCGTGGACCATCCGTGGGACCCGGCGATCTTGCCGAATACGGACTCCCGGGAGCTTCGCTCCGATCGATAAACCCCCCGAGCATCATGGAGTTGCGATGCGTTGACCCTCAAGCCGAGAGAGACCATGGGCCCCCCAAGATGGACCGAATTGCTGGCGAAGCTTACGCCCGGCATTGCGCTCGCGCTGGTTCTCGTGGGGCTCCTGGTCGTCTTTTTGCGTCGTCCCATTGACGCCGAAGCGCCGCTGCGCCGGGAGGGGTCCTTGCTGATGCCGCGGGTGTTGATCGCCTACTGGTATTGGCTGATCACCCCGGTGATCGAGCGGCTGGGGCGCTGGGGAGTGCGGCCCAATCATCTCACGCTCGGGGCGCTTGCCCTGGCGATATTTGCCGGAGGGGCGCTGGCCGTGGGCTCGTTGATGCTGGGCGCCTGGTTGCTCGTGGCCGCGGCGACCTTCGATTTGCTCGACGGGTTGCTCGCGCGTCACCTTGAGATCGGCTCGAAGAGCGGGGCGTTTCTGGACTCCTTCGCGGATCGCTGCGCCGAGTGCGTGGTCTTCGGCGGACTCGCCTATTACGGTGCGGGCGGCCCTCTCACTTGGCTATCCGTGTGGGCGCTGACCGCATCGCTGCTGATCAGCTACGCGCGCGCGCGCGCCGAGGCCCTCGGCGTGGATTGCTCCATCGGCTTGATGCAGCGTCCTGAGCGCACATTCTGGCTCATTATCACTCTTTTTGCGGCGCCGATCGTGAGCGCATTTCAACCAGCGACGGCTGATAATTCGGTCTCTCTGGTCGCGGTGCTCGGCGTGGGGATCCTCGCATTCTTAAGCACGATCACCGCGCTTCGGCGCGCTGATTGGGCGTTCAAAGCACTAAGCGATGACCCCAATAACCATCGCGATTATCCAGGGTTAGCGAATGCAAAAGACGCGAAAATTGCTCGTGGGCACACCGGTGCAGCGTTGGCCAGCGAGGTTGCGCTGGAATCCGGGGCTGAGGCCATGCGTTAAAGGTCGTACGCGCGCCCGGATTCCTCCGGCTCGCGCGCCGACCGGCGTACTCAGACTTCTGCTCCCGACGCGCTTATGACGTTTTCTAACCGATACCTTCGCGATCTCGGCGGTGCATCGCTGGCAAGCGTGGCTGCTACGCTCATCGATGCGCTCGTCTACTCGATATTATTGTGGACCCTGGTCCGCAATGGGGTTTTCTCCGTCGGGTTCGCCGCTGCAATCGCCGCGATTTTTGGTGGCGGTGTCCACTATACGCTGAGTCGATTTTGGGTGTTTGGGCGTTTTAATGCGCCGCTAAAGCAATCGGCGCTGACCTATTTTGTTGTGAGTTGGTTGGGCGCGCTTGCCCACGGGACCTTTACCACCATCCTGGTCGGGGCGATGGGGACGGTGGTCGGTGCCTCGGTGGGTTGGGCGCTGTCGAAGGGGGTGATCTGGCTCTTTTGGACCTATCCGCTGTCGCGCTACGTTGTCTTCGGTGGGCTCGGGGCACGAAGTACAACCGCCCCATCCGCGGACGAAGTTGAGGCGAGCAAATGACGACTTTTCGGCGCTGAGATTCCATCGAGACGAGGGGAGAAAACAGATGGGCGTGTTGCGGTTGTATCTAAACTTCTGCAGACGCTTTTCCTGGCAGATATTGCTCGCGCTCGGGTTGTTCACTGCCGGGGCACTTTTCTTGGCGTCTCAACTCGATATCGAGGCCGATATCACCCGTTTGTTGCCGCGAACCGCTCCCAGCGTTGCGGGTCTCGAACTTCTCGAAAAAACTTATGGCGGGCAAATCGGTCGACTGACCGTGGTGCTGGAGATAGAGCCTCCTGCCGATTCGCGCCCGAATATTCTATCAATCCCGACCGCGATTGGGGCGCAGAAGCGCCCACCGGTAGCGCTTAAGAAGCTCGCCGAAGAATATGCAGTTTTGCTGCGCGACGTCGAAGGTGTCGAGCATGTCGAGGTGCGCCGGCCCCTGGATTCGCTCAAAGGCTACCGATTGCTCTTCGCCCAGATGGAGGATCTTCGGGACGCCCAGGCCTATTTGAATCAGCGCTTCGACCAGGCGGAGGCGCGCGCAAATCCGCTCTTTGTGGGGCTCGACGATGAGGCCGACGACGCGGCGGACGCGACCCAATCTGGTTCCGGCGACCCAATGCCCGAGTTGCTCGATGAGGAGCGCCTCGCCGAAAAATACCCTGAATTCGCCCAATCGCCCTATTATATCGCCGAGGATGGCGGCTTCCTGGCGTTCTTTGTCTATCCGGACTTTCCTCCATCCGATCTGGGGAGAGCCTCGTCTTTGGTGGATGATGTGGAGCGCATCGTGACCGGCCGCGCCGAGCGCATTGCGGCCGCAGGGGGGCCGAAAATTCGCGTCGGGTTGACCGGCCGCTATAAAAAACGCGTCGATCTAGAGGAGATGCTCAAGCGGGACTTGTCAGTGTCGACCAGCGTAGCGTTAGGCGTGTTATTGCTCTTCCTGTGGTTCTATTTGCGCAGCTTTCGCGCGACCTTTTTGGTGCTTACGCCGCTGGTGGTGGGCGTGATCTGGACCTTCGCCTGGGCGTCGATCGCCTTTGGTAGCCTCAATATCATGACCGCCTTTTTGGGGGCGGTGCTGATCGGTTTGGGGGCCGACTATGGCGTTCATTTTTTCTCCCGATTTCGCGAATTGCGCCAGAAATTAGCGCCGCAGGAAGCGCTATTTGAGATGTTGGCGTCGACCGGGCGGGCGAATATGGCAGCGGCGCTTACGACAATGATCGCGCTGGGGAGCCTGATGGTTTCAGGGTTCCGGGCGTTCTATGAATTCGGGGTGATCGCGGTGGGCGGGCTGCCGCTCATACTTCTCGCCTATCTGCTGATCTTCCCCTGTGCGGTGGGCGTGGCGGAGCGCAGGGGTATCAATCTGACGGCGCGGCCGGGCCCAAAACGGGCGCGCGAAGCGGCGAGCGGCGAGGGCGCGAAGGACGCGCAGAACCTCGACATGCGACTGCTCTCGTGGCTGCAAGACGGTCCGGTTGGGATGCCGATGGCCCGGCTCGCCCGCGCCGGACTTATCGCCCGTCTGCTCCTATTTTTGCTCGTCGTCGCGGCGGCCATCGGGCTGCCGAGGCTTCGATTAAACCAGGATTTCTCGGTGCTCCAGTCGACCTCCGCGCCCTCCTGGGAGCTCGACGAGCGGATCAACGCGATGCTCGGCGAGTCGCAGACGCCTACGCTTATCCTCACGGATTCCGCGCAGGGGAGCGTACAGGTTGTCGAGGAGTTGGAGCGTCGCGTCGCGCGTCATAAGGGGCCTGCGCTCGTCGATAAGGTGCTCTCGCTCGAGACCTTTTTGCCCACCGATGTGGCCGAGAAACGCAAAGTACTCGCTCAGATTGCGCGCCGCCTGGAGGAAGTACCGCAGGATGAGCGTGACGAGGCGCTTCTGCGTCACCTCGATGAGGTCGAGCAGGTGTTGCGCGCGAAGCCGCTTAAAGAGGGCGATATTCCCGACGAGATTCGGCGCCAATTCTCACGGCTCGACTCGGAGTCGAAGGGGGTGGTGCTCGTCTTTCCGGCGGTTGAATTGGAGACCGTCGAGGTGATCGATGCCTGGGCGCGGATCCTCGCCGACCTGCCAGGGGCCGAACCCGGGCAGGGATATGGCGCGATCTCGGAGTCTTTTTTGCTCCGAGATATCGTTCATACCGCCAAAGACGACGCGCTGTGGATGTTCGGGATCACCTTGCTCGGACTCCTTCTATTATCGGTGTTGCTGCTTCGCGACTTCACGCTCTTTATTCTGCAGCTTTGCACCCTCACGCTCGCGCTTCTGGTCGCGCTGGGCATAAACGGGCTGGTCGGCTCGCATTTTAACTTTATGAATATCGTCGCCCTGCCGGTTTGGCTCGGGCTGGGGGTCGACGCGAGCTTTCATATCCTTCTAAAGGGGCGCCGAATTTATAGGGGCGAGGAGGCCGGGGAGATCCGCGAATATCTGAGCTCACACTTTCATCTTATGGGTGCAATATCAGTGGCTTATCTGACCTCAATGCTCGGCTTTGGCACGCTGTTACTCGCCCAACATAACGGGCTCTTTAGCCTCGGGATGGTCGCAATTTTCGGATTGGGGTCGATATTAGGTGTGAACCTTCTTATTCAGAGCATCCTGGTCGCCGAGAGCGCGTATCCGCGCGAGTAACCCCTGAAGAGGCCGCGGAGGTCACCATGAAAGGACCCCGAATCGGCGGTATTTTCGATAAACGATTCGCCGCGCTATGCCTGCTCGTAGTGCTCCTGGTTTTCTACGGGTGGATGAACCCCCTGCGCGTCGAGCATTGGGGGCTCATTCTCCTATTCTTGGTGTTGCTCGGGGCTTCTCGGGTAACGCGCTCGTTGGCGGTCGCGGTGTGGCCGGCGGCGATCTTTGGCTTCTCCTATGACCTGATGCGCCTGCTCCTAAATCGCTCTTATGATATGGCCCCCAGCGCCGCGATTTATCGTCTGGAAGCGTGGCTATTTGGCTGGATGAGCCCCAGCACAGGAGCGCTCGGGCCGGTTGATTTCTTTGCCCAGCATAATTCACTCATTCTCGATTTGCCCGGCGGCCTCTGGTACTCGACCCACATCCCGTCGGTCATTATTTTCGGCGTCTATCTCTGGTGGCGCAGCTATCGCGAGAATGAGGCGCCCGCGTTGCGGGTCGATAAATATTTCTGGGGTTTTTTGATCTTTAACGGGGTCGGGATGGCCTGCTGGGCGCTCTTTCCGGTCGCGCCGCCCTGGTATGTCGAGGCGCACGGGCTGGTCGCGCCGGCGACGCTGAACCTCGAGGGGCCGCTGCTCGGAAGCCCCGCCGGACTCGCGCGGGTCGATGTCTGGCTGGGGACCCCGCATTTTGAAGGCCTTTATAAGCAGTCAACGTATGTTTTCGGGGCGATGCCCTCGCTCCACGCGGCCGCGCCGATCTGGGTGGCCCTGTGGACGCGAAAGAAGATCTTTCGCCTGTTGGCCTGGGGCTACGCGCTGGCGATGTGCTTCTTTGCGGTCTATCTGACCCACCATTATGTGGTCGATGTCCTGGCCGGCGGGATGCTGGCCGGGTCGGTCTATTTGCTCCTGGAGCGCACGCGCCTGGGGGCCTGGGCGGTGGCGATCAACGCTCGGCTGCGCGACTGGCTCGACGCGCTATTTGGCAGCCAGGTGGTGGCCAGCGAGCCGGGATTGGGAGAGGCGGCCGGCGCCATGCAGGCCGAGACTCGGGCGGTGGAACCTTAGGCGCGCCCCGCAAAAAGGCGCGCCTAAGGCGTCTATTTATTCGGTGGTCGCGTCGGCCTCGACGTCATCTTCCGCCTCTGCGCTCACCGGCGCTTTCGCGCGCACCGCGTCGGCAAAGCGGCTGACGATATCGGCGACGGATTCGATCTTCGTGATCCCGTCGACGCTTTTTCCTGCCTGGAAATAGTCCTTATAATTCATGCCCTTGGTGGACGCGCTCTTGAGCTGCCACAGGGATTTCAGGGTATAATAGCCGCGCATATAATGCTTGCCCTTGGGGTGTTGCAGCAGTTTTTTGGCCAGCCAGCTGGCGTGGGTGCCGACTTTTTTGACGTACTCGGTCTGGATGACGGCGACCGGGATGCCCGAAATCTTCTCGGTCAACACGATATCGTCGGCCTCGGCCTCGAGGATCGCGTGCTTGTAGTCGATATGCGCGCTGCACTCGGTGGTGGCGATGAAGCGGGTGCCCATCTGCACGCCGTCATAGCCCATCTCGAGGGCCTCGATAAATTGCGCTTCGTCGCCGATGCCGCCGGCGCAGATCAGCGGGACGCCCAGGGCCTTGAGGTCGGCCAGAAGCTTCTGCGGCGACTCTTCACCGGCGTGCCCGCCGGCGCGTTTATTCACGCAGATTAACCCGTCGACGCCGCCTTCAATCGCGCGCTTTGCCCACTTGAGCGTGGTCACGTCGTGGTACACCACGCCGCCGACGGCGTGGACTTTTTTGACCACCCAATCCGGCGAGCCCAGCGCGGTGATGAAGAAGCGCACGCCTTCTTCGATGGCGATGTCGACCCACTTCTTCATGCGATCCTCGTAGACCTGCGAGGATTGCTCGACCAGCGCGTTGAAGCCGATCGGCTTGTCGGTCAATTTGCGGATCTCTCGGATGCCTTCGCGCAAATCGTGGCCGTGCACGAACATCAACGAGATCGGCTGGATGATGCCGATGCCGCCGGCTTCCGAGGCCGCGGCGATCAATTCCAGGTTTGAGCAGGGGTACATCGCCCCGCAGATAAGCGGCACTTCGATGCCGACTTGTTCGGTGAAGCGGGTTTCTAATTTCGCGGGTTGCTTCGTCATTTATGGCCTCGTGGGATGTGAAATGAATAGTGATTCACTGCCTTCGAGCTAGCATAGATTTCGGCCGTACTCCATATGCGCGCGCGCGATTTTGGGTGGCCGACGCCCGCGCAAATCGCTCTTGCGCGATAATTGGGGGCGTCCTACAAGTTCGACGGGCAATTTATCTTCCTCTTTTAGGGATCATTGATGGGCATTCGACAGGATTTTCTTCTTCGCATGATGAAGCAATTGGCTGATTCCTATGCCGGGATTTTTTTGGGTCCCGACGGCAAGAAGTCGGTCGAAATCACCGATGAGCCCGGCGCGCTCTTCGAGCTCGAAGGCGTCTTGGCCGAGGTGTTCCGCACTCGCCGCGAGCTGCTCTTCGTGCGTCCCGAGGAGATGATCGAGGACTTCGACCCGCGCCTGGCCGCCGAGGTTGGCCGGCTCTTTTTGCGCTACGCGGAGCTCAGCGAGTCCCAGGGGCACCCCCAGGCCGCCGAGCGTGGCTATGAGCTCGGGGTTCTGTGCCTGAAGAACGGGCTGGGCTGCGAGTTGTCGCATGAGGAAGATGGCTCGAACGCGCTGATGCGCGCGGTTTTGCGCACGCGCAAGGTGTCCACCGTGCTCAGTAAAGACGAGCAGGCCGAGGTGTGGCGAAAGATTTTCGAGATTGAGGCGCGCCTGCAGCGCTATGACCACGCCGAAGACGCGATCTTCGCGGCGGTGGCGCTGGCTGACGACCCGACCGACCACGCCCAGCGCGGCATTCGTTTTTATAACGGGCTGCTGAAATTGCCCGACGAATTATTGGAGGAGGTCGACATGCCGCGCGACGAGATCCAGGAGGCCATCGAAGAGCTCGAGGAGAGCGTCTAAGGCGGTCGCGGGGCGCATCACGCCGACGCCGACATCGGCTCGGCGGTCTTCTTCTCAAAGATCTGCAGGTTCATCTCCCGGTCGACCGCGACGGTCTGGCCGGGGGCCATGTCGCTCCACACATTATCGCCGCGCAGCGGCTCGCTGGTCAGCAATAGGTGATTGACCGGCCCGCTGCGCACCGCCATCTCGCAGCTTCGCCCGAAGCTCGGGCAGGTATTTCGCTCCGGACACCGATTTTTGTGGGTGCTAAAAAAGAGCGGTTTCCCCCCCTGATGCCCCACCATCACCTGACCGTTGGTCAAGATAAACGACAGATAGAGGTCTTCGCGCTGGCTGGACTCATAGCAATTTTGTCCGGTGAGCGCGTGAATCGTCGCGATGGTCTGCTCGGTGGCGTCGAGAATGCAGGCGATCGGCGGGTTCGGGTCGGCCAGATCGATGCAGCGGCGCAAGACGCTGAGCAGCATATAGAAGATGACCTCGCTGTCGGTGTCGCCGAGCACGAAGCGGCGAAGATCCGGGTCGATATGCCCGAGCAGGGCGTCGCGGTGGGTCTGAAAGTCGGGGATCTGCCCGTTGTGGGCAAAGATCCAGCTGCCAAATTGGAAGGGGTGACAATTGACCATCGAGTTGCGCCCGGCGGTCGCCAGGCGCAGGTGCGCCACGACCGTTTGCGCCGACACGATGCCGCTGACGCGCGCGAAGAGGTTGTCCTCGATGGCGCTGCGCGCGCTTTTGATCATATGGGGCACGCCGTGCACATAATACGCGACGCCCCAGCCGTCGCAGTGGCGCTCACTCTGGTGGACCAGCGCGTTATCGCAGTCCAAAAGGCTGCGATGCACCTGGCTGTCGATGACCGAGCGGAATCCAAAAAGCCGACACATTGGGCGTACCTCACGTATTTAACCGGCCCGGGATGGGCGTTTTTCTATTTTAGCAAGTAATCCACACCAATCAACTATGAATTTAAACGCCCTCCCGGGAATATCACGCACGAGACGCCGCAGGGCTTAGTCGTCGAAAGCCTCGATGGCCTCGGCCACCCGGTCCTGCACCGGGCGGTAGCGCCAGGCAAAGGTGGGCGGGTCGTTGAAGATGATCGAAAACGCGATCTCGCGATTCGTCGCGGTGCGCATATATCCCGACAGCGCCGCGGACTCGTTGAGGGTGCCGGTTTTGGCGCGGATTTTACCGCGCACCGACGCGTCTTCGAGGCGGCGAGCGAGGGTGCCATCGACGCCCGAGATCGCCAGCGAGGCGCGGTATTCCGGCGCCCATTGGTGGGTGGCCATAAAGCGCAATAGCTCGACAAATTGGCGCGGCGAGGTGCGGTTTCCGTCGTAGAGACCGCTGCCGTTTTTGACGACCATATCGGTGGTGTCGATGCCCGACTTTTGCAAAAATTCGAGCACCGCCGCCTGCGACGCGGCCCATGTTCCCGCGCGTCCCTGGGTCGTCCCCAGCATGCGCAGGAGCATCTCGGACATGAAGTTATTGCTCCATTTATTGGTCGCAAACGCCGTGTAGGAGAGCGGCTGCGAGGCGTGCGTGACCATCACCTTCGCGCCCGCGGGCGTCTTGCCCGTGCTGACTTTTTGCGCGACCTCGATGCCGACCGCCCGGAGCGCCTCGATGAAGACCGCGCCGGCAAATTGGGCGGGGTTATCGATGCGTTTTCGCCGGCTTTGGAAGGTGCGCGCGTCCAGCCCGATATTGCCGCTGATGACGATGCGGGTGCCGATCTCGGCGTCGCCGGTGGCCGGGATGGTCTCGGAGCTGACCTGGATATTTCGGCGCCGCCCGCTGGTCGTGGTCGCGCGGTTCACGACCTGAATATGTTTGTTGGCCGGGACAAAGCGATAGGTCGCCGCGTCGCCGGCCTTTTCGCCCGGGTCCACCAGCACGGTGACGCCGTTGAAGTTGACCGACAGGGCGCCGATGGGCGCGCGGTAGGCGGCGTCTTCGTTTTTGGTGTCAAAGAGCGGCGGAAGATCCTCGCCGGCAAACAGCGTATTATCGACCACGATGCCGCCCCCGATCTTCTTGACGCCCTGCAGGCGCAGGTCGTTGGCCCAGTCGAGGAAGTTCTCGTAGAGCAAAAACGCGTTGCCCCCGCCCTTGATATAGAGCGGGCCTTTGAGGGTATCGCCGACCAGCTCGCCGTTGGCGTCGAGCCCTTCGGCGAGCAATTCGGTCTGGAAGGTGTGGGCGGGGCCGAACTCATCGAGCGCCGCCGCCACCGTGATAAGCTTGGTATTGCTGGCCGGGCTCATCGAGCGGTCGGCGTCGCGCGCATATAAAACCTGCCCGGTCGCGGCGTCCACGGCGAGGATGCCGACCTTACCCTGGGTGACATCACTGCCCGCCAGCGCGGCCTCGATCGCCGCTTTGAGGCGCTCGTTTTTTTGGCGAAGCTCGGCCGAGGGGTTGGTCGCCTGCGGCGCCGCCTTTTCGACCTGAACCGGCGCCCGCTGCGCGCTCGCCGGTACACTAAATGCGGTCAGGGCCAATGCGATAAAATATGAATAATAGATTTTTTTCATAGCTAAATATTTCCTTCAGAATTCATCCCGACCAGGGCCGGGCTTCGCCGCGCGTATGCGCCGTATGGGTAGCCGAAGCTCGCCGAAGAGAGTAGTGCTTTCGCGGGATTGTGCAAAGAATTTGCTCGAATGCGGGCTGTTTGGCCGCCAAATGCACTGCTTGCCGCGATTCGGCCGGCTTGCTATGTTCCGCGCCCCTTCGCGGAGAAAAAATCCTGCGGGTTTTCGATTCCAGAAGTTTGTCGCCCTTGAACACAGGGCAAAGTCAGTCATAAAACTTTGCGCATCCTTTTGGCCGCTGCTGCGCGCGCCCGAAATCCTTTGCGCTCTCAAGAGTTTCTAATATGTCGGTACGCGTTGTATTTTTAGGCACCGGAAGTGGAAAACCCATGGCGCATCGCGGCGTGGCGTCGCTGGGCATCTTTCGCCAGGGGAAATTATATCTCTTCGACTGCGGCGAGGGGACCCAGGTGCAGTTGTCGCGCTCCTCGCTGCGCTCCGGCGCGCTGGAGTCGATTTTTTTGACCCATTTTCACGGCGATCACGTCAATGGATTGCCCGGATTTGCCGGCTCCCTGACGCTGAATCGGCGCGAAGAAGCGCTCGGGCTCTACGGGCCGGTGGGGCTGAATCAGTGGCTAAAAACCCTGCGCGACCTGCATATTTTGTGGCCGAGCTTTCCGATCAACGTGCACGAAAATACCAAACCCGGCGTGGTCTACGAGGAGGAGGATTTCCATATCGAGATCGCCCCGCTGCGCCACCGCATCGAGACCTGGGGCTACGCGCTGGTCGAAAAACCGCGCCCGGGCCGCTTTGACGTCAACGCCGCGCGCGCGCTCGGCGTGCCGTCTGGGCCGATGTTCGGGAAGCTGCAGCGCGGCGAATCGGTGACGCTCGAAGATGGTCGAACCATCGCCCCCGAAGACGTGCTCGGCCCGGACCGCCCCGGCCTGAAGATCGCCTACGTCAGCGACACCTCCCCCTGCGACGGCGCCCTGCAGCTCGCCGAGGGCGCCGACCTGCTGATCCACGAGGCGACTTACCCCGCCGGCGACGAGAAGATGGCCCACCAACGCGGCCACTCCACCGCCGGCGACGCGGCGCGTTGCGCCAAAAAAGCCGGCGCCAAGAAGCTGATCATGACCCATATTTCTCAAAAATACCTGCGCACCGACGAGTTTGTGCGCGGCGCGCGCGCGATCTTTCCGAACTCCTCGGTCGCCCATGATTTGATGGAATATGATCTGACGCGCAGTGACCAATAGGCTCATGCGCCAGACTCCTCGCGTGCACCTCGGGCGAACATCGTTTATGCTCCACAGACGTTGCCGCCTGCCACGTAGGGTGGCGGTATTTGTGAGCGTCGACGCCCAAAGAGATGAGCGAGCATGAGTTATTCAGACGAGAAAAACCTGGGGTTAGGTGGGTTGGACGAGTTCGACGCGTTGATCGAGGAGGCGCATCGTCCCGACCGATTCGATTGGGATGACGCGGATTCCGAAGACGTCGCGGCCGTCCAACTGGTGTCGGTGCTGCGTTTTCAGGTGGGGGACTTCCTCTACGCGGTGCCCTCCGAATATGTGCGCGAGATCGTGTCGGACCTGCGGGTGACGCCGGTGCCCGGGGCGCCGAGTCATGTGCGCGGGGTCACGGTCTATCGCCGGCAGGTGCTCGGGATTCTTAACCTGGGCAAGTGGCTGGACCCGGCGCAGCGGCGCGGGGAGCAGCACCAGGGGCGCATCGTGATCGTTGAGGCCGACTCCTACACGGTGGGCATCGAGGCCGACGTGGTCAGCGGGATGGATGAGTGGCCGCTTGAGGACGTCGACCGCGGCGCGATCCCGGACTCCATCAACGCGCGCACGCGCCGCTACGCCGCCGGGATTCAGATCAACCGCGATAAGGCGACGGTCTTGCTCGACGTGTCCAAATTGCTCAGCGATGCGGCGGTGCAATAACCGCGCTTGGCGCCCGTGTCGCCCCCGATTCCTCCCCCAACGCCCTTTGTAGAATTTCTTCCATGACTGAGTCTTCGCCGTCCCAGCTTAAAGTCGAAGTCGTCCGCACGCGTTTTGGGCCGCTTCAGCTTGCGCTCGAGTTGAAACAGATCAGCAGCGTGCTCGACTACCGTGAGGGGCACGGGTTACAATTGGTGGACCCCGCGCCGCGTCTTGGGCTTCGCCCCTTGGGCGGCGGGCATGTCGGCTTTGTGGTGGCCGAGATCGGCCCGCCGGTGGGCGTGATCATCGGCGAGGTGCAGGGCTTTGAGACCTGGACCGCCTCGCGGATTATGGCGCTGCCGAAGTGGCTTCGAAATTACCTGCCCGACGTGCTTAAGCCGGCCTGTGGGGTCGACGAGAATGGCGATATCGTCTGGATGCTCGACCTGCTTAGTTTGACCCGTTGAACCGAATTTTTTGAGTAAAATGGAGAGCCGCGATGCAAAAACTATGGCTTCATATCACCGTGGGCTTTGCTGCTTTGACGGTGGTGGCGATCGCCGCCTTATTGGGGCGTGACCTGATTGAAGTTTCTCCGGTCGTCCTATCGGTGGTGGTCGCGATCGTCGGGTTGGGCCTGGCGATTCTTACCCGCCGGGCGCTCGCCCCGCTATCCGCGATTACTCATGTGGTCGAGGGGATCGCCCAGGGCGACCTGAACCAGCGCCCCCTGACCACCAAGGGCAGCTATGAGGTCGAGCGCCTGCGGGTGGCGACCAACCGGATGGTCGCGCGCCTCAACGCCGTGTCGGCCCAGGCGCGCGAGCTCGCCGATGGCAAATACGACGTGAGCAGCGTCGAGAAAAAGGTCCTTCGCAGCCAGCGCCTCTCCGACGCCGACATCCCGGTGAAGGCCAGCGACGGAGACCTCGAGCGCAGCTTCGCCGAGCTGATTAACCAGCGCCGCCGCCTGACGATTCAGGCGCGCATGATCTCGCGCGACCAGCTCAATAGCCCGCTGTTAAATCAGAAGATCCCCGGCGAATTGGGCGATGCCTTCGGCTATATGGTGCTCAATCTTCGGGTCATGGCCCAGCGCGCCATCGATATCAGCGGCGGCGACCTCACGACCACCATCGAGGGGCAGGGCGAGCTGACCAACTCCTTTAATCAGATGGTCGATTGGCTGCGCGGGTTGGTCGAAGAGATTTCGGGCACCGCGATTCATATCTCGACCGCCGCCGAGCAAATTCTGGCGGTCTTGCGCGAGCAAGAGTCCGCGGCCAACCACCAGGCGGCCAGCGTCGAGGAGACCCAGCGCACCATGGAGACGCTGCTCGCCTCGGCTAAAAAGATCGCCGAGAACGCCCAGCATGTGTTTAAATCCGCCGAGAAGACCCAGGGCAATAACCGCACGGTGAGCGAGCGCATCACGGAGCTTAAGAATCACACCGAGCGTATCAGCGAGATCCTTGAGAATATCAAACGCATCGCGGACCGCTCCGATTTGCTCGCGCTTAACGCCAGCCTTGAGGGCATGCGCGCCGGCGAGGCCGGCAAGGGATTTACGCTGGTCGCCGCAGAGATGCGCCGCCTGGCCGAGAATATCACCGGGTCGGTCTCCGATATCAAAGGTCTGGTCGTCGACATCGGGGAGTCCTCGGTGGCCACGGCGATGGCGACCGAGCAGGGGACGCGCCTGTCGGAGAATACCACCGATAACGCGCTGAAGATCACGCTGATTACCCAGCAACAGAAGTCGGGCACCGAGCAGGTCACCCAGTCGATGGACGAGCTCAGTTGCCTGATCAACCAGGACGTTGCCGGCACGCAGCAGGTGACGATGGCGGCCAGTGAGCTGGTGAAGCTCGCTGAGAGCCTGCGCGGGCTGGTCGATAAATTTCAGCTCGGCGCGCTCCCTCCGGCGTCCCGGACGGGGTCGTTTGCCGCCCGCGCGCCCGTGCGCCCGGTCTATCGCGGCGCCCCGCAGAGCGCGCGCACCTCGGCGATTCCGCTGAGCAAGTCGAGCAAACCGGCGGCCGCGAAACCCGCCGAGGAGGCGGGTGAATTCGAGCCGGAGGCGGCCGCGTCTTCGCTGGAGCAGACGTCGGATATTCCGTCGGATTCGGGGGCCGATCAGCCCACCATCGAGTTCTCCACGCAGCTCTCGGAGGAGCAGCAGCACGAGGTTATGAGCAAGATGGTCGCGGGTCGCCCCGCGGCTCAGATGACGCTTGAGGCCGATTTTGGGGAGCTCGATGAGCTCAGTGATTTCGACGATATTGCGGGCGCCGGCGTGGGGTCGCTGCGCGAGGATTCCGGAAATATCGACGCCGAGCTCGACGCCCTGGAGCGAGAGCTCGACAAGAAGGCGAGTGAGTCGAGCGCATCCAACGCACGTCCCTCCGAGAAGTCCGAGGAATCATGAGCTTTGGCGCCCTGATCGAGAAATTTCGAGCCGTCGCGCTCGACCGTATCGAGCGCATGAACGTGCTGCTGGTGCAGCTTGAGCATGATCCCATGGACGCTGAGGCGACCGAGGAGATTCTGCGCGAGATTCATACGCTTAAAGGCGAAGCCAAGATGATGGGCTTTGCCGATGTGAACCTGGTGTCTCATCAAACCGAGCATCTGCTCACGCTGATCACCGAGCGCGGCTTCGAGATCCCGCAGAATGTGGTCGATGTCGCGTTTGAGGGCTTCGATATCGTGCGGCAATTGCTCACCAAATCGGCCGGGGCGTCGGACGCGCCGGTCGATCTGTCGGGGTTCGTCGAGCGGGTGACGGGCGCGCGAAGCGCGGCGGCATTGCCGAGTTCCCCGCCGATCTCAGAGGTGTTTTACGAGCCGCCAAGCCAGGCGCCGGCGAGCCAATTCGACGACCTGGCGGCCTCGCTTGCGGCCGATAGTTGGGGAGATAGTGCGGGGCCGAGCGACGATTTTCAGGACGGGCTGAGAGCTTCGGGCGGCGAGGGCTCGCGCGCGACGGCGATGGACTCCGAGGGCGTCGACCGAAGTTGGGCGCCCGGCGGGTTGCGCCGGGGTGGCCACGGTCGCTCCACGCGCGCGCGCATCGACGCCTCCCAGGTGGCCACCGCCCGGCGCGATGGCTCGGGCAAGTCGGATGATTCGCCGAGTTCGACCTCTTCGGACCGCCTGCTTCGCCTGCAAGTCGGCGGCAGCCTGCGCGTGGACCTGGAGAAGCTTGAGCGCCTGGGCGACGTCGCCGGCGAGGTGCTCTTGCTCAGCCGGCGCCTGAACTACGGCCTGGGCGAATTGGCCTCGATTCGCGATGACCTGCGCCTGTGGTTGGAGCGCCTGGACGGGGTCTTGCCGATTCAGACCGTGAGTCAGTTGCGCAACGTCGTGCATCGGTTTGACGACTTCACCAGCGGCACCCGCGAGGAGACCTACCTGATCACCTCGCGCACCGCTCAGCTCGACGAAGAGGTGCGCGGGTTGCGCCACGTGCCGTTGGCCCAGGTCATGAGCCACTATCCGCGCGCGGTGCGCGACCTCGCCCGCGAGCAGGGAAAACGCGTGCGCCTGGTCCACGCCTTCGGCAATGTCGAGGTCGACCGCACGCTCCTGTCCGCGCTCTCTGAGCCGATGCTTCACCTGATCCGAAACGCCGTCGATCACGGCATCGAGTCGCCCGAGGAGCGCCAGGAAATGGGCAAGGAGCAGGAGGCGGTGATCCGCCTGCAGGCCGAGTATATCGGCGACAGCATTCGGGTCGTGATCGAAGATGACGGGCGCGGGATCTCGCCGCAGTTATTGCGCGAGAAGGCCGTCGCGCGCGGACTCTTTAGCCCGGAGCGCGCCGAATTATTGAGCGACCAGGAGGCGCTCGCCCTGATCTTTGATGCCGGGTTTACCACCCGCGACAGCGTCAGCGACGTCAGCGGGCGCGGCATCGGCATGGACGTGGTGCGCCGCCAGGTGACCGAAATGGGCGGGTATATCGAGGTCGAGAGCGAGGTCGGTGAGGGCACCTCGATCACGATGATCTTGCCGGTCTCAAGCGCGGTCAGCCAGGTCCTGATGGTCGAGATCGGCGGGCGACAATTCGCGCTGGCGGCCAAACAGGTGGTACGCGTGGGCGCGGTGTCGCGCGCCGAGATCATGCGCAGCCACGGCGCGGCGTTTGTCGATTACGACGGCGAGATGATCGCGTTGGCGGATTGGGCGCAGCTGTTAATCGCGCGAGGCGAGCCGCAGCCGGTCGACACGCGTGAGAAGTTGACGGTGTTGATCCTTCGGCGCGGCTCCCAATTTGTGGCCGTGTCGGTGTGTCAGGTGCTCGGCGAGCGCGAGGCGATGAGCCGGCCGTTTGGCGATTTTTTGCGCGGCGTCCGCCTCTGTCGCGGCGTCGCGCTCACCGACGCCGGCGAGGTCGTGCCGCTGCTCAACGTCCCCGAATTATTGGCCCAATCCGACGTCACTTCGCCCCGAAATATGGCGACCCTGTCGACGCGCGCGCGCAGCGAAAAGCTCGCGGGCGCCGAGGCCACAGCGACTTCGCCCGGGGCAAAAGAAAGCGGCGATAACCCGGACTTCGCCGACCTGGCGCCGCACGCTCATGAGGACCCCGACACGAGCAATTATAGCCCCCAATATCGGGTGCTGGTCGTTGAGGATAGCGAGATCACCCGGGATCTGGTGACCCGAATTCTGGGCAACCACGGCTATCAATTCGTCATCGCCGAAGACGGCCAGATGGGCTGGGAGTTGCTGCAGCAGCACCCGGTTGACCTGGTGCTCAGCGATGTTCAAATGCCGCGCATGGACGGGCTGGAGTTGCTCAGCAAGATTCGCGCCTCTCGGGAGTTCGCGGACCTTCCGGTGGTGATGCTCACCACGCTCGGCGACCCCAAAGACAAGGCGCGGGCGCTGGGTCTTGGGGCCGACGGCTACCTGGTGAAATTGGACTTCCAGGAGAGCGATTTGGTGGAGATGGTCCGGCGCCACCTGGTGATCGACTAGGGCTCAAGTCGGCCGGATTAGAAGACCTGCTTTCGCTTGGAGCTCGACAAAAAGCCCATGCTCTCGCGGTATTTAGCCACGGTGCGCCGGGCGATGTCGATATTCTGTTCGTCGGCGAGTTTTTGGGCAATCTTGGCGTCCGACAACGGCTTTTTGGGGTCCTCGCCGCTGATGATGTCGCGGATCTTCGCCTTCACGGCCTCGCTGGCGAGGTCGTCTCCGCCGGTCTTGGTGATGGCGGAGTTGAAGAAATATTTGAGCTCGAAGACCCCGCGCGGGGTGTGCACGTATTTATTGGTGGTGACGCGGCTGATGGTCGACTCGTGCATCTCGATATCGTCGGCGACCTCTTTGAGCACGAGGGGGCGCAGGTATTCGACGCCCTTCTCGAAGAAATCACGCTGGAATTTGATGATGCTCTCGGTGACCTTGATGATGGTCGATTGGCGCTGCTCAATGCTGCGGATCAGCCACAGGGCGCCGCGTAATTTGTCCTGAATATAGTCGCGGACCTCGTCCTTTTCGCCGTCCTCCTTCTTCTGGGCGAGCATCGACTTATAATAATTCGACACCCGAAGCTGCGGCAACCCGTCGTCATTAAGGGTGCAGACCAATTCGCCATCCTCGTTTCTGACGATATAGATATCGGGGGTGATATAGCGGCCGGCTTCCTGGCTAAACGGGCGCCCGGGCTTGGGTTCGAGCCCGGCGATCAGGCGCGCCGCGCGGATAACCTCTTCGTCGTCGACCTCGAGGGCGCGGGTGATATTATTGATCTTCTTGCGCTCCAGATCCAAGAGATGGTCGTTGAGGATCGCCATGACGGTCTCATCGTCGGGCATCAACTCCCGGGCCTGGATCAACAGGCATTCCTGGGCGCTGCGCGCGGCGACGCCCAGCGGGTCGAATTGCTGAATCAGCCCGAGCACCTCTTCGACCAGGGCTTCGTCGACGTCGGCGTCCGCGGCGAGGTCGGCGGCGGTGGAGTTTCGCAGGTAGCCGGTCTCGTCGAGGTTGCCAATGATCAGCGCGCCGACGCCCTCGCGCACCGGGTCCAATGACAACATGCGAAGCTGGACCATCAGGTGGTCGACCAGGGATTCGCTGGTCGACAGAGTCTGCTCGATCCCCGGAAGTTCGCTGCTGCTCAGCCCCTTATAGGAGTTGGTGGGCATGGCGCCGGAGCTATAATCGTTGAGGTAATTATCCCAGTCGACCTTATCCATATCGCGCTCGTCGGCGCGCACTTCTTCTAATTTATCGTTCTTTTTGATCTCCTGAAGATCGGGCTCCTGGGCGTGCAGCGACTCGCCGTCGTAGGTCTCGCGCGCCTCTTCAAGGATCGGGTTTTCGTTCATTTCTTGCTGCACCGCGTCGATAAGCTCGAGGCGCGAGAGTTGCAATAATTTGATCGCCTGCTGCAATTGCGGGGTCATGCGCAATTGCTGGGTTTGCTTGAGTTGTGCGCGAAGTCCCATTTCCATCATGAATCAATCCTGATTCTGAATGATACAGACATTGATGTCGCGGTGGCCGATGCTGCTGTTATCGGCTCGCCCAGCTGAGTCGCGGTCTGCTCGCCAAATGGCGGTGATCTTCGATGAAAACCCGTCTAAAGCCCATTGGTGGGGCGAATTTACGGAATAAATCCTTCAGGTTGCCATTTTGGCTCCCATCTTGCATTAGGTTACTAAAGTAGCCAAAACGTGGCAAGCATGACGAGAGTAGAATGGTATATCTCTTGCTTACGCTGGAGGTATTGTAGTGTAGAGGGATTGGGCTAAATCGAAAATGAGAAACGCGGAGCAAACCCGTTTTTCTGACACATATTTTAATGGAGTATCAAAATGCGTAAACACATCTTAGTGCTGTTGGTTGCTTCCCTGGCGTTTAGCTTGAGCGCGTGTTCCGACGACTCCCCCTCCGAGCGTGATGAACGCGCGGATGTGATCGACGAAAGTGACGTGAAACAGGACGAGGACGCGATTGAGCCGGACGCGGGCGAGCAGGACGCGGGCGATCCCGACGTAGACGAGGCGGACGCCGATGAGTCGGACGCCGACGAGTCGGACACAATCTCGACGGATGCGCCGAACCTTATTTTCGCGGATGACCAGGTCGTCGCGGCGGCCGAGTCGAATCAGGTGACGATCCGCCAGGCAAAGGTCGAAGCCGACGCGTTTGTCGTGGTCCACCAGGAGTGTATCGACTGTCTGGTCCCTGGACCCGGTGAAATCGTGGGCCACGTGGCGATTGAGGCCGGCGACCATAGCGACATCGCCGTCACGCTTGACCACAACGTGAGCAATGGCCAGACCTATTATGCCATGCTCCACGAGGACACCGACGCCGATGGGACCTTCGACTTCGTCGAGGGCGGCCAGGCCGACGGCCCGCTGTCGGACGAGACGAATACCAGCCTCGTGGATTCGTTCGTGGTGAACGTGGCCTCGATCATCGTCACGAATCAAACCCTCGATGACCTGTCGACCACGGTTAATATCAGCGAGATTTACAGCGACGGGGCGGGTTGGGTCGTGATTCGCGAGGGCGCGTGTGCTGATGATGGCGCGCTCATCGGCGAGGCGTCGACGCAGGACGGCTCAACCGTGAATCTCCCCGTCTCGCTCTATCGACCGGCGCTCAGCGGGGAGACGTTATGCGCGGTATTGCACGCGGATACGGGCCTGTCCGGGAACTTCGAGTTTGACGCAAATAACCCCGATACCGAAGACGCTCCTGTCCAACTCGCCGACGACTCGATCGTGCGCGCGCAATTCGATGTTATGGTGCCCGACGGCGTGCCGGCGGTGCGCATTACGCTGAGCAACGCGGGCGACCAGGAGTATATGGTCGACGCGGTTGAGCCTCATTTCTTCGGGGCCGGCTTGCTCGACGTGGGCAACCCCTCGATGGGGCTGATGAACGGGTGGCGCTACGAGATCGTCAATCTGGCTACCGCCGAGCAACCCTTTGAATTTATTGTCAAAGGCTCGACGGCCGGCGGGTTCGAGACCGCCGATTTGATCGTGTTGTCGCAGGCCGCGCCCGGCACCGGCGAGGGGGACGCCGAGATCGATTGGGTCGAGGATGGCAACGCGATGCGCTTCACCGTCGCGGGTGAGTCTTGGACCGGTGTTATCAACGTCAATGGATATCGTTCGGCGAACGCGACCGGTCGGATGCGCGGCGATGTCGCGGTCTATATTCAATAAGTCATCGGCCATCGCGCGGCGATGGCGATGGGTTGCGCTGAGTCACTAAAAAAGGAGCGCCCCGGCCATGCCGGGGCGCTCCTTTTTTCTGCCGAAGAGAGCGTTGAAGATGGGTTATTTTCGCTTCTTGGAGGGGCGCGTGCTGCGCGAGCTTTTGCTGCGATTTGCGCGGCGGGCGACGGCGGCCTGGCGGGCCTTTTGGATCTCGAGCTCCTCGCGCAATTTATGCCAGCTGGCCAGGCGCTCGGCGCTCAACTCGCCGGAGTCCAGGGCTTCCTGGACGGCGCAGCCGGGCTCGCCGTTGTGGGCGCAGTCGCGGAATCGGCAGGAGACGTTGAGCGCCTCGACGTCGTCGAAGGCCTCGACGGCTTCGTCCTCGTGGGCCCACAATTGGAATTCGCGCATGCCTGGGGTGTCGATTAAGACGCCCAGGCTGCCGGGATTTTCGGGGTTGGGGATCAGCAGCAATTGGCGGGCGGTGGTGGTGTGGCGGCCGCGGGCGTCGTCTTCGCGGATGCCGCTGGTTTCCTGGACTTCGGCGCCCATGAGGCGGTTGACGATGGTCGATTTTCCCACCCCCGACGAGCCGACGAAGACGATCGTGTCGCCGTGGTTAAGCCAGGCGCCCAGGGCGTCGAGCCCACGCGATGAGGTATCGAGCGCCGATAGCCCGACCACCGGTGAGCCGTCGGCGACCGCCTCGGCGCGCGCCAGGTAGGCGTCCGGGTCGTCGGCGAGGTCGAGTTTGTTGAGCACGATGACCGCGCTGGCGCCGGCGGCGCGCACCGCGACCAGGTAGCGCTCCAGACGCCGCGGCTCGAACTCCTCGTTCATCGAGGTGACGATAAAGACCGTGTCGACGTTGGTGGCGATGACCTGCTCGTCGATGACCTGGCCGGCGGCCTGGCGCACGAAGCAGGTCTGGCGCTCAAAGACCGCCATGACGGTCTTAAGGGCGCCGACGTCGTTGCGCACCACCACCCAATCGCCCACCGCCGGCAACTCCTGGGGGCGCCCGGCGCGGTAGCGCAGCACGCCGCCCAGGCGCGCGCGAAATTGGGTGCCGCTGGTGCCGCCGGCGGTTAAAACGTCGTATTGCTGGCCGTCGTGGCGCGAGATCCGCGCCGCGAAGCAATCTTCAGGCTCGATATCTTCGCAGAATTCGACAAGCTCCAGCTCGCCGGGCGTTTGCTCCGCGTAAAAATCATTCCAGCCCAGGTCTTCGAGTCTAATCATGCGCGCCCTTTCGGATTCAATTGATGCACCATTTTTGCTGATTGATGGGGCATTGCGGCCCCGATTACTCTGCGAATTATCACCGCATGGAGAGGTCCGCGAAGTCTAGCAGACGGGCGAACCGATTGTCGAAGATGCGCCGATTAGACGCTCTTCAGGGTCAGCAGGGTTATCTCTGAGGGGGCGCCCAGGCGAAGGGGCGGGCCCCAATAGCCGGTGCCGCAGCTCACGTAGATCTTCATCTCTTCGTAATCATCGAGGCCGCGCGAGAACGGATGGGCAAAGCCCACCAGGAGGTTGCCCGGCCAGAATTGGCCGCCGTGGGTATGCCCCGAAATCTGCATGTCGAAGCCGGCCTTGGACGCCTCCCAGATGCTCTTGGGTTGGTGGGCCAGGAGCAGGCGGAAGTCGACCGGCGGCGCCCCGGCGATGGCCTTGTGCGGGTCGGTCTTGTGCGGGGCGTAGTGGCGCTCGGCGCTATAGTCGGTGACCCCGCCCACCAGCAGGCGCGCGCCGTTGACCTCGACGACCTTATGGGCGTTAAGCAGCACATTCCATCCCAGGCTCGCGACCTCTTCGCACCAGCCCGGGCCGTCCCAATAATACTCGTGGTTCCCGGTGACATAATAATTGCCGTAGGGCGGGTTGAGCTGGCCGAGCGGGGCAACGTCGGCGCGAAGTTGGGGGACATAGCCGTCGATGAGGTCGCCGGTGAAGGCCACCATATCGGGGTTGAGGGTCTTGATCCGGTCGACCACGCCCTGCACGAAGTCGCGTTTGATGGTCGGGCCGACGTGGATATCCGAGATCTGCACGATCTTAAACCCGTCGAGCCCCGCCGCCAGGCCCTTGATCGGAACCTCGACGCGGCGCACGTCGGGGATGCGGGTCGCTTGGACGAAACCGTAGCCGGTCGCCACCACGCTCGCGCTGACCATGCCGGTGTTCAGCACGCCTTGGAAGAGGGCGCGCCGGCTCGGGTCGTCCGGTGCGTCGAGGGGCCCGGGGGACGGTGCATCGGCGCGCAGCGACGCGTCGGTGCCGGCGAGGGCTGCGGGCTCAGGGGCCGGCGAGGGCTGGCGTTTTTTCAGATAGAGGCGCGATCCGAGCAGGACCAAATCCCGCAGCAGGCACAGCGTAAAGAGGATGGAGAAGATCCCCATGCCCATAAACGCGACCCATTGCAGGGTCTCCTTCCACAGGGTCTCCGGGGTGATGCGCCGGATTGACATCGCGGTGACGCTGAGCGCGAAATGCATCCCGATCAGCCCCCACACCGCCCGGCGCAGGCGCGGGCGTTGGATGAATCGGCCCAGGCTCCAGCCGACATACGCGTGGCCGCCGCCCCAGATTAGGAGGACAAAGAGTACGAAGACGATGATTCTCAGCATATTCTGGTATCGGCGGACAAGTGAAGGGGTTGCGGGGGTGGTGCGATGGGTTGGGCGGCGCGCGCTCCGGTTCGTCGCGCTATCTAACTAGCGTAGTGGGCATCGTTGTTCCATGAAGATCCGTTTCGCCCCAAAAATATTGGGCGTCCCCCTAAAGAGGCTGTCCGGTATGGGGGATTATTCTTCGTTCAGGATCTTCTGATAGGTCTCCAATCGGTCGGCCAGCGGCGGCAGCAGCGCCTGGGCGTTCTCGGAGGGGGCGTCGAGGGTGATCACCCGATTGCCCATGGTGAGCGCAGAGGATTCGTCGCGCATCTCGTGCAACTTTTCGTCGACATCCTGGGCGCTCTTAAGCGTATAAATCGTGACGTGAATCTCTTGATTCTCGCGCCTAAATTTATGCGTCACCTGGCTTTGGGTGCCAAGCTCGATACTCTCGGGCTCTCCGAATCGGGCAAAGCCCTCGGTCTCGATCACCTGGACGATCGCGGGGATCGACGGGGTGCGCTCCAGGCCTTTGGTCACGCCGCTCTTTTTGGAGATCGAGGCGGGCGGCTCGGGCTCTAAGTCGCCGTCGTCTAGCGCGAACCAGCTGATAAAGGTCACGCCAGCGGCCAGCAAAATGGTCGACGCGATCAGGGGGATGAGGCATCCCAGGGGGCCACGGCCAGTCTTATTTCGGGTCGTGTGGAAGGATGCCATAGGGTCCAATCAATCCGCGGAGGGGAGGTCAATCTCGATATCGTGCAGGGTCCAGCCGATGAGGTCGAGGGTCGCGTAGACCTGCTCGATCATCGTGCGGGTGGCGTAGACCGCGTTATGATACGGGCCAACACTGAGGGATGCAACGGGTCCGTAGAAATTCTTAGGCGGCTCGGGCCATTTGGGCGGCTGCGGGTCGGTATTATAGTCGAAGACCTGGATGACGCCGTAGCTATCTTCAAGGGTGAAGTCGGCGATGACCGCCGCGAGCTCGTCCCACTCATCGTGGTCGAGCTCGAAGGGGTCGACCAGCGCGAAGACCGCCACGTCGGTCTTCTCGTAATTGAAGTCATCGCCGCCGGGCGGGACGATGTTTGCCAGCTTGGTGGCCGAGTCCACGATCTTATCGCAGCGAATGGGCTCCGAGCGCACCTGCTCCTGGAGCTTCTCGCGGGTCTCGGGGTCTTTTTCGGCCAGGTAAATGCGGTGGGGCACGTCGTTGATGACGTCGATGACCAGGCCGGCCGAGCAGCGATAGGGCTCGTCCTTGTCGAGGCGGTTGGCCTCCAGGCGCACATAATCTTTATAGTAGGGGTGCTCGGAGAGCTTCTGGTTGACCGCTTGTTTCCACTTCAGCTTATTGGTCCACGGGGCGTTGAGCAAAAACGCGTGGGTGTCGAAGTAGAGCAGTGGGGCTTTGATGGCCTTGGTTCGCATCAATTTGGCCAGACGGACCAGCGCGCCGTGCTTGAGAATATCGCCCAGGTTGCCGACGTTATTGAGCTGTTTGTTCAAGGGTCATACTCCAGAGCGGGTTGCACAAATCGAGATCGAAAACCCGGCCGAGAAACTCTTGGCGGGTCAAGCAGCCACCGACGATAAAATCATCGCGAGGAGCGAACTCTTTTATGGGCCCCCTGCTAATCATATCTCGACCGTTTGGTCAACCGCGCCCCAGCCTCCGATAGGCCCGGGCGCTGGCGCCGCGTGGCTAAGCGCGTATCGGCTCGCCTGGGGACTGCGCAGTTGGTCGCCCCCATATTAAAACGCGTAAGCCAAATATAGGCACCCCCCAGGGGGCTTCAAGAAACGCGGCGGCCCGCGCGAGCGCCCGAGTGGGCGCCGGCGCGGGCCGGGCTTTAGGCAGTCACGCGATCAGGCGTCGGCTTTGGCGCCCCAGACATAGCCCAGGTCCACCAGCGACAGGTCTCCGTCCTCCACCGAGTCCTTGGCGCGCTCGTGACGCTGGATATCCCAGACGCGGAACCCCGGATATTGGGCGTCGCGCGGGTTTCCGTCGGCGTCGATGTCGTTTCGGCGCAGCACCACGACCTGGTATTTATAGCTGGTCGAGCGCGGGTCATCGAGGCCCTCGGCGAGCAGCAGGTAGTGGTTGTCGCCGTCGATGCGCACGCGGCGAAGCTGGGACTCCGGGCCTGCCACGAGCTTCTCGACGCCGGCGTCGGCGGCCAGGATAAAGTCGGTCTTCTCCTTGAAACGCTTGCGGAACGGGCCGTCCGGGTGGGTCATGTCGAAGAAGAGGGCGTGCATATTATTCTCGCGCACCTGGCGCAACAATTTGTAGACGCCCCAGGCGTTGGTCGACGGGCGAATCAGCGCCTCGACGCGCGTCGATTCCTTCTGCGCTTCTTGCTGAACCCGGTGGGCTTTCTGGCAGCATTTTTTGTACTTCGCCCCGCTGCCGCACGGGCAGGGGTCGTTGCGGCCGATGTCTTCGGGAATCACGATGTCGGAGGCGGCGGTGGAGTTGGTTGCCATGGGATATATCTCGAGAATTTAGGGGCTAAAAAGTCGCGGTCGGAACCGCGACGCCTTCGGAAATTAGGTCGACTAAAATCAGCGGAACTGAGCGCGCTGGCGCTGGGCCGGCATGCGATCGAGGTGGAATTGATACCACAATTGATTCCAGCTGCGCATCTTCATTTTTTTGTTGTTCTGCAGCGCCTTCAGGTTTTTCTCGGTCACCTCGTGGCCGTCCAGGATTTCGACCGCCTGGTTGAGCACCTTGATCGCCTTGTCGCGCTGCTTGGACTTCCACAGGCAATAGGCGTAGAGGTTCCACAAAATCGCCTCTTTTTTATTGGCGGCGGTGGCGACTTCAAACGCCTCCTCCATCTCGTCGAATTTGCGCCGCTTATAATACAGCACGCCGAGCATGCCGCGGGCGGTCCAATTCTTGGTGAACGCGGTCTTCAGGTACGGCTCGGCCTCGTTGAAGCGCTCCGAGACGAAGAGGATCGTGCCGATCTGGGCGTCGAGCTGCTGCTCGACCATGAATTGCCATTTCGCGATCGGATAGCCCTGCTTAAAGATATCGATCGCGCGGTCGATATTGCGCGCCTGCAGCTGGGCCTGCGCCTGCTCGCCGAGCGCCTGAATCTGCTGCAGGGAGCGGCGGGCCAGCCAGATATAGGCGCCCACAAAGACCATCAACCCCGGGATACTTCCGTAGAGGATCTTCCAGGAACCCACGCCAAAAATCATGCCGAAGATAACGGCGGTGACCAGGCCAACGGCCATTGAGATAAGTAGATTGTACATATTTGAGTCAGTTATGAAGTCGGATGATTGACCACGGCGGGCGCTCAAAGAGGCGCCCTCCGGGCCGATTACACGGTGCCAGGCACCGTGTTTGGGCGATAATTAGGCGTTCGTGCCGGCTCGGGCGACGGCGTCGCTGGAGCCGGGCGTCGCAGATAAAGCAATTCAGGGCACCGGGAATTCCCCGCACATCGCGTCGACCTCGGCGCGAATCGCGGCGAGGCGGGCGGGGTCGTCGGCGTGATTGATGGCGTCGTCGGTCCACGCCACGATCTGGCGCATCTGCGCGGGTTTCATGCCGCGGGTGGTCACCGCGGCGGTGCCGATGCGGATGCCCGAGGGGTCAAATGGCGAGCGTGGGTCGAAGGGGATCGAGTTGGCGTTGCAGACGATGCCGGCCTGGGCCATGGCGGTCGACGCGATCTTGCCGGTGCTGCCGCGCGCCGTGACGTCGACGAGCAAAAGATGGTTGTCGGTGCCGCCGCTGACCAGGGTATAGCCCTTCTCGACGAAGGCGTCGGCCATGGCGCGGGCGTTCTCGATGATATCGGCCGCGTAGGTCTTAAACTCGGGCCGCATCGCCTCTTTAAAGGCGATGGCGACGCCGGCGATCGTATTCATATGCGGCCCGCCTTGCAGGGCGGGGAAGACGGCGCGGTCGATATCTTTGGCGAATTTCTTTTTGCACATCAACAAGCCCCCGCGCGGGCCGCGCAGGGTTTTATGCGTGGTCGAGGAGACCACGTCGGCCGCCTCGATGGGGCTGGGGTGCTGGCCGCCGGCGATCAGCCCGGCGATATGCGCGATATCGGCCACCAGGTGGGCCCCGACTTCCTCGGCAATTTCGCCGAATTTGTCGAAGTCGATCTCGCGCGGGTAGGCGGAGCCGCCGCAGAAGATGACCTTGGGTTTGACCTCGCGGGCGATCTTTCGCACCTCGGCGAAGTCGATCAGATGGGTGTCCGGGTCCACGCCGTAGTGGTGCGCGTCATAGAAGCGCCCTGAGAAGTTGACCTTCCAGCCGTGGGTGAGATGCCCGCCAAAGGGCAGGCCCATGCCCAGGATCGGGTCGCCGACCTCGCATAAGGCGTAATACGCCTCGAGGTTGGCCGGGGAGCCCGAGTAGGGCTGGACGTTGACGTGCTCGGCGCCGAAGAGCTCCTTGCCGCGGTCGCGCGCGAGGTTCTCGACCCGGTCCATATGCTCCTGGCCCTCGTAATAACGGCGCCCGGGATAGCCTTCGCTATATTTATTGGTCAGCACCGACCCGGTCGCTTCCATGATCGCGCGCGAGGTATAATTCTCGCTGGCGATCAGACGGATGGTGCGCGCCTGGCGGTCTTCTTCGTCGCGGATTATCGCGTAGACGTCGGGGTCGCTCGATTTTAATGCGTCCATCTCGGGATACAGATCGCTCATCGGATTCTCCTCGCTTTAGACCGGTTATTTTGGGGCCCGAAACTGCCGGGTTTATGAATTCAGCCTCGCCGCCCTGCCCCTTCCGGGGCATGGAGCGGCGAGGCTGAATGGGATGCGAATTATTCTGCGGCCGGAACGGCTTCTTCCACGACCGGCACGTTACGCACTTCGACGAGGTTCTCGGCGACCAATTCAGCCAGGTCGACCAGGCGAACATTGTTGGCGCCGCGGTGTTTGACGCCGTCGTCGAACATGGTCAGGCAGAAGGGGCAGTTGACGGCGATGGCGTCCGGATCGGTCGCCAGGGCCTGGTCGGTGCGCTCGACGTTGATGCGCTTGCCGAAGTCCTCTTCCATCCACATGCGCCCACCACCGGCGCCGCAGCAGAAGCTCTGGCGCTTGTTGAGCTCCATCTCCTGGCGCTCCACGCCCGGGATCGCGTCGAGGACGCGGCGCGGGTTGTCGTAGGAGTTATTCCAGCGACCGATATAGCAGGAGTCATGATAGGTGATCTTCTGCTTGGCGCTGCGCTTGACCTTAATGAGCCCGGTGTCGAGCAGGTCGGCCAAAAACGAGCTGTGGTGGATGATATCGTAATTTCCGCCCAGCTGCGGGTATTCCTTGCCGATGGTGTGGAAGCAATGCGGGCAGGTGGTCACGATTTTGGTGACGCCGTAGCCGTTGAGGGTCTCGATATTCTGGGTGGCGAGCATCCAATACAGATACTCGTTGCCGATGCGCCGGGCGGGGTCGCCCGTGCAGCCCTCTTCGGAGCCCAGGATGGCAAAGGAGACGCCGGCCTCTTTGAGGATTTTAGCGAAGGATTTGGTGACCTTCTGCTGGCGGTCGTCAAAGCTACCCGCGCAGCCAACCCAGAAGAGGTACTCGGGGGCCTGCGTCAGCTCGCTCATCAGCGGGATATCCAGGCCGTCGGCCCAGTCCGCGCGGTACGAGGAGGAGACGCCCCACGGGTTTGAGTTCTGCTCCATATTGCGGAAGGTGCGGCTGACCTCGGGGGAGAAGTCGGCTTCCATCAGCGCAAGGTAGCGGCGCATATCGACGATCGAGTCGACGTGCTCGATGAAGACCGGGCAGTTGTCGACGCACGCACCGCAGGTGGTGCAGGCCCACAGCTCTTCTTTGGTGATGACGTTGCCGACCATCGAGGGGTAGTCCTCGGGCAGCTCTTCGCCTTTGCGCAGCACCAACTCACCCTTTTCTTTGAGGGCGTATTTGATCTTCTGCACGACCATCATCGGGTTGAGGGCCTTGCCGGTGTTGAAGGCCGGGCAATAATGCTCGCAGCGGCCGCATTCGGTGCAGGCGTAGGTGTCGAGCAGCTGCTTCCAGCTCAGGTCTTCGACCTCTTTGGCGCCGAAGCTCTCCAGGGACTCATCCTCCATATCGATGGGGTTGAGCGCGCCCTTGGGGCCATGCTTTTTGAAGAAGATATTGGGCATCGCACCGATAAGGTGCATGTCCTTGCCGAGGCTCAGCGGGATATAGTTCGAGAAGACGACGACGGTCGCCAGATGCGCCCAATAGGCGACGTGATAGGTCCAGAAGAGCGCGACGGTGGACAGGCCCATGGCCTCCATCGCCTTGGCGGTCGCCAGGGCGAAGGGGGTCCAGCTTGCGTCGTGGGCCAGGTACTCGCCCAGGTAGTTGATCTCGGCGCCGTTGGCCAAGAATTTGGTGACCATCAGCGCGGCGATAAACCCGAGCACCGCCGCGGCGTCGGCCGACGCGATGGAGTGCTTGGGGCGGATGATGAAGCGGCGCACCGCGGCGATACAGATCGCCACGAAGACCACGAAGCCGAAGACGTCTTGCAAGAAGAGCGCGAAATTATAGGCAGGCTCCCCGATAAACGCCGAGAAGTGAAAGCCCGAATGGAACGCCCGAATCATATATTCGACCGTCTCCACCTGCAGGACAATAAATCCCCAGAAGATGAAGAGGTGAACCATGCCCGCCGGCTCGCGGATGACGCGGCGCTGGCCGATAACGAAGGTCACGAACCCCTTGATGCGCTCGGGCACGTCGTTGATCTTGAGGTCGCCCTGTCCCCAGGCCACATAGCGAAGCAGCCAGTAGACCGTGCGCGCGGCCATGCCGAATCCGCCAACAATAAGCAATAAAATCAGGCCGCGTCGGATCCATTCATGGGCGGCGCTCGAAACGAGTAAGGGTTCCATCTTATAAACTCCTCATGATGAAATCATGATATTTTATAGGGGGATAGCCGGTGCGAAATCGGGGTTGGGCGGAAGTATATTTTAAGGTCGCTTGATGAATCGAGGCTCGTCGAGGTGCATCATTTATTCGAAGTTCGAGCCCATCAAAAACGCCGCGTGACCGCATTTCTCGCGATACCCGCGGCAGCGAATGCCCGTTACATAACCGACTCAGGGCCCGACGGCAACATTAATGCCCTTGTTTTCCCCATCTTCTGCCCGCGCTTTCTTAATAAGTGCGCGTGCTTTGTGGTCGACGAAGTCTTCGTGAGGCGGTAATATCGGCGCGCTAATCCGGCGGAATTCTATTAAAGCAAAAGCGGAGCCTCCCATTATGTCTGAGTTGGTCGTTGGAATTGACCTTGGTACGTCGAATTCGGTTATCAGCGTGGTGCTCGAGGGCGAGCCGATCGTCATCCCGGACGCCGACGGCAATCGTGTTCATCCATCGATGGTGTATTTCCGCGAGGACGGGCGCACGGTGCTGGGCAATCGGGCCAGGCAACATCGGGTCGAGGACCCGGCGCACACGATTTATAGCGCCAAGCGCTTGATCGGGCGGTCGTTCTCGGACCCGGACGTCAAATTGCTGCGCGGCTCCTTTCCCTTCCCGATCGTGGAGGCCGCCGACGGCTCGCCGCGCTTTCATCTCTACGACCAGCTGCACCCGCCGGAGGGCATCTCGGGGCGCATGCTCCACTATCTGCGCGGCGTCGCCCAGGAGTATCTGGGCCAGCCGGTGACCAAGGCGGTCATCACGGTGCCGGCGAACTTCGACGAGGGCCAGCGCCGCGCCACCAAGCGCGCGGCGAGCCTGGGCGGGTTCGAGGTGCTGCGCCTGATCAACGAGCCGACCGCGGCGGCGCTGGCCTATGGGCACGGCGAGCAAAAACGCGAGCGCGTCGCGATCTACGACCTCGGCGGCGGCACCTTCGATATCACGATTTTGCAACTTCGAAACGACATCTTCGAGGTGCTCTCGACCGCCGGCGACAGCTATCTGGGCGGCGATGATATCGACAATCGTCTGGTCCAGGCGATGCTCAACGCGTTTGAGAAGCAATATGGCTATGACCTCTCGGGCGAGATGGCGGTGCGCCAGCGGCTCAAAGTGGTGGCCGAGCAGGTCAAGCATAACCTGTCCTCGCGCGATTCAGTCAGCGTGCAGGTCACCGAATATGCCCCGGGGAGCCTACATGAGCTGGTGCTCGACTTTAGCCTGAGCCGCGAGGCCTTTGACCGGCGCGCGGCCGACGTGGTGGACCAGTCGATCCGGACCTGCGAGGACGCGCTGCGGGTGGCCGGGCTGCAGCGCGCCGAGATCGACCACCTTGTGTTGGTGGGCGGGTCGACCCGCATTCCGCTGGTCCAGCAGCGGGTGCAGCAATTTTTCGGGCGCCGCCCGGTGCTCGATATCAACCCGGACGAGGTCGTGTCGATCGGCGCGGCGATCCTGGGCGCCTCGCTGGTGGAAGTTCAGCAGGCCCCCGAGCCGTCGAGCTGGCCGGTGATGGGCGGGGCGACGATGGACACCGAAGGTAACCTTTCGTCAAACGCGCCGCCGGTGCCGCCAAGTAGCCGGCCGCGAACGAGCACCCAGCCGGGCAATAAGCCTGCGGCGGTGGTCGAGATTGATAACGACGATTCCTGGCTGGAGTCCCTGGAGGCCCAGCAGCAGGCGCGCCCGAGCCGCGGCCCGGTGCTCATCGACGTCATCCCGCACGCGCTGGGCGTCGAGACCGTCGGCGGGGTCATGGATATCATCGTCGAGCGAAACGCCTCGCTGCCGCTGGAGCGCACGCGGTATTTCTCGACCTCGCGCGATGATCAGACCCGCGTCGTGCTGCCGATCTTCTCGGGCAATAGCCGGCGCATCGAGGATAACCGCCAGCTCGGCCAGCTCGAGCTCACCGAGATCCCGCCGGGGCCGCGCGAAGAGGTGAGCATCGAGGTGACCTTTGAGATCGACACCGACGGCATGCTCAACGTGCGCGCCACCGACCTGCGCACGGGCACCCAGCAATTCGTGCGCCTGTCGATCACCGGCGACGGCGGCGGGTCGGGCGACGCCTACGATGCCAGCGAGCTTTTGATGTGAGGCGCGCGTGATTTTCAAACGCCCCCAAACCTGCTAAGGCTGCGGCGAAGTCATATTTCGGCCCTTTTTCCACGCCATATTATGTTAAAATTAAGCTCGAAAACTGCTCTCCTGGCCGCCCTCTTGTTGACCCTTGTGGGCGGGTGTGACGCGAACGAATTCTCTGACGCCCCCAAGGTCAGCGCCCCGGCGCCGGGTGAGGTGAGCGCGCAGGGCGCGCCGGCGCAGAATCTCAACGCCGGCGCGCGCGCGCCGGGCTCGGCGGGTCCGCTTAAGCCGGGCGCCACCGCCAATGATTTGCCCTCCGATCACCCGCCGATGATGCCGGGCATGAAGGGCGGCGGCGCGCAGGGCTCGACCCCCGCGGTGCCCAACCCGGCCGCGGCCGGCACGATGACCCCGGAGCAATTCGGCAAGGTCGGCCCGATCCGTTGGAGCGCGCCCGACAATTGGCTGGCGGTCAAACCCGCGTCGCCGATGCGCCTGGCCGAATACCACCTGCTCGGCGCCGACGGCACCGAGCCCGCCGTGATGAGCATCTTCTATTTTGGCCAGGGCGGCGGCGGGGCGATTCAGATGAACCTGGACCGTTGGGTCAAGCAGTTTAAGTCGGTCACCGGGGAGCCCCAGCAGTCGGTCGAAGAGGTCGCCGGCATGAAGGTTCACCGCATCGCGGTCGAGGGCACCTTCGAGGTCGACGCGGCGATGGGCGGCGGCACTGCGCGCGCCGACTTCGGCCTGCTCGGCGCGATCGCCGAGAGCCCGGCCGGCAATTATTTCTTCAAATTGACCGGCCCCACCGAGACCATCGCCAAGCATAAAGGTGGGTTCGACGGATTTGTGAAGAGCTTTAAGCCCGCCCCCGAAGAGAAATAAAGATGGCGCGCAATCGAGCAGATTACGCCCCCTGAGATTCGTCGCACAAATAGAAACGCCGCCTCGATATGAGGCGGCGTTTTTATGTGTGCGGCGTCGCTTAAAACCAGGTGGTCTTCTGCGAGGCGGCCAGGATATCCATCGTGACCCCGACGCCCCAGTGCAAAAAGGCCCCGGGGATCCAGGAGCGACTCTGGATCGCCAGATACCCCAGCAGCAGCCCGGCGAAGATCGCCCCGATGGTCTCGGGCATCGGCTTGCCGAAGTGAATCATGCAATAGGGGATCGTCATGATGACGACCGAATAATAGCCAAACTTTTTGAAGAGCGCGAAGATGAGGAAGCCGCGGAAAAACGCCTCCAGCGAGAAGAATTGGATGCCGTAGGCCAACTCATAGCTTAAAAAATGCGTCAGCGACTCGGTCGCCTGGTCATAAAAGGGGTATTTGGATTGGAAGCTCTCCATCATGCTCACGCCGACCAACACCGGCAGCATGATGAGATAGAGCATCAGGTAGATCCAGGCGTGGCCTTTCTTCCACATGCGAAAGCCGTACTCGGCCGGCGACTCCTTAAACCACCAGACGATGCATCCCAGCGGGAGCAGCACCCGAATCAGCAGACTCGCCGCGGCCCAGCAGCCGTAGGGGATCAGGCTGCGGTAGACGCTGGCGTCCAGGCTGAGCCACTCGGCCAGCCACTGCTCGATGGCGCCGCGGCGGTAAAACCCGGGGCGCCCGTAATAGTAGAAGAGCGCCAACAGCACCGAGGTGAGCACGAACACCCCGATGGTGCGCCGGTCCAGGTCGATCTTGGCGCCCCCGTTGGAGGCGAGCTCGGTGCGGGCTTCGGAGACGAAGCCGCGCAGATAATTTGCGATGGGATTATTCATAAAAAAAGGCCCGGCCGGGTGGGGCCAGGCCGCATAGGATGAGGGAGGGGAGCAGGATTAGCGGCGCGTCCAGGAGTCCGCGCGCCCGTCGGCGTTGATGTCGGTGCCGACGCGATCCAGGGTGCCGACCTCGTAATACTCCCAATAGTCGACCTTGCCGTCGCCGGAGTTGTCGCGCTCGATGCGCTCGATGACGCCGTCGGTATAGTAGCGCGTTTCGACCACGCGCGTGCCGTCTTCATTGAGGGCTTCTTTTCGCACCAGATGGCCGTGGTCGAAATAGCTGATGGTGTCGATCTGGCCGCTGAGGTTGCGGTCCATCTTCTCTTTGGTCGGCACGCCGTCTTTATCGTAGAGGCGCACGATGTCGATGGTGCCGTTGGCGTCCACGTCGACTTCCTTTTTGCGCAGCCGGCGCAGCGTCAGCTTCGGGTTCTCCGGGTCCGGATACTCCTCAAAATATTTGATGAGATCCGGCTCCTTATTCCCATCGAGCGAATAGCGCTCGACGATAAACTCGCCTTCTTTGGAGGTCGAGAAATGCGCGGCCTCGAAATTCTCGAGGCTGTCGACCTTTTGCTTTTTGACGGTGTCATCGCTGGATGCGCAACCCGAGCCGACCCATCCGGCGCCCAGGCCAAGCCCGATGACAAGCAATATAGACAGGGTTGATGATTGTCTCATTGGATACGCTCTCAGAAAAAAAATTATGCATCAGAAAGGCTCATGGGACGCGCTCGCCCTGTGACTTTTGCGCCACGCTAGCATAAAAATTAGATGATATCACAAGGAATTTGCGCATGGAGCGTTGCCGGGCCGGTTTTGTCGCAGAAATATGGCAAATCAGCGGCGCGAAGCGCGGGGCCAACCTTCGGGAAGGTGCGGCGCGTCAAGAAGAACAACGGATTCTTGGAGTTTGTTTGAGAACACGGTATCCTGTGGAAGTAAGATGTCACAGTTAAATATCTAAAGTGCAGTGGACCTGATTTTGGACGGTCTCTCGCAAGCCGACAGGAAAGTATGAACGTTCGCGGCCTAAATAGTAGTCGATGGGAAGTTTTGACGCTTCTTGTATTTGCGGGGAGCCTTTTATTTGGCGCCTGTTCTTTTGAGACGCCGTTGAGCGGGCTGGAGTGCGCGGATGAAAACGCGACTCGCCCCGGTGAGGTGTGCCAGGATGGCTATTGGCGAATCGACGCGGACGCCGGGCTGGACGCGGAGGGAGGGGCGGACGTCGAGCTGGACGTCGAGCTGGACGCGACGCCGGATGTAGAGCCGGGCGAGGATGTCGATACCACGCCGGATATCGTCGAATGCGTGGCGCCCGAAGAGCTATGTGGCGGAGCGTGCGTCGACCTCGACACGGATGTTGCCAATTGCGGCGCTTGCGGCACGAGCTGCGCGGGCGCCGAGGAGTGTGTCGCCGGGGCATGCGTGCCCGAGGCAGCCTGCGAGGTCGGAGATGAGCGCTCCTGTTATACGGGCCCGGCGGGGACCAAGGGCGTCGGAAGCTGCGAGGCCGGCCTTCAGGTCTGCAACTCCGATAACGAGTGGGGCGACTGCCAGGGCGACGTGACGCCCCAGGACGAGGTCTGCAACGGGGAGGACGATAATTGCGACGGGGCGGTCGACGAGAATAACCCGGAGGGGGGCGCGAGCTGTGACACCGGCGCGCTCGGCATCTGTGCCGACGGCGTCGAGACCTGCACCGAGGGCGCGATCGAATGTGTGCCGACCCGAAGCGCTTCGCCGGCCGAAGAGTGTGGCACTGACGGCACCGGAAACGGGCAAGATAACGATTGCAACGGCCAGGTCGACGATGGCTGCGCGAGCTGTGTCCCGGGCGAGTCGAAACCCTGCTATAGCGGCCCGCCTGGCACCGAGGGTGTCGGCGTATGCGACGGCGGCGCACAGACCTGCAACGGCAACGGCGAATGGGGCGCGTGTCAGGGCGATATCACGCCGAGCGCGGAACTCTGCAATGATGACGGTAAGGATGAGAATTGCGACGGCGCTGTCAATGAGGGCTGCGCGTGTCTCAACGGGGCGACCGAGAGTTGTGGTACCGACGTTGGTATGTGCTCCACGGGCGTCCGCACCTGCGTTGACGGTAAATGGGGGACCGAGTGTGCCGGCGAGGTTGGGCCGGCGCCCGCGGAGCTCTGTGATGGCTCGGATCACGACTGCGATGGCGATACTCACAACGGCTTTGAAGGGCTCGGGACGGAGTGCTTCGTCGGCGTTGGCGCGTGTCGAAATGCCGGCACGATGGTCTGCAAGGGCGATGGAAGTGGGCTGGAATGTGACGGCACGCCACTGCCCGGGCTCACCTATTATCTCGACAGCGATGGGGATGGCTTCGGCGACTCGGCCAGCGCGGTGACCGCCTGTGAGCCGCCCAGCGGCGATCATATCCTGACTGGCGGTGATTGTGATGATTCGAACGCCGATATTTATCCCGGGGCGACCGAGCTCTGCGATGGGCTCGACAATAATTGCAGCGGCACCATCGATGATGGGTCCAATATGTGCGGCGCGGACCAGAGTTGCCAGGACGGCGGATGCTGCGATGAGAGCTATTTGGGCGGCCCGAATGGAGGCAATAGCTGCAATGGTCAGCTATGCAATGGGGACGATGCTCACTGCGCCTCGGGTTTTTGCGAGGATATCACGGGGCCGAGTAACGACGCTTGCTTCCCGGCGCATTGCAACGACGGGGCACAAAATGAAGATGAAACCGGGATCGATTGCGGTGGCTCGTGTTTGAAGTGTTGGGCCGACCAGTGCACCGATGACTCGGAGTGTAAGACTGGGTATTGCAATTGGCGAACTGTATATAATGCCAGAGTATGTACATGGGCGAGGAATTAAGGCCTGTGCTCTGGTGGGCGTTCGTACGCACCGGGCAATATGGAGCGTATAAACTTAAGCGTCTCTGAGCGATGATGAGGATTTGCCATGAGCGGCGAGTCGACGGGCTTCGGTGTTTTAGACTTGCCGCATTTTTAGCACTGCAATGGAGAGAGCGATGGTCAATACGGTGCAGTTTCAGCGGTTGAAATCGACATCTTATTGGCTGCTGGCCGCCGGGTTCTTCCTGGCCGCCGGGTGCTCCTTTGACTCGAGCCTGGGCGAGGTGAGCTGCGACGCCGAGGGGCAGATGTCTCAGGGCCGCCTCTGCCAGGATGGGCGCTGGGTGCAGCTTCCCGAGGCCGACGCCTCGCTCGATACAGACCCGATCCCCGATATTCTGACCGAAGATACCCTTCAGCCCTCGGATACCCGGGCCGAGGATGTGTCGGAGGTCGCCGACACGGTTGCGCCCAAAGATGTCGCCGATGCCGAAGACGCGGCCGACGTGGAGCTCGATATTCGTGACGCGTCTGATTCAGGGGAGCCTGATATTCTCGAGGACGCCGATGGGGGATCGGATGCGGATGTGAGTGATGCCGGCTCGGATGCAGATGCGGGCGAGGACGCGGATGTCGGTGGGGACGCAGACGCTGGCTCGGATGCAGATGCGGGCGAGGACGCGGATGTCGGTGGGGACGCAGACGCTGGCTCGGATGCGGGCGGGTGTGCCGAAGGCGCCCGTCGCGAGTGCATCATGTCTGGGACGGAGCCCTCGCTCGTCTGCCTCCCCCCTGCGATACAGATCTGTGCGGCGGATGGGAGTTGGTCAGAGTGCGCTTGGGATTTCGATTCGATTGATTGCGGGATAGGCGCCTGTGATCGCCAGCGTTGCGATTCGATAAATCCCAATATGCAATGCCGCTACGGCGCATGCTGTGAGCCGAAAACGGTCCCCGAGATGTGCGCATTCATGGGGAGAGAGTGCGGCAAGATTTCCGTGGATAGAGAGGATAATTGCGGCCAGAAGATTGATAAGAAACGCTGTGGCCAATGTGGGGATGGTCAGACATGCAGTGACCAGGGTGTCTGTGAATCAGACGACTGAGTCCGATCGAGACAAATAAAAGCGGCGCCACAACGTGGCGCCGCTTTTATTTGGGGCGACTTTATTTGGAGACGTCGAACTCCCGCATGACATTCTGTCCCTGAATCTCGAGCAATACCCGCTGGATCTTGGCCGGGTTCAGCCGCACCATCATGGCGCATGCCTGGGTGACGATCTTCTGCCAGGTATCGGCCCCGATATGGGTCGCGATCGGGGTCAGGCCAATCCACAGTTCGTGGTTCTTCTCGTCCATATCGACCGAGAAACACCCGATGCGCAGCCTGCGATCGTCGGTCGGAGAAAACACCAGATCGAAGATCGCGTCGTCTTTGTCGAGGAACGCGCTCTCGGCCTTTACGCGGTGCGCGAGCGTCTCGATCTCGAGGATCTCTTCGGCGTCCAATTCAATAAAGTCGGAGGGTAGGAAGTTGCCGCGCAGCAATTTGCGCTTCTTCTTTTTGGCCTCCAGATTCCATTGCCACGCCGAGGTGATGCGCACCCGATAGGTCTCGGTGTTGCGCCCGCGTAGGATCAGGAAGTCGCCGTCAAAGGTGTAGTCGCCTTCATCTTTTTCGACTTTCGCGGTGCCAGCGTCCTCCTGGGTGAGGTCGTAGAGGCTAAACTTGCCGGTCAGGCGAAGCGCCAATAATTGACCCTTCTTTTCGATCGCCTCGGCCAATGGCTTATTGTCGTCGGCGAGCATATACCAGGAACCGCGAATCGCTTCGGGAAGCAGGTTATCGTGCATCAAATTCTCCACAATGATCGAATACTTTTTGTGCCAGCAATCGGGCGGGTGACGCCGCGCCGCGGGGGCTATTTTTTCGGGGTGCTCGTGCGGTCTTCGATGAGCGGCACGGGGATATAAGCGGCGAGTCGTCCGGCGACTTGCTGGGCCCATGCCTGGCGTGCGTCGCGGGTGCCCAATTGCTCGGGGGCCGTGATGTTGAGCGAACTCCCGAGGTGATGCGCCCGGCTGCCGAGCACCGAGACGACTTCTCCGTCGAGCAGCACCGCCCATAGCGCCGCGTCGTCGGTGAGCGCGCCGTTTGGCAGCAGGGCGTCGCTGAGGTCATTCTCAAAGAGCAGCTGCACATAGGACTCGCCGGTCTTACCCTGGCGTATCGACGCGCTGGCCACATCGTCGTGGGTCGCGATCGGCGCGCTCAGGGTGAGCGTGCGCCAACCTCCGCCGGTGTCCGGGAAGACCGTAAACTTCAGCCCACTGCCGGCTGAAATGATATTTCTTGACGGGTTATTCTCTAAAAATCGCAGCACGGAGTGCAGCTTCTCGGCGTCCGCGCTCCACAGATACGCCTGGTTGGCGTCGAAGCTTCCCTGCTTCTGGCGCAGCTCAACGCCGACGGGAAGATCGGCTAGCGCGCGCACCCAGCGGGTGCCCGCGGGCTCAATCGGGCGCAGCTCCATGCGCCCGCGCGGCACCACGATGCCGGCGACGACCTGGCGCGAGGTGTTGCCGCGCACGCGCACCAAAATTGAGCGCGATTGGGCGCTGGTGACGGAAAAGTCCTTAATACCCGCCGCCTTCAGCCGGGTGCGGATGCGGCGAGCGGTGAGCTGCGTCATCTCGGCGGCCTTCTCGGCCTCGAACCTGTCGAGCTCGGTCTCCTGCGCCGCCTCCGACGCAGGTTTGTCGCCCTTGGGTCGCAAGATGCGCAATCTTATGACCTTTTCGACGCCGTCATTTCCCCTCCCGAGCGCGTGGGCCGCGCCCGGGTCCAGAGGCCCGCTCAGGGTTGGGCTGAGCACCAAAAAACTGGCGCAGAGCATGCCCAATAAGAGGCGCTTGCCCAGCCGATTGGGCTGGGTGAGCGCGACGCGGGCGGGCTTTTGTGGAGCGGGAAATAACTTCATCAAATCACATTTTGCGAGAGACATAGTCGATAAAGTCGATCTTGGTGATGATGCCGACCAGCTTGTCGGCGTCGTCGACCACGATCACGACTTTATTCTGCTTGAAGAATTGGCCGATGATCTTGACGCGGTTCGACGGCTCCACGATGGCGAAGCGGGCTTCGACCAGGTCGTCGATGGCCTTATCGCCCGAGCCCTCGCCCAGCAGGTGGTCGAGCACGTTGCTCTCGGTGATGATGCCGACCACGCGCCCGGCGTCGAGCACCGGAAGTTGGCTGATATCGTGGGACTTCATCAGCTCCACGACCTGGCTGATCTTGTCGCCCAGCGAGGCGGTGAAGATGTCGCCCTTGGCGCGGCTTGAGTGGGCCGATTTGGACTTCTGGGCCAGCAGGTCTGCGACCGTGTCGGCGTTGTTCTCTTCCTGCAAGAAGCCGTTCTCGCGCATCCAATCGTCGTTGAAGATTTTGGAGAGATAGCGAGAGGCCGAGTCCGGGATCATGACGACGATATTCATCTCACGGTCCATACGCTCGGCGTATTTGACCGCCGCGGCGACCGCGCCGCCGGCGGAGCCGCCGGTGAAGATGCCTTCTTCGCGCACCAGGCGCCGGGTCATGGTGAAGCACTCCGCGTCGTCAACGCGGATGACCTCGTCGACCACGCTAAAGTCCATGGTGCTGGGCAAGAAGTCTTCGCCGAAGCCCTCGACCAGGTAGGTGTTGGCTTCGGTCATCTTGCCGGTTTTGAAATAATCGTAATAGAGCGAGCCGACCGGGTCGACCGCGATGATCTGGACGTCGGGGTTTTGCTCTTTGAGGTAGCGCCCCATGCCGGTGATGGTTCCGCCGGTGCCGGCGGCGACGATGAGGGCGTCGATCTTGCCCTCGGTCTGCTCCCACAGCTCCGGGCCGGTGCTCAGATAATGGCCGCGGGGGTTGGAGGGGTTGTGGTATTGGTTGGCCAGGTATCCGCCGGGGCTCTCCTCGGCGAGGCGACGGGCGACCGAGTAATAGCTGCGCGGATCTTCGGGCTCGACCGCGGTGGGGCAGACGACCACGCGGGCGCCGAAGGCGCGCAGCGCCTCGATCTTCTCGGCGGCCATCTTGTCGGGCATCACGAAGATGCACTGATACCCCTTGATCGCGCCGGCCAGGGCCAGGCCGATGCCGGTGTTGCCGCTGGTGGCCTCGACGATGGTGCCGCCGGGGCGCAGGTCTCCGGAGGCCTCGGCGTCCAACACGATCTGCATGGCCGGGCGATCTTTGACGCTGCCGCCCGGGTTGAGATATTCGAGTTTATAATAAATATTGGCCTTCACATCGGCGGCGATGCGGTGGCTCTTGACCAACGGGGTGTTGCCGATCACTTCAAGGATATTCTCTGCGGCTTTAATCATCGGATTTCACTCCAGGAAATTACGGTTGATTTTGCTATAACTAGGACAGGCAATGCCTAGCATCGCAGCGCGCCGATCGACAAGGGTAAGTCATCATGACAACTGTCGCGGCGCGCGCCTTTGTTCCATGGCCGCCCATATTATTTTAGCCCATCCTCACACGGCGGATTGGCCGGATTTTCCCCCTGACTTTTATCATGACCGGCGAGCACACCCATGTCGACCTACGCGATCGGTGATATTCACGGCTGCCTGGACAGCCTTCAAAGACTGCTGGAGCACGTCAACTTCGACCCCGCCGCCGACCGCCTCTGGCTCACCGGCGACCTTGTAAATCGCGGCCCCAATGCCCTGGCGACGCTGCGCTGGGTCTATAAGAACGCCGGGTTTATCGACGTCGTCCTGGGCAATCACGACCTCAATATGTTGGCGGTGGCCGCGGTCGAGCGCGTCTATGGCAGCGGCGCGGCCAGGGTGGCCAAAGGGGTCGCGAATATTCGCATGCGCCCGAGCGATACCTTCGGCGAGATTCTGGCCGCCCCTGACCGCGACGAGCTGCTCGGCTGGCTGCAGAAGCAGCCGCTGGTGCTCACCCGCGACCGGGACGTGATGGTGCACGCCGCGCTGCTGCCGCAGTGGTCGGTGGAGGACGCGCTTCGGCTGTCTGGCGAAGTCCAGCGCGCGCTCAAAGCGCATCTTCCGGCGCTGCCGGATGACGCCGAGCGCCTCGGCCTGAATCAGGGCGATTGGGACAAAAAGAACGAGCGGTTCTTCGACTCACTCTACGGCAACAAACCCGGCCGTTGGAGCGGAGACCTCGAAGGCGCCACTCGCCTGCGCGTTATCATCAACGCCATGACGCGCCTGCGCGTGTGCGAGGCCGACGGGACGATGGCCTTTGATTATAGCGCGACGCTGGCCGATATGCCCGAGCAGCGACGCCCCTGGTTCAGCCTGCCCGACCCGGCCTGGGCCGGGCATACCGTGATCTTTGGGCATTGGTCGGCCATCGGTGTCTATCAGCAGGCCGATCCTCGTGCCCCATCCCGGATGCAGGTGATCGGCCTGGATAGCGGTTGCGTCTGGGGCAACACGCTCAGCGCGCTGCGCCTGGAAGACCGGGCGATTTTTCGGGTGACCTCGGAGTTGGCCGAACGCAGCGCGTGACGCCGTCCGCCCTAGTCGGCGGGTGTCGCGGCCGAAGGGCGGGCAGGAGGCGGATTTTCTTGGCGAAGAGTTTGCTCCCATTTGTTGATTTTCGACGACCCTCCTACCATGATGTTGCGCTCAGAGTGATAACTTCGTTTAACCCGTGTTTCCCCCATTGAAATTGGTGAATATAGATGTCTATTCGACGCATTCAGGCCGGTGATTTTCGCAAATTGACGTCATTGGCGGGGTTGTGCCTGCTCGTGCTGAGCGGCTGCGGCGATTGCAGCGGCGAGGGCTCGGGCGGTGGTTCGAACCCGGGGCGCGATGTGACCTCGGATGTCGGGGATATCGGAGAGGACCTCGATAGCGGGCCGGGCGAGGATGTCGACACGAAGCAGGAGGCCGACGGCGATGGGGCGGACGGGCGTACGGATGCTTCGGACGTGAGCGAGTGTGCGCCCGAGAATCAATGCGCTGAGTCTTGCTGTGGTAGCGATGAGTTGTGCCTGCGCGACCAATGCGTCCTGCCGGGGAGTGACTGCGCGCATAACCTGGATTGCGCGTCGGACGAGATTTGCGAGCCCTCGATTGGTCGCTGTATTTCAGACCCGGGCGTGGTCTGCGAGATTGTGCCCGAGATCGATGCCTTTGACCCGCGGATGACCCTGGCCTGGACCGACGGCCCCGACACGGTGGCGCCGAATTTCAACCAGGTGATGATGACCCCCGCGGTGATCGATATCAACGAAGACGGAATGCCGGATATCGTGTTTTCGACCTTCGCGGGCGGAAATTATGCGGGCCCCGCGGTGCTGCGCGCGATCGACGGCAATACCTACGAGCCGATCTTTGATCTCGACGCGCCTGAGAAGGCCGTTTCGGGTTCGGCGTCGGTGGCGGTGGGGGATGTCGACGGGGATGCGCGCAACGAGATTATCGCGATGCTGCCGAGCACCGCGGCGGGGACCTTCGGGTTGATCGCGTTTGATGACCACCTGACGGATTGGGCGGTGAAGTGGCGCGCCGAGTGGCCGGCGCCGGTGGGCGTGGAGATGGGCGTGGACCGCTATTATACCGGCCCGGCGCTCGCCGATCTGAACGCCGACGGCAGCGTCGAGGTGGTCGTGAGTAACCGGGTTTATAACGCCGAAACCGGAGACCTCCTGTGCGTCGCGACTGAGCTGGACCCGGGGCCGCTGAATACAACGGTCGCCGATCTCAACGGCGATGGCAATTTGGAGGTTATCGCGGCGACTGGCGCGTTCACCTTCGCGTATAACGCGTCGACCGACGCCTATGAGTGCGAGACCTATTGGCAATATGAAAATGACGGTTATGGGTTCCCGGCGGTGGGTGATTTCGGGACCTTCACCGACGGTCAGATGCGGTTTGGCGAGCTCGACGGGATTCCGGAGGTCGTGAGCGTGGCGGGCCGAGATTCGACCGATCAGGTGCGGCTGAGCAATGGCCAGGACGGAACGACCATCTGGACCGCGACGATCCCCAATCAGGATCATCCGCACTTCTCGGATGCGCAATGCGTCCGCAGGCAGGGCGGCGCGCCCACCATCGCGGACTTTAACGGCGACGGCGCGCCCGAGATCGGCACCGCCGGCGCGTGTTTTTACGCGGTATTTGACGGGGAGGGCGAGCTGCTGTGGAAAGATCCCTCTCAGGATTTCTCAAGCGCGGTGACCGGCTCGAGCGTCTTTGACTTCGAAGGCGACGGGAAGGCCGAGGTTGTCTACGCCGATGAGTGTTTTCTGCGCGTCTACGACGGGACGACCGGTGAGGTTCTGTTCAAGCGCTCGCACACCTCGGCGACCACGCGCGAATTGCCCGTGATCGTCGACGTGAATAATAACTATCACGCCGAGATTGTGCTTATCGCGAACGATTATTCGGCCGGGACGACCAATAATTGTCAGAATAATTGGGGCGAAGAATTCGACGCCCTGGGTGGATCATCCCACGGGATCATCGTCATCGATGACCCGGAGAAAAAGTGGGTGTCGACGCGGCCGGTGTGGAATCAATATACCTATCATGTGACCAATGTGTGTGACGGGCTGGCGCAGTCGACCTGCCCGGGGCGCACGAATGTGGTCGGCGCGATTCCGATCGGGGAGCTTCCGAATTGGAAGCAGCCGGGGCTCAATAACTTCCGCCAGAACGTTCAGGGCGAGGGGCTATTTAACGCGCCGGACCTGGCGGTGACCAATATTGCGACCGATTGCAACGCGACCGAAGGGTTGGGCTTTCGGATCACCGTCTCGAACCTCGGCACGCGCGGCGTGCCCGAAGGGGCCGAGGTTGCGGTCTACGTGAGCGTCGACGGCACGGAGCAATATCTGACAACGCTGACCACGACCGAGCGCCTACTCCCGGGTGGGGCGCAGACGATTGAGTATATCTGGGCGGATGGGCCGGACCCGGGCGGCAAGCTCATCACGGTCCGCGCGATCGCGGATGCGAATGAGGCCGGTGAGGGGCAATATCCGGAGTGCATCGAGGATAATAACGAGCTGATCAATGAGGCGAGTTGTATATGTCGCGAGAATCGGGACTGCTCTCCCGGTGAGTTCTGCGCCAGCAGCGGCGAATGCTTGCCGATGGATGGCTGAGTGATGAAACAAGCCGCCGCGCCCCGGGCGCGGCGGCTTTTTTGATTCAGACCGTCGGGGTGGACGGGCTGAGCAGGTCGCGCGCGGCGTCGAGCGTTTTGGCGCTGACGCGGGTGCCGCCGAGCATGCGCGCGAGTTCTTCGACGCGCTCTTCTTGGTCGAGCGGGCGAATGCGCGAATGCGTGCGGCCGTTCTCCAGAAGTTTTTCGACCAGATAGTGATGATCGCTTCGCGAGGCGATCTGGGGCAAGTGGGTGATGCAAAGGACCTGGTGGGCCGCCGCGGTGGCGCTGATCTTTGCGCCGACGACGTCTGCGGTTTGCCCGCCGATGCCGGTGTCGACTTCGTCGAAGACATAGGTTTCGATGGCGTCGCGCTCGACCAGGACGGTCTTAAAGCCCAGCATAATGCGCGACAACTCACCACCACTGGCGATCTTGGCCATCGGGCGCGGCTCCTCGCCGGCGTTCGGGGCGAGCAGGAACTCAACCTGGTCGAAGCCGTTGGCGCCCAGGGCGGGGGCGTTCGGGTCGGCGTCGAATTTATCGAAGTCCTTGTCGGGCAGCTCGGCGGGCGTGAAATTGACCACGAAGCGGGTGTTTTTCATGTTAAGCTCGTCGAGTTCGCCTTCCAGACGCGTCTCGAGTTGCTTGGCGGCTTTGCGCCGTTTTTCGCTCAATGCGTGGGCGTATTGGTAGGCGTTACGCCGTGCCTTTTTGAGGTCCAACTCGAGCTTTCCGCCGATCTCCTCGGCGTTTTCTAATTGGTGCAATTCGGCGCGCAGGGCGTCGACGCGCTCGCGGATCATATCGACGCCGACGACGCCGAATTTTCGGCCCAGGCGTTTGATAAGCTCCAGGCGCGAGACGACTTTGTCGTAGCGCGCGGGGTCGGCGTCGACGTCGCGTTGGTGCTCGGCCAGTTCGAGCGCGACCTCGTTGATGGCGATGCGCGCGTCCTCAAGGCGCTCGCCTAACCCTTGGAGAGCCGGCGAGAATTGCGCGGCGTATTCGAGGCGCTCGATGGCCTGCGCGAGCTGGGTGGCCGCGGACTCGGGGCCTTCATGACAGCGATAGGATGCCTCGCCGATCGCGTCGGTGATTCTCTCTGCGTATTTAAGCGTCTTCATCTCGGCTTGGAGCGCGACGTCTTCGCCGGGCTGCAGATCGGCCCCGTTGGCTTCGCTGAGTTGGAATCGCAAAAAGTCGATGCGGTTGAGGCGATCCTGCACATTTTGGCGGATGGCCGCCAGCTTGCGCTGGATCTTTGCGACCTCGGCGTAGGCGGTGGCGGTGTCGTCGCGCAGGTCGCCGATCTCGGCGAAGTTGTCGATCATGGCCACGTGGCGATTGACGTCGAAGAGGCTATAATGCTCGTGCTGCCCGCTGATATCGACCAACCCGCGCGTCAGGGTCTGCAGCGCGCCGACGGTGGACAGGCTGCCGTTGATAAAGACCTTGTTGCGCCCCGAGCGGCTTAGGATGCGTCGCACGACGAGATCTTTTCCCGGGGCGATCCCTTCGGCCTCAAGCACGGCGTTGATCGCGGCGAGCCGCTCCTCTTTGGGGGAGAAGATCGCCTCAACCACCGCTTCGTCCTCGTCCGAGCGAATGACGTCGGTGCTCGCCCGCCCGCCCAGCAGCAAGTTTAGCGCGTCGATAATGATCGATTTACCCGCGCCCGTCTCACCAGTGAGGACCGTGGAGCCGCGGTAAAAGGGAATTTCGAGGTGATCGATGATCGCAAAATTTCGGATAATTAAATGACTAAGCATGGCCCATCCGGGTTATTTTGTTGAAGACCTGAAGTCGTAAAATATTTGTCACAAGTCCCTCTGCTGGGCAATCGATCTGCGCGTCGAAAATATCAATTGGACGCGGATAATGATCGTAATAGCCGCATAAATGGGGCTTCCCGCAGAGTTTCCCACAGCCTAGCACAAGTTGCGCACAACTGAACGCATGACAAGTGCTCGGGGCGAAATAATTTTCAAAACGGTCGAATAACCCGGAATCCTTCGCCGATTAGAAGGGCTCGGGCAACCAGATCACGAAGCCATTTTCGAGCAAAGCGGCCATGCTATCGATGTCGATCGCGTCGACCCAGTCACAGCGCGGCTGCCCGCTCTCGATGGCGTCGAAGATCTTCGCCTCTTCGACGTCGACGAGCATCAAGCGAAGCTCGCCGCGCAGGAAGATCCGACCCAGCTCAACGTCTTCATCTTGCTCGGCAAGTTGCGGATCGCCGGTGATCGCGGCGGCGATATCGGCCGGGAATCGCTGCCGGGTCAAAGTCTCGTTTAGGCGCACTGTGCCGGGGCGAATGGCGAGCTCATCGAAGCTATTAGGGATGGACGCGAATAGCTCGGCGACGCGATCTTCGCGAGGCGCCCGCGTCGCCCATGCCTCAAATTTGGCGAGCTCAGCGGCGAATTGTTCATCGGCGTCCAGGGTCCCCGCGGCGGCTTCGGCGGCCAGATAGTCGGCGAAGCGCTCGGCCAGGCGCCCGTGGGCGCGGAAGGGCTCGGAGAGGGCGAATTTCTGGGCGTGTTGGTCGAGGCCATGGTCGCCCAGGATGTCGGCGGCGGAGGGCAGCGCGTCGCGCAGGCCGGTATGCAATTGGGCGAGGCCGGCGTGGGCGAATTGCTCGGGCTCCCACCATTGGTAGCCCAGGGCGGCGACGCTGTTCGCGATCTCGTCGGGGAAATGCCCCTGCACACGCTCAAATGCCTGCAATAGATCGCGCAAAACGTCGTTGCTATAGTCGGCGATCTTGGCGTCGGTGAGCATATGGTGCACGTGGTGAGCGGCTTGCTCAAGCGCCGGGGTGAGGTGTGCTTCGACCGCGTCGAGGCCGGCCGAGTTTTCGGCGAGCCAACCCATCGCGACATAGATGCGGTAGGCGAGGTCCTGGATGGCGCGGCGGGCGCGCAGCGTTTTATAGCGCTCCAGGTCGACCCCGATATCGCCGCCGAGCAGGCGTCGGGTGGTGTCCTTGAGGTGCGTCATATAGCGGCCGAGGGAGCTATAATAGTCGAGGTCGTCGGTCAAAAAGAGCTCCGCCCACGCCCCGAAGCTCCAGGCGGTCATGCGATTCCAATGGCTTCGCATATAGCCGATGGCGTCGCTCGACGAGTCGAGCTTATACCCCTCGATCGGGTGCAAATCGCCGCTTTGGATCTCGGCCATGCAGGCGTTCCATTCGCGCTCGAAATGGGCGATGCCGCGCTCGGCCCAGGTCAGCGCCTGCGCGCGCTGGGTGGCGCGCCACTCGGGCGTGGTCTCCCAATAGGGCTTGGCCGCGGCCTCGCATTCGCCGCAATACTCCTGATAGAGCTGCTCGCCGCGGTGCTCCGGGCAGCGCGGTCGGTAGATCTCGTCGAAGCTATACCAGTGAACCACCGGCAATAATTCGTTGATGCGCGAGCCAACATACATCTCGAAGCGGGTCATCTGGGGGTGCCAGAAGAACTTCATCGACCCGTGGATCAGCTCGTGCGGGCGCCATTTGCGGCGGTGATTCGGGTTGAACGCGGGGAATGGGGTGTCCAAGAAGAATGAGAAATATTTGGGTTCTTCGAGGATGCCCTGGTTCCACACGGGCACGGTGCCGGCTTCCCAGACGGCGATCTCGGGGGCCTGGTCCTCGGGCATCGCCACGCGCTCGCGCAACTCATGGTGATAAAACGCGCGTCCCTCTTCTGCCGCCTGCAGCGCTGCGCGCGCCGACAGCGCGGTGACCGTCATGTCGAGCTTGGGCGCGCCCATTTCCTCGAAGACCGACTCGACCCCGGCGGGCTCTCCGGCGGCGGCGAGCGCCTCGCAGGCGTCGACGATCGCCTCGGCGTCGGGGAGCCACTGGCGCACATCCGCCTCTTGGGAGTCGTGGGCGGGGAGGTCTGGAAAAGATAATTTGCTCATGGCGATCCAAAAAACAGGGGCTATATGAATTGATATTTAGATATTTAAAGATGGCGACTCATCACCAGGCGCTTACTCGCGGCGCTCGACCCGAAGGATGGATTCGTGCGTGCCTTCACTGGTAATCCAGAGGGCGCGGCCGCTGCGGTCATAACCCAGGGCCTCGGCCTGGGGCAAAAACGGAAGCGCGGCGCGGGTGGGTGAAAGACTAAACACATCTTCGAAATTGTCCTGCAAATCTTGCTCCGAGCCGGTGTCGGCTGCGCAATAGGTATAGGATTCAAGGTAAGTGCGCACCGTAAATTCGCGCCCATCCGGGGAAATATCTCCGGCGGTGATCATCGCCACCAGGTTGCTGCGCCCTTCGAGGAAGAGGCTCGCGATCTCGACCGCCCGCGCGGGGTTCTCCGGCAAGGAGTCCTCACGCGGGACGCGAAATACCGGGGCGTTTGAGGTGCCATTTTTTTCGACCAGATAGATCGCGGTGGTCTGAGGGTGAACCATCAGGGTTTCGACGTCGCGCGGACCCTCGGGGTAGTCGAGCCATAATGCCTCAATCTCGTTGACCTCAATGGTGATTGTTTCTTGAGGGTTCTCAGGGGGTTGGAGGTGCTCCGCGGGGAGGGGCGGCTCGGGGAATCGGTAGATGACGACGACGTCGCGCTGTCGAAGGTTATCCCCGGTGTCGGCAACGTAGACGCAGGACTTTGGCGAGCCGACGGCGCAGGGGGCGACGGCGATGTCTTCGAAGTCGATGGCGTTTTCGACGCCTTTTAGAAGGACTTCGGCCGCCAGGGCGCCGTCGGTGCGGATTAAAAATACGCGCGCGCTGTCCCCGGAGTCATTATGCGTCCATAAAAAGTCGTCATAAGCCCAGCTCGCCGCCAGCCCGGAGGCCTCATTGATCTCGGCCGAGGCGAGGCTGCCGGTCCGGGTCTTTTTGGTATAGGGGGCGCAAAATTGCGGAGCGTCCTCGGCGTCCTCGGCGTCATTGGTGTCGTCCGCCAGGTCGGAGTCCTGTGATTCGGAGCTGGTGTCGCGTGCGCTCGCGTCCTTGGCCGCGTCCGCCGAAGATGTATCGCCGGTGCTGATGTCGTTGGGCGTCGTATAAACGTCGTCGCTGCGGGTCACGACGCGCTCGGCGCAGGAGGTTAATGCCAGCGCGGCCGCGACGCCCCCGATCGCCAAAAGAACCAGGGATGGGGCCAGACCTGCGCGATACCACCGATGATTGGCCATGGATCTGCACCTTTCAGAAGTTGGAAGTTGAGCGAAATATAAGGCGACATGCTTATATGGGTCTAAGTGCGCGGCTGCTGAGGTAGTCTACGTAGCGCGGCGCGAATCGGAAAGTAGCGTCGCGCTCAAGCCCGTTCAGGTGGTGCTCGGATGTTGACACACGCGTTCAGCCGACTAACGTAAGACCGTTCGGATACGCGAGATTTCGCGAAAGTTAAGACCTCCAATTCGTAGCAGGCGGAGCCTTCGGTGAGCGACGATACCCCCAAACCCAACTCAGACCCATTCGCGGAGGCGCGCGCCTCGTTATGGGGGACGCCTGAGGAGGTTCGGATGGCCGAGGACGCGCCGCCGGTGGCCCTGTCGGAGTCGGACTCGCAGTCGTTGGGGCTCGACCTGCTCTTTGATCTGCACGCGATGGTCGGCGAGCTTGAGCAGACCGAGGGCATCGTGAACGTGACCTCCACGATTCACCCGCCGGTGCCGCTGTTCACGATCCACACCATTGAGCATGGGCTGGGAATCCGGGTGCCGGCGCGCATTCGCTCCTTTTATATGCTCTGCGATGGCCTGGAGTTTTCGTGGAGCTACGAGAAGGATTCTGAGATCATCCCGGGCGGCGGCGCGCACCTCTTTGATTTCGCCACGGTCTTTGATTCCTGGCTGGATTCGCTGTGGCTCAGCGAGGCGGGGATGAGCGAGGAGCAATGCGACTTTATGTGGACATTGCGCGGGTTTGACCGCACCTTCAACGCCGATTCGGCCGTCAAAACCCCGGGCCCCGACGCGCTTGACGAGCGCGAGATGGTTGTCATGTGCGTCGAGGAAGAGTATCCGACATACGATCTATTCGTGCATGATCCGAAGACCCGGTCTTCGCGATTGCTCGACGTATCTTTTCGAGAGTATTTTGACTGTCTGCTCGCCACGCGCGGGACCTATGGATGGCAGAATTTATTGTTGGAAGATAGAGAGCCGCGTCAGGGTGAACTCGAGGGGTTTTATCAGGTCGCTGAGCGATTCTTTCCGCCATCTGATTTGAATCGATGGCGGCGCTGAATTTTGGGGATTGCGTTTGTGCAATCCGAGACAAACCTGTGTTATGGTATGGCCGAATCGCGCGGGTTTTCGATTTGTTTAGGTAATATTTTGGACAAATCCGCGCATTTGAACGACACTATATGTGATATAAAATGAATACTGAACTACCTACAGCACCGAATTTAACTATGTTTATTTCCCGGAATTCCTCCCCCGCCTCCAACGCATCGCGTCGTCTGGTTGGCGCCGGGGTTTTGGCGATCTTGCTTCTTGGCATGGTGGGCTGCGGCCCGGTGCAATCGACCTCTCGCATCAGTGATGCCAAGGTCGCCTTTGAGCGCGCTCGCGTGGCGGAGGCGCATAATAAGGCGCCCTTCGAGTATTATAGCGCGCAATATTATCTGCATAAGGCCAACGAGGAGTGGGGCTACTCGGACTTCGAGGCCGCCTATGATTACGCGACGCGCGCCGAGGAAGACGCGCGTGAAGCAACGATCAAGGCCAAAGAAGATCCGTGGCCGGGAAGTCCGGTGGATGAGGCGCGCCAGCGTGAGGCCCTTGAGAAGGCTGATATGAAGGCCGGCCCCGGACCGACCGGATTTTGATTGAATTTTCGGATGAGCGCCTCGACGCGCGCATTTATTGAATTGTTTTTGTATTGACGTAAAAGGGGTTCGGGTTGATGAACCGTACGCTGCATATATCGTTGGCATTTATAATGCTGCTCGCCTTGGCCTCCACGGGCCTGATTGGTTGTACCACTGGAGCCACCCTTAAGGGGCAGGCGCTCGAGATTCAGGAGCTCAATCAGAGCATCCATGACCGGGCGTACCGCTGCGCGCCCCATGAACTCGCGATCGCCGAATCCAGCGTGGAGTTCGGGATCTATGAGCTCAGCCAGGGCGATTTCGTCCGCGCTCGCCAGCATATCTATCGCGCCGAAGAGCACGCCAAGAAGGCGGATGTGCTCTCGGACTTCGAGGAGTGTCGCGACCAGTCGATCGAAGTGGTCGTCGAGAAGACCCCGCAGGTCGAAGTTGAAGAAGTTAAGCCCGCGCCGGGCGATCGTGACGGCGACGGCATCGCCGATGACGTCGACCAGTGCCCGGATGAGCCGGAAGATTTCGACGGCTTCGAAGACGAAGACGGCTGCCCCGACCCCGATAACGACGGCGACGGCATCCCGGACGTCGACGACGCGTGCCCGAACGTGGCCGGCAATAAGCCGGGCGAGGGTTGCCCGCACTTCGACACCGACTTCGATGGCATCGCGGACATCAACGACCAATGCCCCAATGAGCCCGAAGACTTCGACGGATTCGAAGACGAAGATGGCTGCCCCGAGGACGACAATGATGGCGACGGCGTGCCGGACTTGATTGACCGCTGCCCGATGGTCCCCGGACCCGCGACCAACAACGGCTGCCCGGTTGAGCGCAAATTGGTCAAGGTCGAAGACAACCAGATCAAGCTCAACGAGCGTGTCCACTTCAAGACGGCCAAGTCGGATATCTTGCCCTCCAGCTACCCGCTGCTCGACGAGGTCGCTGACGTGCTCACGGAGAACCCCTCGATTCACGTCCGAATCGAAGGCCACACCGACAGCCGCGGTCGTGACTCCTACAACCAGAAGCTGTCCGAAGACCGTGCCGCAAGCGTGCTTCGTTACCTCCTGGGCCGCGGCATCGACGCCTCGCGACTGGTTTCGCAGGGCTTCGGTGAGACCCGACCGATTGAGGATAACGCAACCAAGACCGGCCGCGCCGCTAACCGTCGCGTTGAGATTCATATTACCAAGCAGTAATAGCGAATCGCCCTAAACCCGGCGCCGCCCTCACCCGGCGGCGCCGTTTTCGTATTGAATTTATTGAATGGAATGCTCCGCTTATGAAGCATCTGACACGTCTTACGCTACTTTCGATTTGGATGCTGGTTGCTCCCGCCGTGACCATTATGTCGACGCCGACCGTCGTCATTGCTCAGGAGAACAGCGCGAAATACGAGGCCAAGCTGGCCTCCGCGATCGAGGATTACGACGCCTTGATGATTGATGAGGCGAAGGCGACCCTCGAGAAGGCTGCCTCCGAGGCGGAGCAAGAGGGGTCGAGCGGCCTGGCGGTCGCCAAGATCTATGTGATGCTCGGCATCGTGCAATTCGCCGAGACCCACGACCAGAGCGACGCGAAGTCGGCCTTTATCAACGCCCTGGCGCATGATTATGGGGTCGAACTTCCCGCCGTCTACGCCAGCCCCAAGCTCAGCGAGGCCCTCGAAGAGGCGCGCAAGGTCGTTGAGCCGCCCAAAAAAGAGGCCGAGACGCCCGTCGCGGCGGCGGAAGGTGGAAATAGCTCGGGCGCCGTCGGATTCCGCCATGACACCGTGCGCACCGCGCGCGCCGGCCAGGCCGTGGAGATTAAGATCTCGGTGGCCTCGGATCTTCCGGTCTATCATGTCCACCTTTATCATCGTCGCTTCGGCCAAACGGACTTTGAGCGTCTCGATATGAAGGCCCAGGGCGCCACGCATTTTGTCGCTCAGATTCCGGCAGCCAAGGTCAACACCAGCCAGGTCGAGTATTATATCGAGGCCCTCAATCGCGGCGACGAGACGATCGGCAACGCCGGCTCGAAGAGCTCGCCGCTGTCGATGACCGTGCTCGGCTCGAGCTCCGACGGCGCGGTCATCGCCCCCGGCGGTGGCGAGGGTGCCGGCGATGAGATCCTGATTGAGACGCCCAACACGCCGCATGACCAGAATGTCTATGTGATGCTCACCGGCGGCACCGGGCTTGGTTTTCTCTTCGGCGGTGACCCCACGGCGCATCCGAACCGCGAGGTCTCCCCGGGCATCGCGCCGGCATTCGGTCACGCGATGCTCGACGCGGGTTATATGGTGACGCGAAACGCCTATGTCGGGTTGTATTTCCGCTGGCAGTTCTCGCCGTCCCAGGACTTCGACTCCGTCCCGGATGTCTCCAAAGAGCCCGGCTCGTTCTTCGACACGCGCGAGGAGTGCTTCGGCCTAGGGTTGCCGGGAGACTGCATGATCGGCGCGAAATATCGCTACTTCTTCGCCGATTTCAGCGCCCTCCGCATGTACTCGAGCATGGGCGCTGGCGTCGGCCGGGTTCGCCAATGGCTGCGGCTGAAGGAGCCTTATTATCAGGCCGACGGGATCACGCCGAGCGCGCAGTGCAGCGGCAAAGACCGCCTGCAGGGCGATGTCGCCGACTATTGCTACGTCCGTGACACCGTGCGACCCGGCTGGGCGCATATCGGGTTCGGCACGGGTTTGATGATGCCGCTTCATGAGAATATCGACCTGGTGGCCGACACCTATTTGGTCCTATTATTGCCGGAGACCGGCATCAACCTGGACCTGAGCGTGGGCATGAACTTGCGCTTCTGACGCGGATGCGCGCGTCGCCTGGGCGTCGAAAGGCTTTGGAAAATAGTACGTTATAAAAAGTCAGGATGATTTTTTGACCAGAACGGTGCCCGTGCTAAACTCCCGGCGAGCGGGCAGCCAAGGATGGTAGCCCGGAGTGACCTGGTGAGATGCCAGAATAACGCGATTACGGGTCGTCATGCGCATTTTCGACAAAGCTATCCTTGGTTCGTTTGCCATCGCGCTTCTGGCGATGGGCACACCCACCACGGCCGATGCCTTTCCGCCGGCGAGCGTGACGGGCATCGACCTGCCCACCGTACTCACGCTCGATGACCAGGCGAGGCGCTTCGCCTATCTCATCGCTCAGGAGGCGGCCGAGCAGTCGCAGGATAAACAGGCCGCCGACGCGGTCGCCACGAGCCGAAAATCCCTCAAAAAATTACGCACCATTGTTCTCGACCCCGGCCACGGCGGCGAGAACCTCGGCGCGCTCGGCGTGGTCCAGATTCAGGAGAAATACCTGACCCTGGAGCTGGCCTATCGCCTGCGAAAAGAACTCCAGCAGAAATACCCGGACGCCCGCGTTATCCTGACCCGTTATTGGGACCAGAGCCTGAGCCTGAGCGACCGCGTCCACTTCGCCAATCGCATGGGCGCGGACATCTTCTTGTCGCTGCATTATAACGCCGCCCCGCATCAGCACGCCATTGGGTTTGAGACCTATTTTTTGGCCGCCGACGAGGTGACTCCCGGTAAGCAGGAGAAGAAGGGCAAGCCGATCGCCACCAGTCAGAACGTGGTCAGTGGCATGGAGCAGCGCGGTCTTGGCGTCGAGGAGGGCGTATATAACGACGCGCTGCTCACGCTCAAGCGCGACCTGGCCCGCGAGAACCAGAACCGCGAGAGCGGTCTGCTCGCCGAGACGATTCAGCAGAACCTGGTCAAGCGCATCGACTCCACCGACCGCGGCGTGAAGCAGGCGAATTTCGGCGTGCTTCGCGGGGCGCTGATGCCGGCGGTGGTCGTCGAGTCTGGCTTTCTGACCCACCCGGTCGAGGGCGAGAAGGTGGCGGGCGAGAAGCACCGCGAAAATACCGTAAGCGCCCTGGTCAGCGCGATCGAGGACTTCGACCAACGCCTGGCCGAGCGCGCCGCGAAATAAAATTTATAAAAATAAATCAAAAAAAGCCCCCGCTGTTTTCGAACGGTGGGGGCTTTTCTCTTTGGAGTCAGGACGTCGCGACCTGACATATTATTGTGGACCTCCGTCCTCAATCATCCAATTATTGGGCGGGTTCGTCAGAGCGTCGCGCGCGCTCGCGGCGGCGGCAGAATAGGTCGAGTTACCCGCGCCAAATTCAACGCTCGGCGCCACTGGCTGAGCCGACCAGCCAAACAGCAGGGCATCGTAATTCGCAGTGGAAATGGCTATTTCGGAGAACATCCGCCGCATATAGGTCATGGCGCTGAGATCCCATCCGCCGAGGTCTTGGTCGAATTGAGAAGCGCGAGCAAGCATATACTCCGTGGTGCTCACCGAAGAGGTGTCCCAGGCGCCGATATCCTGGTTGAACGCAAGGGCGTCGATAAACATATACGACATATTGGTGACCGAAGATGTGTCCCAAGCGCTGATATCCTGGTTAAACGCCGGCGCATTGCCGAACGCATAGCGCATATTGGTGACCGAGGAGGTGTCCCAGGCGCCGATATCTTGGTTAAACAGCAGGGCGCTATTAAAAATGGCCAACATATTGGTGACCGAGGAGACATCCCACTCTCCGATGTCCTGGTTGAAGGAGGTATCTTGAAATAGATAGGACATATCGGTGACCGCCGAGACGTCCCAGTCGCCAATCGGCTGGTCGAAGGACTCAGCCCTGGTAAATAGATAGGACATATCGGTGACCGAGGATGTATCCCACGCGCCGATATTTTGGTTGAAGTCGATGGCCTCCAAGAACATAGAGGACATATTGGTGACCGAGGAGACGTCCCACCCTCCGATGTCCTGGTTGAAGCGACGTGCTTCGGCGAACATATAGGACATATCGGTCACCGCCGATGTATCCCAACCGCTCAGGTCCCGATTGTAATTAAGGTGCTTCTCGAACATATGGGACATATCTGTGACGGCCGAGACATCCCACCCGCTGATGTCCTGGTCGAAAGCGTACGGGGACGCTGAGGCGTCATAGGTATAGGTAAACATGCCCGACATATTGGTGACCGAGGAGGTGTCCCAGGCGCCGATATCTTGGTTAAAATCCATCGCATTTCTGAATAGATAGGACATGTCTTGAACCGACGAGGTGTTCCACGCGCCGATATCCTGGTTAAAGTCTTGAGCAGCGTCGAATAGATGCGACATATCCCGAACCGAGGAGGTGTCCCAGGCGCTGATATCCCCGTTAAACTTGTAGGCGCTCTCAAATAGATAGGACATATCGGTGATTGCTGAGACGTCCCACTGGGCGACGGATGGGATATCACTGAGCGCGTCGCAATTTGCGAACATCGCCCGCAAGCTCGTGGTCTCGTCCAGGTTGGGCACATCGGTCGCGGTGATGGTGAGGTGCTGAGCGCCCTTGAAATACCCGCCATCTTCCCCGTCGGCGTAGAGCGCGGAGCTGCCGAGGTGGAGGTTGCCCCATTGCGTGATTTCGAGCAGCTTTGGGGCGTCGTTTTCCGGCTCTTGCTGCGCCTCGAAGGACCACCCTTGCAGCCGGCCCTCGATGCTCACCGTATACTCGCCGGGTTGATCGTAGCGATGCGTCGCCTCCGGCTGGTCTCCCCGCGTGATAATATCGCGCGTGTCGTCGCCCCAGTCGACCCGGATTCGGTAGTTTCCCTGATCAACCAGCGGTAGATGGATGGTGTTGCTGTCGGTTCCGCCCTCGAGCGTGGTGCTCCAGACCGTCTCGAACGGGTTTGGGATGCACTGGCCTTGCTCGCATTGTCCGGACTCGCAATCCTGGTCAACACCGCACGATTGCCCGCCCCAGCAGCTCTCACAATTCGAGCCGCCACAATCGACGTCGCCTTCATCGCCATTTTTAAGCCCATCGTCGCAGGTGATCACCTCGACGCAGGCCCCGTCTTCGCAGACCTCATTGGGCGAGCACTCGACGTTGGCGCAGGGGGAGATATCTGGCGAGATGTCTGAGGTGTCCGTGGTGTCGAACGTGGCGTCCGGAGGCTCCGCATCCGCATGGGCGTCTTGGCCTGCGTCGACCGTCGTGGCGTCCTGGCCTGCGTCGGCGGCCTCGGAGCCCGGGGCGTCATCGCTGCATGCCCCCATGGTGCTCAGCAGACCCAAGACCAAAAAATAATACCCATATTGTTTCATCATCTATTCTTCCCTATATGCGAAGATTCGCTTGACCTCTATAGCACCTAGCTATCGCCAATCGCCGGCGGCGATGCGACCTAGGCGTGCTCCGCTCCCGCGCTTGGACGGCTCTGAGTGATTTATATTCAATAGAAGCACTCAAAGCGAGCGCAAAAACGCGACCAACGCATCGCGTTGCGCGGCGCTCAGCTCCGCACGAAACGCCTCACGCGACCGCTCCGCCTCGCCGCCGTGCCAGAGGATGGCCTCCTCCAGGGTGCGCGCGCGGCCGTCGTGCAAGTACCCTGCGCCCGAGGCGACCGTCTGGGTGAGCCCGATGCCCCACAGCGGGGCGGTGCGCCACTCGCGCCCGTCGGCCTCGAAGTCCGGGCGCCCATCGGCCAGGCCCTCGCCCATATCGTGCAAGAGCAGGTCGGTATAGGGGTGGAAGACCTGGTTTGCGACCACCGCGACCTCGTGCGGGCCGCTCTTGAGGGTCGGGGTATGACAGTCGGCGCAGCCGATCTGCGCAAAGACGCGCTCGCCGCGTTGAACCTGCGGGTTACTGATGTCGCGGCGGGCGGGAACGCCGAGCGAGACCGAGTAGAATTCGGCCGCCCGAAGGACGGTTGCGTCGATATCCGAGCTGCCGTCGGCCTCGGGGAAGAGCGGGTTGCTCACGCCCATATCATCGAAATACGCGCCGGCGCTCTGCTGCAGGATATTGGGCTGGTTGGCCTTGTGGCCAAAGCGCCCAAGGGTGGATGCCTGGTCGACGACATTCCACACCAGGTTGGTGCGCCCGGAGATGCCGTCGCCGTCGGCGTCGTCCGGGTCGGCGGCGTCGAGCAAGGCCGCGTCGGGCACCGCCTCCAGCAGCCCGAGTCCGAAGATGGGCGGCGGTTGGCGAAGCGACGTCATCGCCTCGGCAGGCAGCGCCTCACCGCCGGCCAGCTCGATGTCGAGCACCGGGCGGCGCAGGCTAAAGGGCGTGCCGTCGGCGTAGGCGCCGGGCTCTTCGACCCAGCTCAACTCGATGCTCGCCTCGGGCTCGACCCCAAAGATCGCGTGGTCGCCCAATTGAGTCCCCACGCCCGCCAGCGGCACCGCGCCGCCCGGGACCTGCGGGTCGCCAAATTCCGCCGGCAGGCTCACGCGCACCAGCATCTGTGAGCGCAACCCCTCGTGCCCGATGACCGGCATCCCGCGGCCGTTGCGGATATGGCAACCGTTGCAGGAATTGTTGTTGAATTGCGGTCCCAGCCCGGCGTTGACGGTCGCGGGCGCGGTGACAAAGCGGGCCTCAAACGCAACATCGCCCTCATTATGGAGGGCGAGTTGGGCGTCGGTGAGCCCCGGCGCGGGCAGTTGGTAGGCGAAGGTGGTCTGCTCGAAGACGGTCGTCTGGCCGCCGGAGAGCGCGCGGTCCGAGAGGTCGAGGTCAGTGCCCTCGGTTTGATCGGCGCAGCCGGCGAGCGCGAGGCCGACGAATAGACCCGCGACATAGAGGCGAGCTGGCGTGGGATATCTCTTATTCATGGCGATCTCTGTGCGAGTCAACGCGGGGCAATTGGGGCGAGCGCCTATTCGCTGCGCGGTCGCAGCGAATAGGCGCTCGCTGGGATTAGAGCAGCTCCAAGACGTCCGTTTGGAATGTCGCCTCGAGGGTCGCGATGGCGTCGATCGCGGCCTGGATCTTCGCGCGCACCTGGGCGTCGTCGCTGAGCACGGCGTCGCGGAAGGGCGGCGGAATCTCGCCGAGCGCGGCGATCGCCGCCTCGATCTCGGCCTCAACGCGCGCGTTGAGCTCGGCGTCCTGAGCGGCGACGTATTGGTTCAGACCTTTGCCGGAGGTGCCCGCCTCGGGGACGCGTCCCATATAGCTATTCTGCACGCTCTTGAGGTTGTCGGTGAAGTCCTGCAGGGAGTTGAAGCTGAATTGGCTCTCGACCAGGGTGGTGTCGCGGGCCTCGAAGGGGCCGCCGATCTTGCCTTCGCCGACTTCCTGGAGGATGCCGACGATGCCGGCGACGATCTGCTGGGCCGCGGCCGACTGCGACGGGAATTTGTCGTTGCCCGGCTCGCCTGCGGTCACGAACACGTCGCGGTAGGCCTGGTTGCCGTCGACGCCGACGGTCCAGCTTTTGGCGAGCAGACCGGTGATGCGCACCATCTCGGCGGTGGTGGCTTTGAGGTACTCAAGCTCGCGCGGGGTGAGGTCTTCGGCGACTTTGTCGTTGGCCTCGCCGAAGAGCAAATACTCGATGGTGTGGAAGCCCTTGAGGTTCTCGCCGAGCGATTTGACATAGGGCTGGTCGAGGGTGGCCTCGCCGGCGAGCACGCCGTCGAGGTCGGTCTTATTCAGCGGCCAGGAGTCCATCGCCGGGTCATACCCGTTGGTGTCGACCGGGCCAAAGAGCATGCCTTCGCTCTGCTCCCAGGGCAGGCGCATATCGACCCATGCCTTCTTCGCGGCGGTCAGGTTCGCGTCGGTGGGCGCCGCGGCGAGCGCGTCGACCGCCACCTGCATTTCGCCGGCGCGGGTGTCGAGCAGCTCATAGGTCGGCACGACCACCTCGTCGGCGTAGTCGAGGATGATCTGGCTGTCGGCGAAGCCGGTGCTCTGCACGGCGTCGTTCGTGTCGTCGCCGCAGGCGCTCGCGAAGGTGAAGGTGAGCAGAATGATGAGAAATGTCAGTAGGTTACGGGTCTTCATTATACAGCTCCGAAGCAATAACTTCTTCATACGAAGAAGTGGATAGTGAAATCAGTCATGGGCGTGCCCCGTTGGGCCCGCGAGAACTGAAGGGTGAAAAACAACTCAATAATTTAGAAGACGAAGCCTAGCCCCATGCGCACGGTATTCTCGCTGGCGATGGCGTCGGTGCCGTGGCGGCGATGGGTCCAGTCGAGCTTGGCGGTGATGGTGTCGTGCAGCGCGTAGCCGACGCCCCCGGAGACCAGCTGGGTCTCAAAACGCGGGTTGTCGAAGCTGGTGTCGGGCGGGTTGAGCATGGTGTCGTAATACTCAACGCGCACGAAGGGTTCGACGCGGTGGTGGGGCTGAAGCGAGGTGAAGTGGGCGATGTCCACGCCCAACTCACCCCAGGCGGCCAGGGCCTGCTCGGCGACCTCGCTGCGCAATACGCCCAGCTTATTGGAGAGCACGCGGTTTTTGCTCGAGATGAGCTCCGCGTTGTTAAGGTGCCCCCAGATAACCGCGGCCCGCGCGCGCACCGGCGCAAGGTCCACCGCAGCGTGGGCGTCGATGATGAGCAGCGGGGCGCTGATATAGCCGCAGGGGGCGACGTCGCGCTTGTTGGTGATGCTCGGGTCCGCGCATTGTTTGGCGAGGTCGGCCGACGGGCGGTTTCGCGTGGTGTTGCCGTAATAGGCGGAGGCGCCGACGAGCACGCCTTCGAGGGGGCGCGCGTCGGCGCGAAGCACGCCGGCCAGGTCGCTCGCGCGGATAAATTCGAAGCGGGTCTGCTGCCCGGAGGCGACCCAGCGCTGCGAGCTAAACCCGGTCGAGTCCAGGCCGTTAACGACCTGCGCGGTCAGCTCGAAGATTCCGAGGTTTGCGCGGAACTCGGCGCCCATTTCGCTCCACACCGCGGGCAGCAGGGTCGACTCGGACTCGGGGCGCGCGGAGCCCAGATATTGCGTGGGCTTGTGATAATCTGGGAGCAATCCGACCGCGACATAGAGGCGGCCGGCGCGCAGGCGATATTTGCCGCCGCCAAAGCCTTTGCCCAGGTATAATTCCTCGAGGAGCACCTCGCCGCCCTTGCCGATCTCGGTGTCGAATTCGCCGAACTCCTCGTATTCGATCTCCATCGCGGTGCCGGTTCCGCCGTGCTCAAATTCGACCTCGGCGCCGAACTCGATCTCGTAGGGGAACTCGCCCTCGAGCTCGATCACGAAGCGGGTCTGGTCGAAGACCAGGCGCGAATCGCTGCGTGACCCGCCCTCGCGGGTGGGGTCCGGGCCGTGGTCGAGCCAGGAAAATTGCAGCTCGCCGTAGCCTGACATCTCGAATTCCCACAGCGACTCATCAGACTTGTGTGCCTGCTCATGCGCCTCTTCCAGCGGCGACACCGCCGGGGCGGGTGTATCGGCAGAGATGGGCGGAGCCGGTGATTGGGCCAGGGCCGTCGCCGGGAGAAGTAGAAGCGCCGAGGCGAGAATGGACTGGGTATTAATAAAATTCACTTGCGAAGACTCATTCGAATTGGCTCGATATTGATAATCGTTTTCAATTGCGTTTTTCTGCCGCGGCCCGAATAACTTGTTTTTTTTCGCAGCGCAAGCTCTTTTTTTTAGGGCGGCTGGTATTTTGGGTGCCCAAAAAACAAGCGCCCCGCCGAGCATTTCTGCTGGGCGAGGCGACGGGGAGAAGAAGATGTGAGGGAATGGCTTTGGTTGCGAGGTGTTAAATCACGAGCGAGTTTCGGAAGATATAGTTTCGGTAATCGCTATTCGCGTCGCTGAATACCTCGGTGACGACCAGCCCGGCCTGCTGGGCCAGCTGGCGAATCGAGGGGTCATCGAATTTCTGAGAGTTCTCGGTGTGGATGCTCTCCCAGGGTTGGAAGCAGGCCTTGAAGTCGAGGGCTTCGATATAGACTTGTTGGGCGATCTTGCTCACCAGGTAGCTCTTGATGACGCTCTCTTCGGGCTGGTAAACCGGCCAATAGACGAAGGTGTCGGGGTCGAAGTGCGCGCCGAGTTCGCGGTTCATTCGGCGCAGCAGATTTTTGTTAAATGCCTCGGTGACGCCGGCCTTGTCGCGGTAGGCGTCCAGTATTCTCTGGGGGTGTTTTTTCTGGTCGAAGCCGACGAGGAGGCGGTCGTCGCGCCCCATGCTCGCGCGAATCTGCTGCAAAAAGGAAACCGCGGCGTCCAGGGTGAAGTTGCCGATATTGGAGCCCAGAAAGAGGATGAGCTTTTTGCGCTCTCGGTAGTCTGCGAGTTTTGTGAGCACCTGGGCGTAGGTGCCGATATGGGGCTCAACGCGCAGGTCGGGCAGCGTTTGCTTGAGGCTGTCGCAGAGTTGCTGGACTGCGTTCTCGCTGATGTCGACTGGGCAATATTTGAAGTCGACCTGGCGCGCGTGCAGGTGGCGGAGCAGGACCTTCGTTTTTTTGCCGTCTCCGGCCCCAAATTCCACGAGATCAAAGCCGCCGCCGGCGCTGAATAATTCGGCCATCTTGCGTTTATTCGCCTCGATGATGTCGAACTCGCGCGCGCAAAGATAATACTCCGAGAGCGCCATGATTTTCTGAAAGAGGGCGTCGCCCTGGGCGTCATAAAAGTATTTTGAATTCAGGTGTTTAGGGTTGGCGTTGAGGCCGGCAAAGACGTCTGCCTCGAAGTCATTGTTGAACGAGCGTCGGCGTGCATTTTTCATGGCGTATTGTCTTCGGGGTGGACTAGTTTGCGAGACGAATTCCGGTGAATTGCCAGCGCATCGGTGGATGAAAATAGTTTCGATACGTTGGGCGCTGGTGGGTGGCGGGGGTGGCGACGGAGGCCCCGCGCAGGACCTTCTGGTTGACCATAAATTTGGCGTTATATTCGCCCAGCGCGCCCGGGGCTTTTTGGAAGCCGGGATAGGGCGTGTAGGCGCTCTCGGTCCACTCCCAGCGAGCGCCCCAGTCCAGCTTGGCCTGAGCGGCTTCCCACTCGAATTCGGTGGGAAGGCGCATGCCCTTCCACCGAGCAAACGCCGCCGCCTCATAAAAAGAGATATGGCTTAAGGGGGCGTCGAGTTGGAGTTTTTGCAGACCCCCCAGGGTATATTGGAACCATTGGCCGTCGATCTGCTGCCAATAAAGCGGCGCGTCGATCTCATTTTGTGTGCGCCACTGCCATCCCTCGGCGTGCCATAGCAGGCTGTCGGCGTAGCCGCCGTCTTGGATGAACGCGAGGTAGTCCTGGTTTTGGACCAGTTGCGTCGAGATCGTGAAGTCTTCCAAGAATACGCGGTGGCGCGCGCGCTCATTGTCGTAGCAAAAGCGCTCGGGATCAGCGTGGCCGATCTCGTAGATTCCTGCGGGCACCTCTACCCATTTGGGCCCCTGTGAGGGAGGGGCTGGATTCTCGCCGAGGCTCTCCGTGTAGTAGGGGACGAGGGGATTGTGTCCGAGGATATATTTGATATCCGTCCACAAGAGTTCCTGATGTTGCTGCTCGTGGTGAACGCCGACCTCGAGGATGCTCTTTTGAGCCGGCGACAATCCCGACCAGTCCTCCAGGAGCCCCAGGGTCGCCTCGGTGACCGCGGCGCGGTATGCCAGGACGCGCGCGACGGTTGGGCGCGACAGATTGCCGCGCTCCCGGCGCGGCACACGCTCGCCGACGCTCTCGTAATAGCTATTGAAGATGAAGCCAAAGCGCGGGTCGAAGACCGTATATCCCGGGCATTTTTTGAGCACTAATTCTTCGAAGAACCAGCTCGTATGCCCGAGGTGCCACTTCGGCGGGGAGACGTGCTCGACCGGCTGCACGCCGAAATCTTCGGTCTGAAGGTGGGCGCAGATTTCTTCGCTTCGACGACGCGTTTCGGCAAATATCTTGCGAAACTCTCGGGCAGTCATCATGGTTCGATGCCGTCTTTGAATGAGCGGTGAGACTACTTGGTGATTGGTAGCAAAATTAGGAGCGACAGCGGAAAAGAAAAGCAAATAGTCGGGGGCGTCAACTTCAACACGTCAAAAAGCCACCGCCTCGCCGAGCATTGCTGCTGGCGAGGCGGTGGCTTTTTTGGGCGGCCTCTTAGCGGCCAGAGGCGATGATCAGTTGCCGGTCGGCGAGCACATCGAGACGGTCTCGCTGCCGCCGTTGCCGACGTCGACGCGCACGGCCGGGCTGCAGCTCAGTCCGGTTCCGCTGCCGCAGTCAGCGTCGCTGTCGCACAGGGCGGAGCAGACAAACGCCTGGTCGCCGCACTGCTTTGCGCCGCCGCTGGCCGGGACCTCGCAGACCTGGCCGGGGTCGCAATCCGACGCGCTCGAGCAGGTGATATTGCCGACGAAGACCGTGTTGGTCAGGCAGAGGTTGCTCTTGCACAGGCTGCTGTCGCCGCCGGTGCCCGCGGCGTTGGCGCAGCTGTCGCCAAGCTCGCCGGGGGCGGCTGCGTCGCGGCGGAAGCAGGTCTGGTCGACCTCATTTTGGCGCCGGTCGATATTGATGCCGCAGCCGTGCTCGATCATCTGGGTTCCGTCGTGGAAGTCCAGGCTGCTGCAGTCGTCATCGTTGACGCAGCCGCGCATGCAATGGCCCATTTGCGTGGTGCCGTTGAGCAAAAAGGAGGTGCAGACCTGGCCGGCGCCGCATTGGCTGTCGTTGTCGCAATACACCGAGCAATCATCGCTCAATCCGGTCAAGCAGATGGTCGAGCGGCAGTCATCGTGCGAGGTGCAGTTGCCGCCGAGCCCCTGCGGGGCGCTCGCGTCGCGCAGGCCACAGAAGGCTTCGCGCTCGTCGGCGTTGGTGGCGCCGGTGCGCAGCTCGTTGCACATTTGGGCGCTGTCGGAGCAGATGCCGTCCTGGTCGCAACGCTCGTCGACCAGGGTTTCGCACATATCGAAGGTCCCCGACAGGCCGTCTTTGCTGACGCTATTGGCGCGGCAAAGCTGGTCGGCGCCGCATTGATTGCGGTTGGTGCAAGGGTCGCTGCAGGTGTCGTTGAGGCAGACCAGGCTTGCGCATTCGCTGTCGGCGCTACACGCCGTGCCGACGCCTTTTCCGTTGGCCGGGATGCAGGCGGTTTCGAGCGCGGTGTCGGCGGCGTTCGAGATCACCGCGCAGCGCAGACCGCTGGCGCAATCGTCGTTGGAAGAGCAGGCGTTGGGGTCTTTGGGCACGCAGATCTGCATCGAGTTGCTGCCGCCCGAGCCGTCGGCGACGTCGGCGGTCGCGCAGTGGTAGCCGGGGCTTGCGCAGTCGCTATCGCTGGTGCAGGCCGGGGTGCAGACTTCGCGGAAGCGCCCGTCGAAGCACAGGTTCTCGGCGCAGCCGCTGTCGTCGGTGCACAGGTCGCCCAGCGAGCCGCCGCCGGTGTTTTGCGGGCCGCAGAAGGAGTCGCCGGTTTCGCGGTCGTTCAGGCAGACTTCGCCGACGCGGCATTCGGCGTTTCGCTCACAGGCGCGCGGCGGGGCGCAGAGTTGGCCGGAGGCGGTTTGCCCGCCGTCGAGCTCCACGCGGGTGAGCTCACAGGCGAAGTTGTCGCCGGCGCGGCAATCGCCGGTGGAGGCGCACGGGCCCGAGCAGACGTCGCTTAAGCAGAGGTTTTGGGCGCAATCGGCGTCGCCGGCGCAGGTGTCGCCGATCTCGGCGCCGCCGGCGTTGGGCGTGCGGCACTCAAAGACCAGGTCGGTCGCGCTCTTGACCGCCACGCAGCGCTCAGGCGAGGCGCAATCGGCGTCGGAGCTGCACTGCTCGGGCGGGCGAGGCACGCAGATATTGATGGTCTCGCCGTTGATCTCGGTCGGGTCGCAGATGAAGCTGCCATCGTCGGAGCAGTCAATGGGGCGCTGGCAGGGCTGGGCGCATTGGTCGTCGACGCACAGGTTCGACGCGCACTCGGCGTCCGCGCTGCACGCGTCTCCGAGGTCTCCGCCGCTGCCGGCGTCCTGGCAGGTCATCTCGATGGGCGACGCGGAGCGGTCCACCTTGCAGATCTGGCCGTTCGCGCAGTCTTCGTTGGCCAGGCAGGTGGTCGAGGACGTGGTGTCGTCCCCGGTCGAGTCCTCGCCAGTGGTGTCTTCAGAGGTCGTGTCCGAGCCGCTGTCCGAGATCGCGTCGTTATTATTCGCGATGATATCTTTGAGTCCTGCATCATCGCCGGCGCAGGCTGCAAGCAGCCCAAAGACCACGACAATTAGGAAGAATCTGCTTAAATTTCGCATTATTAGCTCCAATCAATTTTGTTGGTCCCTGATAGTCCGACGCAGCGACGCCGTCGTCTATTCAATTTCTAATCATAACGCAGTGCGTTATAGATTGGAAATCGACGCAACTCAATCAACTTACGCGATTTTTGTCATCAAATGCGCGTCTGGAGCGATCTTTTATTCTTCGGCGTCGCCTTCCTCGAAGGTCATCGCCACGGAGTTGATGCAATAGCGAAGCCCGGTGGGTGGGGGGCCGTCGTTGAAGACGTGGCCGAGGTGGGAGTCGCAATTGGCGCAGCGAATCTCGGTGCGCCGCCGGCCGAAGCTCAGGTCCTCGACCTCGTCGAGCCCGTCCGGGTCGTGCGGGGCGCTGAAGCTAGGCCAGCCGCAGCCGGAATGGAATTTCGCGCCGGACTCGAAGATCGGCGCATTGCACGCCGCGCAGCGGTACACGCCGGTCGCCTCGGTGTCGCAATACTCGCCGGTGAAGGGGCGCTCGGTGCCGGCTTCGCGCAGGATGTTGAATTGCTCGGGGGTGAGCTTTTCGCGCCAATAGGATTCGGGTTTATTTTTCAGGTCGCTCAATCTTTTCTCCGTTTTTTTTCAGGGGTTTGCTGGCCTTCTTCTTCGGGCGCTCATAGACGGTGACCAGCGGGACGCCGTCGATATCGACCACGTGCGAAGGCGTGCGGGTGCCGTAGGCAGTCCACAACTTCTCACGCTCCCAGGTAAACGCGCGTTGGTGGTGATATATGCCGATCTGGCTGGCATTTATCGAAGTCGGGCGCAGATCTTTGCGGGCGATGCCGTCTTTTTTATACATATTCCACGCCCAACTGGTGGTGTTGTGGGTCCAGACGCGCCCGTTTTTGGGCGCGTGCTCGTTGACCCAGGGCAGGCTCTGGCGCGAGGCGTAGCCCCAATATTGGCGCATCATGCCGGCGTCGGCGGCGCCGCGGTACGAGCCGATAAGCTCGTTATAATAACTGGTGCCGAAGGGGTGGTTATACCAGGTGGCGTAGGCCGCCGGGCCAAGCACCGCCAGCGAGAGGACCACGGCCAGCAGCGCGCGCGTGGCGGGTCGCGGGGGCGGAGTGTCTGCGTCGGCGTCAGGCGTTTCGCCGCGCTCGTTGAGCGCCCGAAGCGCCATCTCAACGGCCATCGAGACCCCGGCGCCCACCAGGATCGACAAGAAGACCATCGAGGCGATCCAATGCTTGGTGCCGCCAAAGACCGGCGTGCTCGGCATGCTGATAAGCGCGATGGGGAAGATGAAGTTGATGGCGATGAGCAGGCCGGTGGCGCGCGGGTCAAAGCCCGCCTCGGGCGCGCGGGTGGCCGGGAGTTTTCGCTCGCGCAGCGCCGCGATCCACTGGCGCGCCCAGTCCACGAAGCGCCATTGGCGCATCGCCGCCCACACCCCAAACCCGAAGGTTAGGAGCAGCGTCGCCGGCACGGTCACCAGCGTCATCACCCAGGGGAACCCGATCGGGAAGGGCGGGTCGTCGAGGCGCTCGGCGAAATACCACACGAAATAATGCACGTGTTTGAGGTGGAAGTTCAGGTACCACTCCACCCGCGGCCAGGTGTCATACCAGTGGTAGGGCCACAGCACGTGGAAGAGGATCGGCCCGAGGATCGCCATGGCGACCAGGCCCCAGGGGATCGGCGGGAGGCGGAATTTTCCCAGGGTCCATTGCCCGGCGACCGCGGCCTCTTCGCCGCCCTCGCCGGCGTCGCCTTCGCCCGACTCTTTCACGCGCCCAAAGCCTCGCCAATAGAGCAAAAACCAATGCCCACACAGCACGATCGGCAAAAAGAAGGCGTTGAGCTTGGCCGACAGCGCCAGCCCAAATAAGACGCCCGTGACCCACGCCCACCGCTTGCTCTCAAGGCTTCGCCAATAGGCGTAGACGACCATCACCCACAGCGCGGCGATCGGCACGTCGAAGCAGGTCAGGTGCGCGTTGAAGAAGAAGCGCGGCTGGAAGATCAGCGCGCCGACCGCCACCACCCCGGCCAGCCGGCCGAAGCATTGGCGCCCAAAGGCGTAGGCGCACAGGAGCGCCATCGAGCCGAAGGCCGCCCCCGGCAGGCGCAGCGCGTCGGACTCGCTCAGCCACCCGAGCTTGTCGAAGAAGAGCTTGTGGCTCAGCGCGAAGAGCGTCTTCACCAGCACCGGATGCTCGGGGTTATAATTCCAATGCTTGTCGATATTCTCTTTGCTAAAACTCTCGGCCAGGCTGCTGGGGAAATCGGGATTCCACAGGTTTTTCCACAGGTCTTCGAACCAGCCGATATACTCGGCGGCGGCGTGGAAATAGAAGCTCTCATCTCGGGTATAACCGATCTCGAGCGTCGCCATGAACAGCCAGAAGGTGCCCAGCAGCACGGCGGCGCCGATGAGGGCATCCCAGCGGTCGAGTTCTTGGGGTTTCCAATGCGTTTTCATAGGCGTCGAGCTGCGCCGCGGAGCTTTCGTCGAGCGGCAATCGTGCGGCGGTTAGGTGGAGCGTGCGACTCGCCTCACCACATCGCGGCGAGGCGTACACGAACGAGGCTTTGAGGGTCGGCCAGGTCGCCTTCTTGGTCGGCGAAGGCCTCGCCGGGGAAGAAGATACCGTATTCGCCCTTGATTTCTAGCGTCAGCGGGTCGACCGGGCTGAAGCGATAGCGCGCGGCGGCGTCCAATTCAACGCCAAGATCATCGGAGGCCGGCGCGACGCCGTTGATGCCCACCAGATCGCCGCCGTTGGCGAAGCTGGCGTAGGGGTCCGAGATGGGCTGGGCGGCCTGGGCCCACAGCAGGCTCGCGGCGGCCATGAATCCGTCTTCGCCGCCGTAGCTCAGGCGCGGGCTGAGGTAATAGGCGTTCTCGACGCCGCCGTCGCTGATGAGCCCGTCGATGCCCTTGGGCGCGTAGCCGCTGCGCTCGGGGTCGAAGATCCCGTCGACGCTCGCCCGACTGACCGCCGGCATATAATGGTCGAAGAGCACCATGCCGACCTGATAATTCGGGTCGAAGCGGAATCGATAGAGCGTGTCGTCGTCGCTATTGGCGTCGCCGGAGGCGTAGCCTGCGTGAAGTTGCACGCCGAGGTCCAGGGGTTTGTAGAGCGCCTCGAGCTCGGCGGCCGCCCCCAGCGCCATGACCCCGATCGGGTCGGCGTTAGGCGCCCAGGTGCGGCTGGTCTCGCCGTGCATCAGCGCGACCTCGGCGGCGGCGCGAAAGCGAAAATCCTCGCCCGCCGAGAAGACGTGGTCGGCGTAGGCATCAAAGACCCAGACCTGCAGGAAGTCGCCGCTGCGGTCGTCCTGGTCGCGGTAGGCCGCGTAGACTCCGCCCTGGGTATCTTCGTCGCGGTAGAAGAGCGCGCTCATGCCCTGTACCGCGCGGTCGCCGGCGATAAAGTCGGCGTTCTCATCGCGCCAGACAAGGTCTGCGCCGAGGACCCAATAGATATTTTCGGCCACGCTGCTGTCGAGCAGGGGGCGCAGCGGGGCGGTGGCGAAGACGGCGCGCACCACGCGGTCGCCGCCGAATCGCTGGTTGAAGATGTCTTCGTTTTGCAGGGAGCCGGAGTTCGCGACGAGCCCGAGGCCCCATTGGCTGGTCTGCAGGCCGGCGCGCAATTCGCCGACTTCGGTGCGCCACCGGGCGTAAAATTCGCGCGGGTCGACGACCTGTCCGCGGCCGAAGGGGTCGCGGTTGGCCTGGGTCTCGGTGTCGGCGCGATTCGGCACGCGCGGGCCCCAATCGCCGGCGAGTTGGCCGGAGAGAAGATCGGCCTCGACGTGCATCCCGAAGGTCTTGTTGCCCAGGTCCAGGCGCCCGCGCATCAGTTGGCGCAGCGCCAGTTGCTCGTCGGTATTATCGGGGTAGCCGGAGGCGTCCAGGCGATCGCCCCATATCTGATAGGTCAATCGGGCGGGCTTTGGCTTGTCTGCTTGGTGTGCCGCGGCGTTCGCTGCGGTAGCTGAGTCGACCGCCTCGCTGGAGTCGGCCGGCGATTGCGCGTGGGCGAGCGCGGGCCAGAGCGACAGCGCGGCGAATAATGCGAGGGCGGGACGGCGGATGATACTCATCGATTTACGACCGCAGCGAGGATAATGTGGAATTCAAAGCACACAAAATTATCATGCCTTGGTGTAGCGCGCGCAGGGCGCAGAGACAAGATCAACCCCCCAAAAAGAAAGAGGCACGCCGGGCGGTTTTCGCCCGGCGTGCCTCGTCGGCGACGCGCGGCTCAGGCGTGCTTAGAAGTCATAGCCGAGCAACACATGGCCGACGTGGAAGTTGTCGTTGGTGCTGACCGACTCGCCGCGAAGTTGGGCCAGACGCGGGGACTCGAAGGAGCCCTGGTAATATTTGAATTGATAGCCAAGGGATGCGCGAACCGGCCCAAAGGCCGTGACGTCGACGCGCAGGGCGACGTCGCCGCCGAAGGACACGCTCGAGTCGCCCATTTTCCCGTCGGAGACGTCGGCGTTGAGGATCGGCAACGCCGCGGCGTTGAGGTGCATCTCGGCGAGCTCGCCGAATTGGTAGATGACGCCCAGGCCGGCGCGCAGGTTGAAATAATCGTTGCCCGAGTAGATCGCGTTGGGCTCGATGCTCACGCCCATATACTCCAGGCCCACGCCGCCCTTGACGATGAAGTCGGAGCTCAGACCTTTCATATAATAGACGTCCAGGCGCAGGTCGGTGAAGGAGCTGGACTTTTCTTCGGGGCCGTTGGGGCCGGCGAAGACGGTGGTGAAGGGGGCGTAGGCGGCGAAGGCAGAGGCGCCGACGGCGCTGGTCTCGGCGTCGAAGAGGGCCAGGACCGCGTCGAACTGCACGCCCACGCCGACGAAGGGGCTGGAGTGGCTGACGTCGTAATTGGCGTCGGTCTCCAGGGCGAAGTTGCGCGCGCCGAAGATCGCGCCGACCTGCGGGTTGAGGCCGCGGGTCAGGTTTGCGTGCTTGGCGCGGTGCTCGGCGATGACGCGGGCTTTGATGGTGTCGTCTTCATTGGGCTCATCGAGGCCGACCAGGCCGACGTCGGGGCTCGCGGCTTCGAGCTTGGCTTGCTCCTCGCGATACTCACGGATGCGGGGGACCAGCGCTTTGAACGCTTTTTTAAGGGCGGTGACGCTCTCGTTCTGAGTGGGCACGGAGCCGCCGATGCGCTGGCGAATATCGGCGAGTTGCTCGCCGGCCGGGCCGATGACGACCAGTTGCATGGTGCGCCCGCCGCCGAAGACGTCGAGGGCGATGACCGTCTCGGCGTTGGCGCCAGCGAGCATGCGCGAGAACGCGCCGACGGCTTCCTGGCGCTTGTCGCCGCTGCGGAAGGTCTCCAACTTCACGCCGTGTTTGGTGCCGGCGGAGAGCAAATCGTCGGGGTCGATGAGGTCGAGATCTTTGCTTAAATGAAGAACCTCTTTGACCGAATTATAGACGCCCATGCCGTCGGAGGGGTCGGTGTTGAGGAATACGAGACGGATCGGCGCTTCATCCTGGGCGTGGGCGCTCGGGGCGAGCGCCGTGAGGCCGATGAATAGAATGAAGAGGACGCTAAATGAGTGACAAATTAGAGACGGTGCCGTCTTTGGTAGCTTAAACATTTAAGGACTCGCGTACATAAAAATATAGGGGCCGTATCACCCGGTAATTCTTGCCACGCGAGCCCAAATGGGGCAAGGGCGCGTGGTCGTGGTCGTGGGGGCGGGAGCGCCGGTGGCGAAATTGAGGGGCTTAGCTGGCCGATAGCGCCCATTGCAGCTCGTCGCGCAGGGTGTCGACTTCTTGGTTGAGCACGCGCTGGTCGGCGGCGCCCAGGACCACGCCGTGCATGCCGATAAAGGTGAGGTCGAGCTCATAGACATCGGCGCCCTCGGGGAGTTGGCGCAGTTGCACGTCGAGCTCCACCGGCTCCTGCTGGATGGTGGAGCGGCCCATCAGATATAAAAAGAGATAGACAAAAAGGGGCAGCACCAGCACGAAGAGCGGGATCAGCGCGAGGATAAAGGTCACGCTGCCGCGCTCGAAGCGCAGGCGCTGCTGGTTGACCTGGACGGGCTGGTAGCCCAGGGAGGTGAAGAGGCGCTCGACGTGGGCGCGCAAGGCCTCTTCGGAGGGGACCCCGTAGACCTTGAGCTGGCGCATAAAGATGGTCTTTGAGGGGTCCGAGTAGGTGTCGAGGTTGGTCTCCACGCGGGCCGGGAAGTGCTCGGGCGCGCGGGTGCTGACCAGCTGGCCGCCGTCGGAGTCGGCCTTGACCAATTGGCGCCCGACCATGACCGGCGCGTCGTCGTGGACGCTGGCGTGGCGGTCCAACACGGCGACCACGCCGGAGCGCTCAAGGGCGCTGAGGGAGCCGTCCTCGCTGGATTGGCGGGCCTGAATATGGGCGCGCAGCGACGAAGGCATCTGGCTGCGGTAGGCGCCGCGGGCGGCGACAGAGGCGCGTCGGGTATGCGCAGAGAAGTCAATGCCGCCGTCGGTGGGGGCGCTGGGCGGGCGTGATTGGGCGGCATCGGCCGCCGCGAATGCCTGGCGGTCCGGCGGGCGATAGGGCTCCACGCCATCTTCGCCGGAGTCTTCGGCGCTGACAAACCCGTCGGTGGGCATCGGCGGGGCGGCGGGAAGTTGGGGTTGAGCCGCCAGGATCAGCCCGTCATGGTCGGTGGCGTTTTGGGCGGCTTCGCGCTGTCCAGATTCGTCGTCGCTGCCGCCGAATTCGCGCTTCCAAACCGGCTCGGGCAGCGCGGTGTCGGGGTCGATGCCGGGGATAAAATACTCAAGGCGCCCGTCGTCGGTGATGTCCATCTCAAGCAGACCGGCCTGGGCGGCTTGCTCCAGATAGGCGGTGACAACCTCATGGGGCAATCCCAGGGTATACGCCACAAAAGATGGCTGAAAACGCTTGAGCCCATCCTCATAGGCGAGCTTGAGCAGATTCCATTCGAATTCCTCATAGGTCATTGTGGTCACGCGCGCTGCAAATTTAGGGAGGTTCCTTACGGGCACTTACACAAGACAAACATGCGGCAGCTACCGTTCCATTCCTGAAGAAGTCGCATCCCAGGACACACCCCTTAATAGTAGATCCACGCGCACTTCGAATCAACGTCCCTTATTGGACGAGGTGAGGTGGTCGGGGCGAGGAGGGGGCGAAAGCTCATAATTTTCTTGTAGCCAAAGTTAGCGGTGTTTAGGTTTCGAGACAGTTCAGAATTGTAGGCCTCGGGTGTGCCCGCGGCGGACTTGTTTTGCGTGGGTCGAGTTCTTCGGCTCGCTGGAGTCTGCGCATTCGCCGGACATTTTTGTGGGGACGGGAGACGACGTTATCGCCGGGACTTGCCCGGGGTTTAGGCGTTCGAAGCGGTTGAGTTTTAACGCATTTTTGGAGCTTCTGGCTGCGGGGTGCGCGCTGTTTTTTTTCTGGAGTGCGACGCGTTGTATTCACTTGTTTTCATCGAAGGAGCAAAGCTTATGAAATACGTAAAAATGATGATTGCTATTGGGGTGGTTTTCTTCGGCGTGTCGGTCTTTGGCGCGACGTCTGCTCAGGCGCAGAGCTACGGCACCGCCGGCTGCGGGCTGGGCTCGATGCTCTTTGGCGAGGACGAGGGGATGATCCAGATCTTCGCGGCGACGACCAACGGGCTCTTTGCCACGCAGACCTTCGGCATCACCTCGGGCACCTCGAATTGTGTCGACCGCGGCGTCATCAGCCAAAATAGTGAGCAGGAGGCGTTCTTCGAGATGAATTACGACGCGCTGCGCCAGGATATGGCCGCCGGTCAGGGCGAGCATCTTTTGGCGATGGGCTCGCTTCTGGGGTGCTCGGCCGAGGTGCAGAGCGAGCTGGGGAGCTTCTCACAGGCTCATTATGAGCAGATCTTCCCCAGCGACCATACCACCGCGAACCAGGCGCTCTATAGCTATAAGATGCAGCTCAGCCAGCAGGAGGGCTTCGCGCAGGCTTGCGCGCGCCTTTAAAAGACATGCTGCCCGATGAATCTTGCTGATTTTTTGTCGATAAATCGAATACTCGCCGCCTGACTGGGCGGCGAGTTTCGGTGTTTGTGCTTCTGCTCGATATCTCGCGCGATCATCGAAAATCACTCCCTGTGGTGACCTCATGACGCACTATCTGGGTTGTATCGCCGCGATTTTGCTGGTTATTAGCCTCCCGTTCTCCGCCGGTGCGCAGGCCCCTGAGAGCGAGCGGCTCGACGGGCCGCGCGCGAGTTATCTGCGCCATCTTCAGCTGGACGCCGACCGCCTCGAGCTCGACCAGCGCCGTCAGTGGCGAACGCTGATGCATTATCAGTCCCGGTATTTCGGCGGGGTAAAGAGTCATTTCGACTCGCCGAGCTTCTTCCTCAGCGAAGACGGCAAGGTCGACGCGCGTGCTGAGCTGCAGGCCACGCTCGCCGCGTTCTTTGAGCCGGCGCGCGCGGTGCCCCCGGGCGAGAGGTATGACCCGAAGAACGAACATCCCCAATGTCGATTTCGCGCACGTTATCAATGGCTTAAGGAAGTTCTGGCGTTCGACGCTGAGCGACTCCCCGAGCAAGACTGTCCTGATTATAAGGAGTGGTCGAAGACCCTTGGGGCAGAGTCGGCCACGCTTATCTTTGCGGCATCTTATATCAATAACCCCGCCTCGATGTTTGGGCATACGATGCTGCGCCTGGACCGCCGGCCCGACGCCGGCAGCATCCTGACCTCCTATGTGGTGAGCTTCGCCGCCGAACCCTGGACGACCAACCCCTTTATCTACAGCGTCCTTGGCTTGAGCGGAGGGTTCGACGCCCAATTCTCGGTGCTCCCCTTTTATGTGAAGACCCACGAATATTCGTCGATGGAGAACCGTGACCTTTGGGAATATCACCTCAATTTTGAGCCCGAGGAGTTCGAGCGCCTGATCGCACATATCTGGGAGGTTCAGGGCAATACGATTGACTATTATTATCTCGATGAGAATTGCTCCTTTCATCTGCTGACGCTTCTGGAGGTCGCGAAGCCGTCGTTGAGGTTGAGCGATAACTTTCCAGGAGCGGTGATTCCGACCGATACCCTGCGCCAGGTTTTGGACGCGAGCGGACTGAGCGACCGGCGCAATTTTCGCCCCGCGCAGCGCCGACAGATGCTCGCTCGCCGCGCGGCGCTGACTGTCGAAGAGGTGAAGCTCGCCGGGCAACTCGGCCAGGCGGCCAAGGGGAAGGCCGAGGTCTTAGCGGCGCTCCAGGACGCGCCGCCAGCGCGCCAGGTCGAGGTCCTCGACGCCGCGATTGCGCTGTGGAGCTTTAATTATGGCAGCGACGAACAGGCCGATAAATCTTGGAAATACAAGCTCTTAGCCGCTCGTGGTGGTCTGAAGACGACCTCTTCGGAGGTTGAAATCGTCGCGCCGACGCCTCCCGAGGTGGGGCATAAGACGGCGCGCGTGAGCGTCGCGGGGGGCATCGCGGGCGCTCAGGACGGCTTTTTGGAGTTGGGCGTTCGGCCGGCCTTGCACGACCTGTTGACCTCCGATGTGGGCTATTCGCCGCTGGCGCAGATCGAGTTTTTGGATCTTCGGCTGCGCGTCGAGAATTTCGACACCGGCATCGCCGACACCGATATCATTCTGCAGCATTTTGATTTGCTGGAGATCATTTCGCTCTCGCCGTTGGACGCCTGGATCAAGAAGTGGTCCTGGGGCGTCAAGACGGGCTTTGATCGCACGTACCGGGCGCAATGCCCCGACTATGGTTGTTTGGTCTACGATCTGGCGGTGGGCTTTGGCGGGACGCTCGAATTTGGGCCGCTGGCGCTCTATTCGTTGCTCGATGGCGAGGTCGCGCTGGGGTCAACGTTTGAGAATAATGTGAGGCTTTCGGCGGGGCCGCGAGTGGGTGGGTTGCTCGCGCTGGGGTCGCTCGCGCGGGTGCACCTTGAAGGGCGCTATCGCTACCCATTTTTGGGGGAGGAGCGATGGATGAATCCGATTCCCTGGCAGGGCACCGCGCAGCCGCCCTGGTCGGCGAGGGTGACGGTATCTTTTCAGATAAGCCGAAATTTTGAGGCTCGGCTCAACGCCGTGGAGGGGCGGCGTCGAGCCGAGGCCGGCGCGTCTTTTCATGTCTATTGGTAGAGATAAAAGTGGACGCGTCAACTGGAGAGCAGCCGACCTATTTCGAGTCGTTCGCTTTCGCGTTCATCTGCTCTTTTAAGCTGTCGAGCACCTTCGAATCCTCGAGGGTGGTGGTGTCGCCCGGGGTGCGACCGGCGGCGATATCGGCCAGCAGTCGGCGCATGATCTTGCCGCTGCGGGTCTTCGGCAGCGCCGGCGTGAAGCGAATCTCAGCCGGGCGCGCGATGGCGCCAATCTCGTGGACCACATGCTGCTTGAGGATATTCTCCAGGTCCTCGCCGGGCTTGTCATTTTCGAGGGTGACGAAGGCGACGATGGCCTGCCCCTTGAGGTCGTCGGGGCGCGCGACCACGGCCGCCTCGGTGACGTCGGGGTGGCTGACCAACGCGCTCTCGACCTCCATCGTGCCCAGGCGGTGGCCGCTGACATTGATGATGTCGTCGATGCGACCCATGATCCAAATATTGCCGTTGGCGTCGCGTCGCGCGCCATCGCCGGCCAGATATTTGTCGCCAAATCGGCCGAAATAGCCGGCCTTAAAGCGCGCGTCATTGCCATAAACGGTGCGCAGCATCGCCGGCCAGGGGCGTCGCACGATCAGCAGTCCGCCTTCGTCATCGCCGACCGAGTTGCCGTCGCGGTCGACCACGTCGGCCTCGATGCCCGGCAGCGCGCGGGTCGCGCTCCCCGGCACGGTGGGCGTAGCGCCGGGGATCGGCGAGATCATATGGCCGCCGGTCTCGGTCTGCCACCAGGTGTCGACGATGGGGCATTGATTGTGGCCGATATGCTCGCGGTACCACATCCACGCTTCCGGGTTGATCGGCTCACCGACCGACCCGAGCAACCGGAGGCTCGACAGGTCATGCTTGGCCGGCCACTCCTCGCCCCACTTCATAAACGCGCGGATCGCGGTGGGCGCGGTGTAGAAGATATTGACGCCGTGGCGCTCGATAATATCCCAGAAGCGGTCGGGCTCGGGGTAATTCGGCGCGCCCTCGAACATCAAGGTGGTCGCGCCCTCTTGGAGCGGGCCGTAGAGGATATAGCTGTGGCCGGTGATCCAGCCGATGTCGGCGGTGCACCAATAGACGTCGTCTTCTTTGAGGTCGAAGACCCAGCGCGAGGTCAACTTCGTCCACAGCGCGTAGCCGGCCGAGGCGTGGATGACGCCCTTGGGGCTGCCGGTGGTGCCGCTGGTATAGAGGATGAAGAGCGGGTGCTCGGCGTCGAAGGATTTCGGGGTGTGCTTGCCGGATTGGGGGGCGATTAACTCGTCCCACCAGATATCGCGCGACTTATCCCAGGTGATCTCATGGGCGGTGCGCCGGACCACGATGACCTTCTCAACGCTCGGGCAGCCGCCGTTGGCCAGGGCTTCGTCGACGGTGTCTTTGAGGGGGACAATCTTGCCGCGTCGCCAACCCCCGTCGGCGGTGATGATGAGTTTGCACTCCGAGCCTTCGACCCGGTCCTTGATGGCCTGGGCGCTATAGCCGCCGAAGATGACATTATGCAGCGCGCCGATGCGCGCGCAGGCGAGCATCGCGATGGCCATCTCGGGGACCATGGGCATGTAGACCGCGACGCGGTCGCCTTGCTTAATCCCCATTAATTCCAGGGCGTTAGCGAAGCGGCAAACTTCGCGGTGCAGCTGCTGGTAGGTCAGCGTGATCTGCTCGCCGTCTTCGCCTTCCCATATAATCGCGGCCTTGTTGCGCCGGCCGGTGTCCAGGTGGCGGTCCAGGCATTGCACGCTGACGTTGAGCTCACCGCCCAAAAACCATTTGGCAAACGGCGGCTTCCAGTCGAGCACCGTGTGGAAATCCTTGTCCCAGACCAACTCCTCGCGCGCCAGATCACCCCAATATTTATCCGGGTCCTCGGCGTATTTTTTGTCCAACTCCGCGAGCTTCTCGGCGTTGAGGTTCGCGTTCTTGGCGAAATCCGCGGGCGGGTTAAATATACGCTTTTCCTGGAGGATGCTGTCGATCTTATCGTCGTTCACCGTTGGACTCCTGCGAAGGGTGGTTGGGCACTACGACGCCAAGAAATAAATACTTGAGCGGTCGCGCGCTTGGATCAGGGTTTAGGCTTCAGACTGTGTTTTATGAAATTTGGGCGGCTTTCGCAACCTCGTCCGGTTGGCGAAGTTGCGAAAGCGCTGGTGCTTTGGGGCTCAGCGGGGGTTATTGGTGCGCCAAGAAGTCGAAGAGAAGATCGCAAAATTCGGCGGGGCAATCCTCGGGCGGTGAGTGCCCGGAGGTGGGGATAATGTCGAGGCGCGTGGCCTGCAGGCGGTCGGCGATGGCGTCGGCCTGGTCGACGGCGACGACATTGTCGCGGGCGCCAAAGATCAGGTGGGTGGGGTGGCTCACCGGGGCGATGGCGTCGCCGCGCTCGGCTTCGCGCAGCAGGTCGGCGCCCAGGCGCAGCGCGTATTCGAGGCGGTCGACGTCCTTAAACGGGTCGATATAGGCGTCGAGTTCGTCGTCCTCCATGCGCCAGCCTTCCCAGCGCAGCGGCTCGACCAGGCGCAAGCCGCAGCGGGTCATCCCAAGGCGGGCGAGCGGGGCGGGGAGGTATTCGAGCACTTTTTTGGCCCCCGGCGGCACATGCGCGCAAAAGCCGGGGCTGACCAGCGTGAGCGAGAGCACATGCTGGGGCGCGCGGCGCGCGACCTCGTAGGCGACGCTGGCCCCCAGCGAATGCGCGACGAGGTGCACCGGATGGTTGGCCGGGCGGCCCAGGGCGAGGTTATTCGCGACCAGAAGGTCGAAGAGCCAATCGGCGACCGCGTCGATCTTCGCCGGCAGGTTGAGGCTTCGAAAGCTGCGATCCGCGCCGTGCCCGGGCAAATCTGGGATCAACAGGTGATAGCGGGTCGCCAGGCGCCCCCAGACGCGCCGAAACGCGGTCGAATTCGCCATATGCCCGTGCATCAACACCAGCGTGGGCGTCGCCGGGTCGCCGGCGGTTCGGCAATAAAAGGGGGCCTGGTATTTTGTGGAGTCAAACTCAACGGATTCTATCAACGGATATTCCTTCGGGGCGCGGCGCTTCGGCAGGTCCCGACTCACAGCAAAGTCTCGGTTTTACGGGCGATTTGCATCGCCCGCTTGATTAGCGGCCGATCAATGTGCCGCCGCAGACGCGCAATACCTGGGCGTTGACGCCCTGGGATTGCGGCATCGCGAGGAACGCGACGGTCTGGGCGATGTCGGTCGGTTGGCCGCCCTGGCGCAGGTTATTGAGCCGGCGGGCGGCCTCGCGAATCGCCACGGGCATCGCGTCGGTCATGCGGGTTTCGATAAAGCCCGGCGCGATGGCGTTGGCGGTGATCTTGCGGCGCGCGAATTCGCGCGACCAATGCTCCACCAGGCCCATGACGCCGGCTTTGGAGGTCGCGTAATTGGTCTGGCCGAGGTTGCCCGCGACGCCGGCGATCGACGACAGGCAGATGATGCGCCCGCCGGTGTTGAGCGTCTTATCGTCGGCCAATCGGCGCGTGATGCGCTCGATGGCGCCCAGGTTGATGTCGAGGGTGGAATCCCAGGCCGCGGGCTTCATGCGCTTGAGCGTCTTATCGCGGGTGATGCCGGCGTTGTGCACGATGATGTCGACGCCGCCGTAATTCTCTTTGAGCTCGCGCGACAGCCGCTCCGGGGTGTCCGCGGCGCTGACGTCGGCCAGGAACACGCCGCCGTTGACTTCGCTGGCCAGGGCTTCGGTCGCCTCCTGGTCGCCGGGCAGGTCGACGCAGACCACGCGCGCGCCTTCGGCCGCCAGGGCCAGGACGGTGGCGCGCCCGAGCCCGCGCGCGGCGCCGGTGACCACCGCGACCTTCCCCGCCAGCGAGCCGACCCAATTCTCTTCCAACATTTCGCCCTTGCCGTAGGGTTTGCTCACGCGCATGGATTGCCCGTCGACATAGGCCGAGCGCTTGGAGAGCAAGAAGCGCAAGGGGCTGCTGACCGCTTCCTCGGCCTCGTCGTCGACATAGAGCAGGTTCGCGGTGATGCCGTCTTTGGCGACCTCTTTGGCGAGGCTGCGCATAAAGCCCTCAAGCGAGGCCTGGGTAGCGTTGGCCGCGGCGTCTTTCTGGGTTTCGGCCGGCCGGCCGATGATCACGACGCGTCCGCCGCGCCGAATTAGCCCAACGCGCGGGTGGAAGAAGTCGTAGAGTTCGCGCAACTCCTCGGGCGTCGTCAGCGAGGTCGCGTCGAACACGAGCGCCGAAAATTCCATGCTCGGGTCGGCCTCCAGCGGCATCGACTCGTCGATCTCGCTGCCCGCAGGGGCGTAGATCTGAGCGCCCGCGCCCCGAAGCGTCGCGCCGATGGCCTGGGCCATTTTGCCCGCGCCATCGCCGGTCCAAAAACCAACGCTCTGGCCGACCAACGGGCGGGTCTGGCGAGGCTTATCGCTGCGCTGAAGCTCCTGCGGCATGGGCACGGGGAGGCCGAGGTTTTTGATGACTTTGCGCGCGGTCGCGTTCTTTGCGAGTTCAACGAGGTAATCGCTCATGGGTCGTGTCCTTGAAATCGAGATGCAAAAAATAAATAGGTATCGAAGCTATAAGAATTTCTAAATTATCGTTTAATCCGAAGCCATTCATTTGGCCTAGGCGCCCTGCTCGCGCGCGGCACGCTCAAATGTCCCGACCAAATAGGCACGGGCGCCGGGGGCTCGGCCGAGATAGACGCTATCGCTGTCGATATAAAGACCGACTTCGGCTGGCAGCGTCAGCGGTCGGGTGAAGCGAAGGTCGAGCACGGCGAGGCGCTCGTTGGTTTTGGCTAACTCTCGGGAGAGCGCTTCGAAAGCCCGGCCCTGGGCCTCGAATCCGTGGAGGATGACATTGTCGAAGCCAAACGCCCGCGCGTGCGGGGCGAGCCAATGGATGGGGTTAAAGTCTCCGGTGAGGCGGGCGAAGTTCAGGCCGGAGTCTTTCGGCAGGTACCAGCGCTCAAGCTCGCGTGCCTGGTCGGGGATCGATTGTTTCTGGGTTGGGCGTGTGTCGCCGGAGGATTTTGCCCCGGCGACGATCCAATAAAAATGCCCGACGAGCGCCTCGGGCGCTGTGGCGGTGCCGGTGACAACTTTGGTGTGCATCACGGCGCGCCGCCCGTTGTCGTCGATGTCCAGAAGTTGGGCGCTCACGTCCAGCGGCTTATTCGCCGGCAGCGCGGCGTTGATCTCCAGGCGGCACCCGCCGTTGACGATGCGCATCAGCGGGTAGGGGATCTCGGCCAGCGTCTCCATCGCCAGCGGGAGCGCCCATTGGGGCAAGAGGTGGGGCGGCAAAATACGGCGATAATCCGCCCCGTCCGCGCCCATATGCGCGATATAGCTGGCCACGACCTCGCTGGGCAGCGCCTTGACGGTGTGTCGCAGCACCGGTCCGGGCAGCAGCGGCGGGTTCTGGCCGGCGCGAAAGTCGGAGCCCGGCAGGCGCTGCTTGAGCGCGCGGGCTGCGGTCTTAAGCAAGCCCGCGATCACCGGGGCCTGGTGCCATATATATCGATTCGGAACCGCCATCGCGTCGCCTATGATGAAGATATTCTGAGCAGCAACTTGCCTATTTTACGCGCGTAATATGGCGAGAAGCTACCCAAGGGCAGGATTGGGCGCAAGCCTCTACGAAAAAAGCCCCGAGGCCACAGGCCACGGGGCTTTCGAGCGTTTCAAATGCGCTTAGTTTCCGGGGGCTTGGGATTCGCGGACCAGCTTGACCGGCAGGTCGAGGTCCACATTTTGCACTGCAGTGACTGTGCCGCTGAAGGTATCCTCGTCGACCTGGGTCGCGTTGAGCGTCAACATCTCGACATCCTGGGTGGTCGGGTTCCATTGGATCTTGAGCGTGCTTCCCTCGTAGCTCGACTCGGCCAGGACCCCCACGCCGCCTTCGAGCAGCCCGTCATAGAGGCCGGCGCCGGTGAGGAATCCGCCCTTTACGTCGGTGTTTCCCTCGAGGTGGGTCAGGTCGAAATAGGCGATGACCGCGTCGTCGGAGGTGTCGGTGAGCTTCCACGCGCCGTTCATAAAGCCCGGGGTGATCGTGGCGTCGGGCTCCTCGGTGATATCGGGCCCGGCATCCTTGTCCGGGTTGGTCGAGGTCGTGTCTTCGTCTTTTTGGGTGTCGGCGACGTCTGCTTTGTCGCCGCCGGAGTCCACCTTCGAGTTGTCGCCATCACAGGCGGATACCGCCAAACCGAAGGCCAGAAATCCACAGAGCATGAGCAGCCGGTATTTTGATATTTTATGCATAATATTGCCTTTACGATTGCCGATGCTGCGCGTGGTAGCGAGCATCTATCGGAGATATTTTGAGCCTCATATCTGGCGTAAGTCCGACGCGAGGCCCGAGGATCCAACCCTGACATCCCATAAGTTATGGGCATTGGAGCGCCGGCGCAACCCGCGAGGCATGCGCGGCCCGGCGGGTTTTGGAACAAACACCGGAAGTTAGGGGTTTTATGCGCACCCGAAACCGGGTAGTTCAGCGGTGATTGTACGCCAGAAGCGTTGGGCATATGGTGGTTGATTGAATAACCATAGCTACAACGCGTCTACCATTGTGTCGCAGAAGTCGACTAAAATGCTTATAAATTCGCGCCTCTACGGGTCCATGATAATGAAAAAACCAATCCAGAAGTTTGCAACTTTCGCGGCCTCGCTGCTGCTCTTCGCCGCGCTGGCGGGCGTGTCCTCGGCGCATGCTCAGACAAGGGGCTGGGCGCATGGGGGCAAAAAATCCGCGCCCAGCACGTCGGATTTGGTCCCGAAGATGAGCAGCAATATGGCCTATACCGAGCGCTACGGGTTCGCCGTGGACCTCGATGGCGGTGGGCATATTGGCGTGGATTGGACCATCTCAAACCTGGGGTGGGGCAACGGCAAAGGCGGCGCGGATGTGCGCGTGAACCTGCCAAAGCATAAGAATTATCGGTTTAAGAAAGAGCTCGGCGAGGGCGAGTGGCAATATTCGACGAAGCAATTTGCGATGAATATCGCCGATACGAGCGTGCACGCGCGGGGCAAAAATAGCTTCCTGGTGACCCATAAGGGCGAGGATATCAGTTTTAGCCTTACCTTCACCAACACCACGCCGATGTGGCAGCCGGGCAACGGCGAGATTCGGGTCAAGGACGGGTATTATAAATTTAATATCCTGGCCCCGCGCGCCAACGTGAAGGGGCATGTGACCATTGGCGGCAAAAAGATCAACGTGAAGGGCACTCAGAGCGGCTACGCCGACCACGTCGCCACCGACATCGCGCCCTTCGACTTCGCGCACCGATTCTCGCGCCTGCGCACCACGAAGGACGACGTCTCCGTGATGTGGCGCGAGATCAAATTGCACCCGAATTACGGCGGCCAGACCTTCACCTGGGTGATGGTCGGCTATAAAGACAAGATTGTCTTCTCGGACGCCGACGCCCAGATTCGCTTCGCGAAGATGCGCAAAGACCCCAAGAGCGGCTATGAATTCCCGATGGCCATTCAGATCGACGCCAAGTCCGGAAAAGACTCCATTAAGTTGGTGATGGACGGGTCCAAATTCAAGCGCACCGACCTGCTCGCCAGCTACGGCACGGCGGCCAAAGTGGTCGCCTCGGCGGTGAGTAATCCGTACCGATACGACGTCAGCTGCGACTATACTTTGGAGATGGTGATCGGGGGCGCGAAGGCCCAGGTCTCGGGGAAATCGCATTATGTCATGGATTATATCAACAAATGATGCGGGGGCGCGCGAGGCGGGAATCCGCCTCGGAGTCTGTCGCCGCCGCTGTTAAATCGTGTCGAGGATCTCCTGAATCTGCGCCATCCTCGCCGGCTTGAGCAGGTAGGTGTCAAAGCCGGCGGCGGCCACCTTCTTCTGCACCACGCTCTCACCATAGCCGGTCAGCGCCACCAGCCTCAGCGGCCAGTCGGGGTGGGTGTTGAGGATCTCACGGGCGGCCTGATAGCCGCTCATCCCCGGCAATCCCAGGTCCATAAAGATCAGCCTGGGTTTGAACGTCGCCGCGATCTCCACGCCGGCCTCTCCGCTGTGGGCCACCCGAACCTCACACCCGTGCAATTCGAGCAACGAACCCAGGGCGTCGGCGATGTCGCTATTGTCATCGACGACGAGAACGCGCGGTGGCTGCTCGCTCGAGTGGTTAGTCGTATCTGGCATGTTTAATACCCTGCAAAGATCGTACGAGTGGGGTCGCGCGTATGGGACGCTGCTGTCCTCCTTTGAGAATATAATCACGATATCATCGCTTCGCGCGAAACCCGTGACTTCAAGTCTGGTCGGCGTCTTCGGGGCTTTGCAGGTGGGCGCTCAAAAACGCGGGCGTCGTGGCGCGGTGAAAGCCATTAAAGGCCAGTGAATTTGAGTGGGCGGGGATAGGGAATTGGTTTGGGTAGAGCGGCGCGCCGCCGTCGACGCTCAGGGTCTGACCGGTCATAAACGCGGCCGCCGGCGAGAGCAGAAAACACACCGCGGCGCTGACCTCGGACTCGGTGCCCAGGCGTTTGAGCGGCACCGATTTGTGCAGGTGGGTGATGGTGGTCTTCATCGGCTCGTCATAGGTCTCCATCCCCGCCGACGCGATCCAGCCGGGCGCGACCGCGTTGACGCGGATGCCGAAGCGGGCCCACTCGACCGCCGCGGTCATCGTCAGGTTTTGCATGCCGGCGCGCGCCGCCCCCGAATGCGCCATGCCCGGCATGCCGCGCCACATATCGGCGATGATATTGACGATCGCCGGGCCCGGGCGCCCCTGTGCGCGGTGCTCCCGGCGCGAAAAGGTCTGCATCGACTGCTCGAAGACCTCGCGGGCCATCAAAAAGCCGCCGGTCAGGTTGGTCGCGACCACGGCCTCCCAGCCCTTTTTTGACAGATGCGCCAGCGGCGAGGGGTATTGCCCGCCCGCATTATTGACCAGCATGTCGACGCGGCCGTGGGCGGCGACGATCTCGGCGACCATCGCCTTGACCCCGGCTTCATCGCGGATATCGCAGGCCCACCAGCTCGCCGAGCCGCCGTCCTCCGCGATCTCGGCGGCCACGCGCTCGAGCTTCTCGACGGTGCGCCCGACCAGCACGACATGCGCGCCCAGGCGCGCCATCTCATGGGCGATGCACCGGCCGATCCCGCTGCCGCCGCCGGTTACCAGGCCGACCTGGCCGGCGAAGAGGGCGTCTCGGAATATACTTTCATAGCAGGACATTGCTTGCTCCGGGGGTGTGCGAGGGTGTCTAGAAGGTACTCATATTACAGGCGCGCGGGCGCTCTGCATACCAGAAAGTAGGCATTTCTTCTCGCGGCGGCGCGTCCCCGGGCGCGCGGCGCACTCTGTCGCCGGGTTGTGGCCTGCTTTTGAAGACGCGCGCCGGAAAATCTCAGGCTTTGCTGTACCTATGCGCGCATTCCCGATAGATTCCCCGCCGGCGCGAGGGTGCATTTTTGCGCGTCGATTATTCGTTCATTCAATAGTGCGTCGAGCATAGGAAGATGTGATGGGTTCAACTGCCTGGGCAAAAAAGACACTTCAGGGTTGGGGACGGTTTCCGCGGGTGGAGACCGAATGCGCGCGGCCGGAGCGGCGCACCGAGTTATTGCGCGCGTTTCAGGAGCGCGGCGCAGCGCCGGTGCTGGCCTATGGGTTGGGGCGAAGCTACGGCGACGCGCCGCTTCTTCGCGAAGGGCGCCAAATCCTGACCAGTCGACTCAACCGGATGTTGGCGTTTGACCCCGAGACGGGCTGGCTGCGCTGCGAGGCGGGGGTGTCGCTGGTCGATATCATCGACGTCTTTTTGCCGCGCGGGTTCTTCCCGCCGGTGGTCCCCGGGACCCAATTTGTGACGGTGGGCGGGGCGCTATGCAATAATATTCATGGCAAAAACCACCACCTCGAAGGGTGCTGGGGGGACCATGTGCGCCGGGTGGAGGTGCTGCTGGGCAGCGGGGAGATCGTGTTCTGCGACGCGCAGACCAATCCCGAGCTCTTCTGGGCGACCACCGGCGGGCTCGGGCTCACCGGGATCATCCTGAGCATGGAAGTTCAGCTGTACCCTGTGGCCAACGCCTCCATCGAGATGGAGACGGTGCGGGTCAATAACCTGGACGAGTTCTTTGAGGTCAGCAAGGAGAGCGCCGACTATAGCCACACGGTGTCCTGGATCGATTGCGTGCAGTCCGGGCCGACGATGGGGCGCGGGATCTTTATGCGCGGCGGGCACGCGCGCCAGGGCGTCGACGCGGGCTCCTCGGTGATGGATGAGCTGGCGGGCTTTGCGCAAAAGCATGTGGACGGGCGGCTCTTTGAGTCGAATTTGCTGCTCAATAAGGCGACGATTCGCGCGTTTAATGAGGCCTATTTCCACAAGACCCCGGCGGGCGTGCAGAAGGTCGTCAGCGATTATATGCCGTTCTTTTTCCCGCTGGATGCGGTGCAAAATTGGAATTATGCCTACGGGAGTCGCGGGTTTTTGCAGTATCAGATGGTGGTGCCGGAGCGGGAGGCGTGCCGCGAGATTCTCGAGATCGTGTCGAAGTCGGGGATGGCCTCCTTCCTGGCGATCATCAAGGAATTTGGCGAGCAAACCCACGGGGGCTTGAGCTTTCCGGAGCCGGGGGTGACGCTCGCGCTGGACTTCCCGAATTTTGGCGCGCCCCTGCTCGAGATGCTCGACCGCCTCGACGAGATCGTGGTCGACGTGGGCGGGCGAATTTATCTGGGCAAAGACGCGCGATTGAGCAGGGAGAACTTCCGCAAGATGTATCCCGAGTGGGAGAAGTGGAAGGCGGTTCGCGACGAGTGGGACCCCGAGCAGGTCTTCCAATCGGAGCTGGGCCGACGCCTTGGCCTGGTGGGCTAGGTCGGTCGTTTGAGCGTAAATTAGTCTTTTTGGCGAATCGATTCTTTTGTGAGCTGGAGCATAGATAATGGTTATTTTGATACTTGGAGCCACCTCGGCGATCGCGCGTTCGGTCGCCGAGCAATACGCTGGCGCGGGGCACCCAATTGTGCTGGGAGCGCGCGACATCGAGGCCGCCGAGGCGGTGGCCGCCGACATTCAGATTCGCTTTGAGGTGGACACCTGGGCGAAGCAATTTGACGCCCTGGATACGGAGAGTCACGCCGATTTCGTGGCCGATATCGAGGCCGAGGCCGGCGCCATCGACGTGGTGCTTTTGGCCTTCGGCGATATGGGCGACCAGGAGGAGTCGGAGCGCGACTTCGCCCAGGCAAAGCGCGTGATCGACATCAATTATACCGGCGCGGCCTCGCTGGCCGAGGCGGTCGCCAGCCGGATGAGTGAGCGCGGCGAGGGCTCGATCATCGGGATCTCGTCGGTGGCCGGGGATCGCGGGCGAAAGTCGAATTATTTTTATGGCAGCGCCAAGGGGGCCTTTAGCCTGTATTTGCAGGGGCTACGCAACCGCCTGAGCGAGCACGGGGTGCACGTGATGACGGCTAAGCTTGGGTTCGTCGACACGCGTATGACCTTCGGCATGGAGACCCCGATTCCGATCGCGTCGCCCGACGCGGTGGGCAAGGCGATTATGCGCGCGCAGCAGGCCGGGGTGGAGGTTCTCTACTATCCGCATTTCTGGCGAGGCGTGATGGGGATCATTAAGGCGATCCCCGAAAAGGTATTTAAACGCCTGTCAATCTAGTCTTGTTGCACAAATCCAGTGTCAAGAAAATTAAAAGTTCGTATTAAAGACAAAAACGCCCCGCGAAATCTTTTTTGATGATTTCGGGGGGCGTTTGCCGTTTTTGGCTATCGCAGCCGTGCAAAATGGGGTTAAGTTCTAATCATCTTGCGAATGATGCAATCTACCTTTCCTAATTATCCCGGTGGGATTTCAGGGGGCGACGGCGCACAAGGCCAATGAGTCCGGCGATGACGCCGAGAATCAAGCCTTCGGCCGGCAGCCCTGTGCCGGTTGAGGCGCAGCCGCACCCGCTGTTGACCGTCGCACTTCGGGGTTTTTGAAGATCGGTGTCACCCGCGCTTCCGCCGTCGGGGAGCATACCTGCGTCCGCGTTGGAATCCGAGGTGTCGGGCGTGGTGCCCCCATCGGCGCTCTCTCCTGCGTCCGGGGTGCCGCTGTCGCCGCCGTTACCCGCATCCTCAGGATCTTCGGGCTCGCCCGGATCGCTGGCCGGACATTGGCCGGCGCTATTTCCAGAGTCTTTCAGAAGTCGGTCGACCAGCGCGCTGATCACCTCTTGACGTTTGTCCGCGTTGGCGATGGTCTCCAGCGGGAACCCCACCAGGATCGAGTTTCCATTGGCGGACTCAACGCCCGCCTCGCCCGCAGCGTACGAGAGCAGCACCGTGCCGCCAGCTTCGGCCGCCAGGACGTCGGGCCAGCGGATGCAGGCCGCGTCGGCCGAGCAGTCGCCAAACTCCATCGAACCCAGACCCAGCGCGCTCGCGTTCACCGTCGTGGTGTCGGCGTCGTCAGACACGAAGCTTGCGCCCAGCGCGTCCTTGAAAAACGCCTTATCGGCCGCGTTGCCCTTCTCGACCAGGTCCCAGCCAATCTCGGCGCCCGAAACCAGCACGCGTCCCCCGCGCGCCAGCACCTCGCTGAGGACCTGCTGGTCCGCCAACGAGAAAGTGTCGTTGCGGGTGCTGGTCTCGCCGAGCGCCCAGACCACCACGTCATAGTCGGCCCCGGTAATCGCGTCACCCGCGGCATCTTTGGTGGTCATATCAAAGCCCGCGCCCGCGCGCGCCTCGCGGATCGACGGCCCATAAATGCGCGCGTAAGTGCGCGGGTTATTCGGCGAATAGACGTCTTTTAACTCGCGCTCAACCCCGTCGACATAGAGCACGCGCGCGCCGCTCTCAAACGCCTGGGCGCCGCCGACCACCGGGCTGTCCAGGCTCTCGCCGGCCGCGTTCACCGCCGTGACCCGAACATAGAGCGGCTCGCAGCCGTCCAGCGGCAGGCTCACGCTGGTCCCCGAGGCCTCGAGCGGCGTCGGGTCAAAGAGCAGCCCGTCTTTGGAGGTGTAGACCCGGTAGCTCGCCGCGTCGGAGTTCGTGTAGATGGTGTCCGCTTTGGGCTTCCAATTCACCTCGAGCGTGTCGCCGTTGACGCGCGCGCGGACCGACTTCGGGGCCAGCGGCGGAAGTTGGGCGTTGCCGCCTTTGAAATGATAGATGATCCCCGCCATCATGCCGCGGGCGACGTCATGGCGAAACTCCATTTCGCGCACATATCGCCCGTCGGAGTCCGAGTCATGAAAGACCAACTCGACCAGCGCCGCGGGGATGGTCAGCGGGTTGGAGCGCCCGGCATCCCGGTCATTCTTCCACCCCTGGCGAAACGGGCGTAGCTCGCCAAAATTCGAGCTGATCCGGCCGCGGTCAATCCAATCGGACTTCCAGCGCGTCTTGATCTGGCGCACGATTTCGGCGTGAATTGAGTCGCCCCATTCGACGGTGCCCGGCGGCAAATTATTATTTGCCCAGCCCGACGGCCAGTTTGAGATGCGCGTCCAAGAGCCACTATACCAAGAGAAGGTCGAGGTCCCGCTGCCGCCGCCGGCGTTGGTGTGCAGCGCGAGGTAGGCGTCGACGCCCTGGTAGACGGCGTAAAGCGGTCGCCCCGACACGTCGCCAACTTTCATCCAATCCGGCACGCCCAACCACTCAAGATAGGGTGTCGATGCTTCCTCCCAGCGTGGCCGCCCCGAGGGCTGACCGTTGCCGCCCTTCACAAATCCTTCACCCGCGCCCACGCGCAGCGCGTCGGCGATCACCACCTTGTCGGTGCTTGAGCCACTATTCTTCAACTTTACCGAGTAGGAGACGCCCTTCTTGAAGGGGAAGGTGCCGATATAATGCCACAGGTCATTGGCCGCGCGCGTGGCGTTGCTGCCCGGCGGGTTATTCGGGTAGTCGGCCGTCGGCCAGCTCTCGACCCGGAGGTCGGCCTGGCTCAGCGTGCGGCTGGTCTGGCCGCCGACGTGCGAGACCGTATAGGTCGCGGCGTCGGTGCGGTTGGAGCTCGAAAGAAAATACGCGTAGACCGGGTATTCGCCATCTTCGCTGACCTCGAAGGTCCAGGTCGCGCTCGCCGCGTTGCTGGCGTCGCCGCCGTCGAGCGTCGCGAAGCGGTACGTGCCGCCGAAGCCGTCGCCCCCGCCGCTCTGCCAGCTGCCGGTCTCGGCGTATCCAGAGCCCGCGTCGTTGTCGATCACCTTGGCGATTTGCCCGTAATTACGCTCGCGCACCGTCACCGTCTCGGCGCCGGCGCGCTCGAGCATATCGAGCAAAAAGTCGATCATGATCTGGTTGGTCTGGATATCTTCGCGCAGCCCGCCCCAGCTATACTCGTTGATGCCGCGCTGGAACGCCCAGCGGTTCACATTCGAGCTCCACTGGATGCCGTGCCCGGCGCTCATCCCAAGGCGCAGCCCCGACAGCGCGCCCTCGCCGGGCGTCGCGGTATAATAGCGGCGCTGGGCGAGCTTTCGCGCGCGGTGAATATCGGTTGCGTGCCGGATGATATCCGCCGGGAGTTCCTCGCCGACATGATCAAACGCACCGATCGAATCGCCCAATAAAACCCGCGCCTGCTCCGGCTGCGCCGGGTCGAAGTCGGGGTCAGCCTGCGCGCTCAGTGGGCTTAGCAGCGCCCCAAATACCAGCAGGGAGGTGGCCAGGCGAGGACGAGCCTGTGACCGGCGTCGTCGATAGTTTAGTGCATTCACCAGCGTCTTCATTGGGTCTCTCCAGGGCGCGCAAATACGAAAAAACAATGGTTAACGGCTCAATGGCGCAAAATATAGCAGATGGCCGTGGAAAACCATAAAGCCTGTGGTTTGGGCGGGGGGCTTAGCCCAGAATTTTGACGAATTTTCGGATGATCGTGCGCGCGCCGTGGCCGGGAAAATTGATGGTCAGCACGGCCTTGGGGCCGTCGCCCGACACGCCGGTGATCTTGCCGATGCCAAAGCGCGAGTGGGACACGGTCTTGCCGGTGAGCCCCTCGGGGTCGGTCGCGCTGGGGCCGCTGGCGGCGAAGTCGCTCTCCTGCTGCCAATCCGCGCTGAGGTCGTCTTCCCAAGGGCTGAGCTGGGAGAAGGACGGGTCGAAGTCGCCCTCGGGCGGCGCGGCGTCCAGGGTCTGCTGCACCGCGCGCCCAACCTCTCCCTTGATCATCGGCGGCGACTGGTCGAACTCCCACAGGTCCTGGTCGACGCCGTCGCCAAAATAATTCGCGTCGCTGGCCTGCTGGAACTCGTCATAGCCGCGGTCGCGCACGCGCCGGCGGTTCGGGGCGCTCGCCCGGTGGCCATATTCGATGCTCTGGCTGGTGCTTTTCGGGTCGATCTCGATGCGCTCGGGGTCGATATCGCGCAAGAATCGACTCGGCTCGGTCTGTCGGATCTGCCCGTAGATGCGCCGCGATTGGGCGTTGGTGATATAGAGCTTGTGGCGCGCGCGCGTGATGGCGACATAGGCCAGGCGGCGCTCCTCGTGGAGCTCTTCGATATCGGACATATCGCGCAGGCTCGGGAAGAGCTCGTCCTCCATGCCGACCAAAAAGACCGTGTCAAACTCCAGGCCCTTGGCCCCGTGCACCGTCATCAGCGTGGTCGTGCGGCCTTCTTCCATGCCGTCGGTGGCGTGGACCAGCGCCGAGCGCTCCAGGAACGCGCGCAGGATCTGCGAGACCACCGTGGGCTCGGATTCCCCATCAAAATCAGGGGCTTCGTCGTCTTCGCCCTGGCCGGGGAGGTCTTCGTTCAGAAGTTGGTCCGGGTCGAAGTCCTCCTCGAATTCCTCCAGCGCGTGCAGCAACTCGACCACGTTATTTCGCCGGTCTTCGGCGCGCTCCGGGTCGTCGCGGTCCAGATAATCCATATAATGGATGCGCTCGACCAGGAAATTCGCCACCTGAGACAGGCTATTTCCGTCGGCGGCGTCCGCGCCGATCTGGTCGCGCAGGGCGACCACGACCTCGCAGGCGTCGATCATGCCTTTTTTGCTGCGCCCGCCGAGTTTTTGCAGCGCCTCAAGCGCCTCTTCGTCGTCGGGGCCAAAGGGCTCCGGGACGATCGGGGTGTCGCCCAGCGCGCCCGCCTCGAGCATGCCCGCGGCGTAGCGCAGCGCGCGGTAGAAGGTGCCGACGCCCCGAATCTCGGCGACCCGCTCCAATTTGCCCAGGCTCACCTTGCCGATGCCGCGCGACGGGGTGTTGATGATGCGCAAAAAATCGACCGGGTTATCCGGGTTGAGCGCGACCTTGAGGTACCCGAGGATATCCTTGATCTCGGAGCGCTCATAGAAGCTCATGCCGCCGATCACCTGGTAGGGCACGCCGCCGTTCTGCAGTTGCTCCTCGATCTGGCGGCTCTGGGCGTTGGTGCGATAGAAGACCGCAAAGTCCCCCCAATCCGCCCCCAGCCGCGTCAGGTCGTGGATCTGGCGGGCCACATAGCTCGCCTCTTCGCGGTCGTCGCGGGCGGTGAAGCAGGTCACCAGATCGCCGCCCTCGCGCGCCGTCCACAGCGTCTTGTCGCGGCGCGTCGGGTTGTGCTGAATCACGTCATTGGCGGCCTTGAGGATGACCTCGGTGGAGCGGTAATTCTGCTCGAGCTTGATGATCTTCGCGTCGGGGAAGTCCTCCTCAAAGCCCATGATATTGGCCACCGTGGCGCCGCGCCACCGGTAGATCGCCTGGTCGTCGTCGCCGACCACGCACAGGTTATCGTGGGTGCGCGTCAGGAATTTGAGCAAGGCGTATTGGGCCGGGTTGGTGTCCTGGAACTCGTCGACCATCTGGTAGCGCCAGTGGCGGCTATAGCTGTCGGCGATGCGCGGGTGGGTCCTGAAGATCGTGATGACGCCCAGGATCAGGTCGCCGAAGTCGGCGCAATTCGCCTGGACCAGCGCCTTTTGATAGGCCTCGTAGAAGGTCGCGTCCTCTTCGTCATAGGAGTTAAACGCGTTCTCGTGGGCCAGGGCCGGGGTCCACCCCTGGTTCTTAAATTGCCCGATCGCCCCGCGCAGCCGCTTCGCCTCGCCATTATCCTTGGGCATCCCCACCTGCTCCATGACCGCCTTGATCAGCTTTAGTTGGTCGTCAGAGTCGTAGATCGTGAAGCTCGGCGTCAGCCCCAGCAGCTCGGCGTTTCGGCGCAACAGGCGCGCGCAAAAGGAGTGGAAGGTCGCGATGGTCACCCCGGCCGCGTCGGTCTCGCGCCCGTTCTCGCTGAGGATGGCGTCGACGCGCTCGCGCATCTCACCGGCCGCCTTATTGGTGAAGGTCAGCGCCAGGATCTGCTCGGGATATACCCCGTAATCCATGATGAGCTTGGCGATGCGGTACGTGATAACCCGCGTCTTCCCGCTGCCGGCGCCGGCGAGGATGAGCAGCGGCCCGTCGCGGTGCTCGGCGGCGAGTTTTTGGGGCGGATTCAGGTGGTCAAGTAGGGTCATAATAGATCGGTCAGGCAATGGCAGTGCGAGTAGAAATACTACACGTTTGTTGCGCATAGCCTATTTCACCCGCGCCAACAAATACAAGGGCGGCGCGGCCCGCGTCGTGTCAATATCTTCAATACGTGGGTTCTCTTATCGATGAACATACTTTATAGGGGGCACCTGGGCGGGTTGGGCGCATCGCGAACGGTCAAGACGCGCTCGCCAGCGCCCTGCTTTGGGCGGTGCGCTCGGAGCCAAAACGCGGGAACAAATCGCGCGCGCCGTTGCTTAGGTTGTTCGCAAGCCCTGGCGCCTGTCGCGCGGCGGGGTTTGCGGGTCAGGCAGTCGAGCTGGCTAATTGCAAATGAAAATCATTATCAACTAGGTTGACACGCAGATTCGTTTTAGGTAGCACCACGGCGTTGGCAGGGCAGCACGCGTCGCCCGGCAACTTTCCAGCCCCGAATCAACTTTTTATCACTGAAATACAGTTAGGATATTTCAAACTAAGCCAAGGTATATCATGCAGTTAGGACGTCTTTTGTTGAGAACGCTTCTTGTTTTTTCCCTGGTCGGTTTCGTCGCCTGCTCCGACGACGACGCGAACGAAAATAACCAGACGGATACGGGCGTCGAGACGCCGGACGCCGGCGACCATAATGACGCGTTGGGCGGCGATGACACGGTCGAAGACGACACGGTCGAAGACGACACGGTCACGGCGGGTAATTGTGAGCCGGGAAGCGACGACCGCGCGGCGGTTGCGCGCGAGCAAGTCGCCAAAAACGAGGGCGTCAACGCCGGCGAGGTGACCTTCGCCTCTGACGCAGACCTTCAGTCGGCCAGCATCGACGCGGCCTCCGGCGGCCCCGCCCAGGCGGCGACCACTTCTTATGTCTACGTCGACCTGGACACCGCCGAGAAGTTGGAGCTCTCCGACGTCGACGCCTTTGAGGACACCGCCTGGGATATCGCCTTTAACCGCGCGATGATCCGCGTCAACAGCGGCGACTCCGGCCCGAGCAGGTGGATGGTGGCGCGCGTCGACGCCGGCTTCGACGAAGCCGCGCCCCCCTCGCCGCAGGACACGAGCTGGAAGACCGACACCTTCATCGCCGATGATTGCGAAGTCCTGACCGAGGGCATGGGCACCCTGACCACCGCGTTCGGCGTCTGGTTCGACTACGATATGTCCACCCACACGACCGCGGTTCCCGAGAATACCACCTGGGTGCTCTATAATATGGAGTCCCACGCCATCTATAAATTCGGCGTCAACACCTATGACAGCGGCGCCTATGAGGTTCAGTGGGCTCCGATTGAAATGGGTCGCTGAGTCGCTTAGAGGACGCTTATAAAAACGCGCCGGGGTCTTTGACCTCGGCGCGAAAACATATCTCCCACCCCCCTTCCGACATGCTAATTGTCCCTAAAATGCTGCGCGTTTGCGCGGTATTGCTGGTCGCCGGAGCCGTGGCGGCCTGTGATATCGAGACCACCCTCTCCGACGAAGACAAATTCACCGGTGAGGCGGGCGATGACGCGGGCAGCATCGCCGAGAAGTTCATCGCCGAGCCCTACGGCATCGGCGCCTCCTGGTTCACCTATAGCGGCACGACCCACTCGCTGCTGCCCCGGGCGCGCGTTTATCGGCTGGAGCAAGGGGAGAAGACCACGCTCTTTAAGCTGGACTCCTATTATAACGAGCGCGGCGACAGCGGGCATTTTAGCCTGACCCGCCAGGTCATCGGCGAGGCGGACGCAAGGCGCTTCGAGATGACCTCGAATGTGAAAGAAGACCCGGTGTGCGTAAACCTTGGGGACGCGGTCGAGACCGACTGCGCCGCCGCCCAGCACGACCTGGTCTTTCGCGTCGAGTATCGCCAGGTCGCCCCGGCGGGCTTCGCGGTCGTCAACCCCGTGATCTACGTGGCCAGCCACTTCTCGGACGGCGACGACGTTGAGATCCTGCGCGGCGAGTTCGACTCCCTGCAAGCCGGCGTCGACGCCGTGGATGTTGCCAGCGCATGGACGCGCTATAAGGACGCGAAGACCCACCGCGATGACGCCATCCTCGGTTCGATCGTGGACGGGCTAGAGGTCGGCGACGCTTCGCCCGCGTTCCTGCAAGCCTCGTCGGCGATGCAGATGATCGGCTGGACGATGGAGAAGACCGGGGAGCGCGCGTTTAATTTTGCGGCCAATTGCGTCAAGCTGCGCATGCGCCCGGGCGACCAGACGCTGCCGCTGTCGTCGGACGCCAAGAGCGCCGCGCTCGAATTCGAGCCGAACCGTGTCACCCTTTTGAGCCTGTGCGCCGAGGATGGCCCGGCGGTCGTCGAGGTTTCTGCGCAGGCGTATCGCGGGTTGTGGCCCGCATCCGACACCTACGATCTCGCGGTCGACACCTTTGGTGGGACCCCCGTGATTCGCGTGGCCCCCGGCCACTTCGCCTGGTCCACCGGCGCCGACTCGATCGAGGCGTCTCAAGAGATTGCACCGGAATTCTGGGATAATGACGATATCTACTAATACGCCATCGAACGCACGCGGGTTCGCCCGCAAGGCGGGACTCTGCGCACTTTTATGTGTGCCGAGTTTCGCCTTGCTGAGCGTGTTATGCCCGGCGATTGGTGATGCGCAGGTGATCATCGTCGATCCCGACGCCGAGTTTGAGGACGAAGAGCCCGAGGAGGAGCAAGACAGCGGCGAAGACGACGATGAGGTCGTTGAGATTGATGGGGTTGATGCGGACGACGAACCCTTTACGCTCAAAGAGGTCCAGGTCGAGGCGCCCGCCGAGGGCGAGGCGCCCCGGGACGCCCTGGAGGTCCGGGCAGGGCGCGAGACGATCGATAAATCCGACCTCGAGAATCACGAGGTGCGCCGCCTCTCCGAAGCCCTGCGCTGGTTGGCTTCGGCCTCGTCGGTGGACACCGACACCGGCGCGGCGGCGATGATCATCGACGGCTTGCCCGCAGCCCAACTTCAGGTGGTCCAGGACGGCATGCCGGTCACCCGCCCGGTGGGCGGCCCGGACGGCCCATCGATCGACCTCGATTCGATTCAGGTTTCGACCACCACCGTCGACTCCATCACCGTGCAGCGCGGGCTGGGCGCGCCGGGCAGCGGGCCGGCCAGCGGCGTGGTCGTCGAGATCACGCCCGCGCAGCAACCGCTCGGGTGGGCCGCCGCCGCCAAAGCCAGCGCGACGCTGCTGCCCGCGCAACACTTTTACCCCGACGAGAACGCCGCCGACGCGCCGTTCCCCTCGCAAAATAGCCTCGCCGCCGAGGTTGGCTACGGCGCAAAGAAGGCGACTATTCGCGTGAACGGGGCGTTCCAGCAGCGGGTTGGTGTTGACGTCGACGCCAACGGCGCGGTGGACTCGGCCGACCAGACTCAACTTCAATTCGGCGCGCACTCGGTCTGGCGGCCCACCGGCTCCAAGCGCAACTCCCTGGCGCTCTCGCTCAATTACGAGCGCATCAACACCGAGGGCGTCTGGGGGCCCTTTAGCGTCATGCGCGATCTGGTCGACACCGACCGCGGCGCCGGGCGGCTCAAGGGCAAATGGCAGCTCGCCCCGGGCACGACGCTGTCGCACGTGACCCAGGCCGATATCTACCAGCATCGCTTCAGCAAACGCGTGCTCTCCAGCGGCTATGAGCGCCTCAAGGCCGACACCGGCCAATTGCGCCTCACCCAGGATGTCCTCGTCGAGCGCCTCTTCGGCCGCCATCTTCTGGGCGTCGAGGCCTACGGCGCCTTCGAGCGCGTCAACCGCGACGGCGAGACCGGTGAGTTGCCCGCCGCCGACCGCTTTGACGGCGGCATCGGGCTCTCCGATGGGTGGATGGCCTCCTCCGATCTGGAGGTTTCGGGGCGCCTGTGGGCCGGGCTGCACAGCGAATTCGACCCCAGCCTGATGGCCGACCTCGCCGCCCAGTGGCGCGTCGCCTCGCCGCTTGTCCTGCGCGCCTCCGCCTCGCGCACCCGCCGCCTGCCGACCGCCGAGGAGCTCTACCTCTTCTTCGACCACTCCGAGGTTGGCTACCAGATCATGGGCAACCCCGACCTTAAACCCGAAGACCTCTGGTCGGGGCGCGCCGGGCTAGTCTTCGACTTCTCAAAGGTCAGCGACCAAAATATTCAGCTTAGCCTGGGCGGCTTTTATCATAAGCTCAGCGACCTGATCACGAATGTGCTCGACGAGGACGCGCCGGGCAGGGTCGCCCAATATCGCTACGCGAATATCGACCGCGCGCAGACCGCCGGGCTCAACGCCGGCGTGGAGTCGCGCGATCTTGTGTGGGGCATCGGGGCACGCGCCAACTATAGCTGGCTGCCGCTGGCCGAAGATATGGAGACCGGCGAGCGCCTGTCGCTGCGCACCCGCCATCAGGTGATGGTCGAGGTCAATCGCGATTGGCTCGACACGAAGATCGAAACCTCGGCCTACCTGCGCACCCGCAGCGCGCTAACGACCCCGCCGCTAAAACCCGCCGCCCCGACGGTTACGATGCTCGGCGCGCGCATCAGCTTCAAGCCGCTGGCGCAGCTTCGCATCGGCCTCAACGCCGACAACCTGCTCAACCAGACCAACGCCACCTGGGGGCCTAAGAGCGGCTTCAGCGTGTTGGCCCATATCGCCTACCAATTTTCGCCGCCAGATGACGCGGCCGAATAGGCGCGTCGCCGAAGTCGGCCGGCTTTCGCGCGCTCATGCGCCGCCCGGAGTGCTCGTGTTCCCTCGAACCGGTGCGCTCCGGGCTTTTTTCTAGCCGCTCTCCTTGTCTATAAATCTGGTGTTTGCTAAAACTATTGTGGACGAATCCTTCCCCAACTCCATACCAATTATGCGGTTTTTATCTTGAAATCGAAGCTCAAACCTTGTGTTGCGGCGGGACTCATTGCGCTCGCCGCCGTCGTGGTTTTGGCGCTTTATGTGGGTGATTCTTGGATCGCCCCGAAGCTTCCTGCGATCATCGGCGCCGCGCTTATTCTGCCGGTCAGCGTCCTGGGCGCGCTCTTCATTTACCCCGAGGCGAATCAGGGGAAGGGGCGCATCGGGGTGCAACTGTTGACCATCCTATCGGCGGCGATCTTCGGCCTGGGCATCCCGATCCTGTGGGCCCAGCCGCAGGTGCGAAGTTACGCGGTGGAGCAGGCGCCAGAGATGGTGGTCAACCTCACCTCGGCGCTCGACGATCCGGTGCTCGAGGTCAGCAAAAAGGCGTGCCACCGAATTTTGTTGGACCTGTCGCGCACCGAGGCGCTGGTTGACTCGCTGCGCACCCGCCATCCGCTGGCCGTGGCCTGCCTTAACACGGCAGCCGAGGGTGCCAATCGCAACGCCGTCGCCACCAAATTGCGGATTCAATGGTACCGACCGCTCGTGACCGAGAAGCAGGACGAGGAGGCCGACCTGTGCGTGAACGCGAAGATGCTCGCGGAGCTTCCCGTCGACGTTTCGCTGAAGCAGGGCGACCTTTTCGACTGCGCGCTGCGCGCCCCGGAGGGCGACACGCGCCAATGTTGCGCGATGACCCTGACCGCGCTTACCCCGAGTTGTGAGGACCTCGCCGGGCAGATCGACACCAAAAAATTGGTCGATAATAACACCGTCTCGGCCCTCGGCGCGCTGAGCTACGGCGAGAGCACCGCGGAGAGTGAGTTCCGCGAGGTCGCGAGTTTTGTGGATCTGCAATGCCCCGAGATGCAGGCATTTGCCCTGAAGTTGGCGTGCCTCACCTACGCCAAAACCGACGGGGAAACCGACACGAATCGCTTCTTGAATTGGAAATTCGACCAGCACCAGGGCTGCCTGAGCCCCGAGGATAAAAAAGAGGCGGCCGAGGTCCACCAGATCTGCACGACGCTCTTAGAGGCGACCGAGGAGAAGACGACGGTCTCCGATAAGATGATCTGCGACAGCCACCGGGTGGCCATCGAGCAGGACCGCAGGACGCGCGAGAATATCAAGGGGCTGAGTTCGGCTCAGGGCGCGGCGCTGGCGACTCAGATCGCCGCCGGCAACCGCAGCGAAGCCCATCGGCGCGGCGACGTCAATCAATGGTTGGAGACCTTCCAGCAGAAGACCGGCGCGCCCGATCTTGACGCCTACTCCGAGGCGGACAAGCGCGCGCTCATGAAGAAATTCATGCTCAGCGGCCCCAACCCGGACCAGATGCGCGCCAATCCCGTCGAGGAATACGACAATATTCAGCAAGAATTTAACGCAAAGTTGGCTGCGAACCCGAAACTCAAGGCGAAACTGGAAAAAGAGATCGAGGCGGCAGAAGGCGCCCCGAGCGAAGAGGAGATGAAAGAGATCACCGAAGCCGGCAGGAAGAAGATTGAGGCCGTTCAGCAGCATTTGAAATAAGCGCGCGCCGCCGGCACGCTCCGCTGCGGCGCGGGCACTCCCGCGTTTGGATGGGGCGCATCGCGGGCCTCGAATTACGATCGCTTTGAGTCGCTCTGCATAAATTGGTTTGCTGCACTCGCAACGCGAGATATATTCATATATGGTGTTATTTATGTTGGTGGCCGTGTTTTCTTGTGAATGAGCTAAGTTCGGACGGCCGGGTTGGACATGTGAGGAAGTTGAACTTCTTTGTTTAGGGACGAATTCGATGCAACAGACGGGAAAAACACCCCTTCGCCTGGTAATTCTAGGCGCTCGGATCTGGATGCACATCATCGCGGTGTTGGTCATCAGCGTGCTGGTGGGCTTGCTCGTGGCGGATATGCACTCGATGCGCATGTTCTTCGGCGCGGCCTCGGCCGGCGCCTTCCAGATTGACTGGCTGCGCCTGGGGATTCACCTGCTCCTGTCGGCCGCGCTCTGGGGGTTTTGCGTCTACGGGTTCTCGCTGCTTCAGCAGCGCAAACGCCAGGCCGTCAAGCTGCATCGGGTTCGCGGCTCGGTCATGGTGGAGACCTTGATCGCGCTGGTTCCCTTTTTGCTGCTGACCTCCGGCATCGCCCAATACGCCATGATCAACGTCGCCAGCCTCCTCAGCGACCTGGCGGTTTACCAGGCCGCGCGCACCGCGTGGATCTGGCAGCCCGAGGCCGACTCGCGGCGCAATGGCTCCTCGGGGTATAACCGGGTCACCGCCGATGACGTGAAATTTCGCGCCCGCACCGCCGCCGCCCTGGCGCTGGCCCCCAGCGCGTCCTCCGATTTCACGGTCGGTCGCAACTTCCCCGAGGGCAGCGGGCCTCCCTTCCGCCGCATTCGAACCGCGGTCGCGGCGACCTTCAATAAGACGCCGATCTCCGGGGAGAATTTCTGGACCGCGACCGGCTCGAACTGGAGCTTCTTCCGCGAAGACATCATTCACGGTGAGCACAAAGATATGAGCGTTTCGAGGGCCTTTGACACCGGCAGCTTTTATCTGCGCGCCGGTCGCAAGGTGACCTCCGCCTGGATGGGCCTCGAGGATTTTGAGGTGGTGCACGAGGGGGACCGCGTCGGGGTGGAGTTCACGTACCAATACTCGGTCATTTTCCCCTGGTTCGCCTATCTTTTCGGCACCGAATCGCGTTTCGGCGAGCGTGACGGATATTATATTCCGATTACCCGAAAGATGACCTTGCTCAAGCAGCCTGGCATGTGAGTCACGCCCCTTGGCGTCATATTATCTGGATAATCACCCATGCGCTTATCAGTTAAAATACAAGATCTAGTCCAAGGCTGGCACCGCGACGACAGCGGGGCGATCGTCTTATTATGCCTGGCCGCGTGCTTGTTTTTGTTCATGGTCGGGCTGTTGATGTACGACACCGGCCAGGTCGCCCGCGACAAGGTCGACGTGCAGATGGCTGCCGACACCGCCGCCTATAGCCAGGCGTCGGTGCAGGCCCGGGCGATGAACTCCATCGCATTCGCCAACGTCGGAAAGCGCACGATCACCGGCATCCGCAATATGTATTACACCCAATTTTACCACTACTTTAAGTGGTATCGCGGGCAATGTAAGCGCTGCTGTTGCGGGTTCTGGTGCGGCTGCTGGGGCGCGTGTTTGAACTGCGCCGGCAATACGCTGTCATTGGTGCCGTTTTTGGGGGCGGTCGACTCGCTCTTCTTCACCCTGGCACGCCTGCCGATCTTCGAAGATAAGATGACCAAGCACCTGAAAGCCCTGGATAAATTCCAGGCTGAGATGGCCGCCTATGCGCCGTATTGGGCGCTCGGAGAAGGGGTCGTGCGCGGCGCGCGAAACGGCGCCCACGCCGTCACCACCTATCCGCTGCCCAAGACCCCGACCTTCGGCCCCTTACCGGTCAAAAAGAGCTCCGGGTTTGGCGCGGCGATCGAAAGCTGCCTGTTCCCGACCTATTTCTTCAACCCGTCGAGCATGGGAACCATCACCGAGATGGACCGCAACTTCGCCGTGCTCAAGCGCAACAGCGTGAGCCGCCCTTATATGGCGAGCAAGGGCCCGCGTGAGGTGGTCTCTCGCTTCCGCGCCGCCGAGGGTTGCATGACCGGAATGATGCCCAGCTTCCTCTTCCCGGACAATAAATACGCCCCGCCCTATCATTTGACCGCCGATGGTAATTCGGGCTCCGACTATATGAAGCGCTCCAATATCGTCTGGACCTACCGCTATACCCCCGATATGGCGACCAAATTGCGCGATAATTATAACGCGGTGCTCTCCAAGGACTACACCACCGACATCATCGGTCTGCCCCACTCGGGCATGTGGGCGATGTCGCGCGGCGAGATGTATTATCGGGAGAAAAATGACCCGAATTTCGTCAAGGGCCCCAACGCGATGTGGATGTTTCACCCCAGCTGGATCGGCAAGCTTCGCCCGGTGCTGCTCAAGAATGAACGTCTGCCCGTTGACCCGAGCGATATGTGGGCCGAATCCCGCGGCCTCGCCCTGCGCCAGGCGCCGCTATTTGGGGTCGACCTGAGCGACTTCGGCAAAGATCTATTGTATATGGAAAAAGCGACGCTCGGCATGGACGGCAAAATCGAAGGCAAGGAGGTGCTTGATGGAATCGCCAAATAAGACACACTTTTTGTTTCGCCTGAGCCGACGCATCCTTGGATCATTTGGCGCCTTTAGCCGCAATGACCGCGGCACGGCGTTGACCGAGTTTGTGATCATGTTGCCGGTCTTTATCCTGATTTGGGTCGGCATGATCAACCTATTTAAGCTTGAGAACGGCGGCATGCGCGCCAAGATCAAGGCCAGCTCGCAGACCTGGGAGAAGGCCATGACGGTCGCCCACGGCGGGCATGTCCCCGAGGCCAAAGCCGGCGTTCACATCATGGCTGGCCTGGACGCCATCGATAACGTGAACAACCGCCCCAGCGGCACCGCGGATTCCTTCGCCCACCTCAAAAATGCCCGGCTCGCCAGCCAGGGCAATCGAGGCGAGGCGCAGGGGTCGGCCACCATGGCGAGGCTGCTCGGCCAGACGCCGCCCGCGCAGCCGGCCGGCCAGGGATTGCGCAGCCATTATTCACGCGCGATGCTCGACGACTCCCGCTCGAACTTCATCAACTCGGCCCCCGGCCCGCTCGGGATCTATGCGCCGGTTATCCCGGAGTCGATCCAATCGATTGGCTACAATCACGCCCCGGCCACCGGAAACCGCTACGGGTCGGTCTTCGGCGAGCATATCGAGCAGGTCGAGGTCTACGGTCAGATGAACGAATTGGGCGCCACCTACGACGTGCTTAACTCGCCGGTGGGCAAGCCCAAGCGAACCGATGATCTGATCTACGTCCCCGGGTTCTCGCGCTTGATGGCCGAACAAGACAAATGCCTCCGGAGCGTCTTGGAGCTTGGCCGCCGCATGAAGTACTTTAAGAATTGCCTATAATAGGAGGACCTCGTGACCTGGCATAGTGTTGGAAAAAATTTGGCGCGTATTCTCCTGACCTGCGCGATTATCCTGGGCATCGGCGCGGCGATCGTGGTCTTGTCGCCCGAGTCCAAGGCGACGCGCGTCGCGGTCGACACCGCCCGCGCGAATATCTTCTGGATGACCCCGTCCACGCCGAGCAATACCCAGAAATTCACCGCCGCCCTGCGCGACCTGGGCCACGAGCCGCCGCGCGCCTACCGGCTCAATGACAATAACGTGTATTTCTCGACCCGGGTGACCCACAAAAGCCCGGAGATGCTCGTGCACGAGTATCAGCAGGCCTTCGTGAACAGCGGGCTCAATAGTCGCGCCTGGCTGCAGAGCACCGAGGGGCTGCTCAGCCAGCCGAGCACCGCTTCGCGCATGACGCAATTCGACGAGCGCTCCGAGGCCGCCATGGCCGGTGAGGTGCTGCCGGCGAGTGTGTCGCGCAATCATTTTGTGATGACCGGGATGCTCGTCAATAATCCCGCCGATTCCCAGAGCGAAGATGATTCGCTGACCGCCTCGGTCGAGGCCATCGAGAAGGCGCGCGTGCGCCTCGCGGCAAGTTATACCCAATGCGGCGGTGACCCGGCGGCGCTCAAGCGCGCGCAGCAACGCGCCAAGAATCAGCCGCTTCAAGAGGGCTCCGCGGCCCAGAAGCTCGACACCGCCCTGGCTCGCCAGAGCTCCTGCGACAGCGGTGGCCCGCAATATTGCTCCGACCTGCGCGAGCGGCTCAACGCCGGCAACGCCGAGCTCAAGGCCATCGAGGCCGCCATCAACGCCCAGCCCGGGCTCAAAGACTGCGAGGCGCTGCGCAAGTTTGACCGCGACACCCTCTCGATGATGTCCGAGCAGATGACCGACCGCGTCTATGCCTTCCGCTCCCTGGAGGCCACGCGCGACCCGGCTTCCGGCCAGACCATGGTCACCGCGAGCTGGAGTGACGAGGAGTTCGACATGAACTCGGTGCTCGCCGATGAGTACCCCGTGTCGCGAAACGGCGCCGATGAGATTCCGCTGTGCGACTCCTGCAAGCGCGCGCTGAGCTTCGACGGCACCGCCGATGAGGCCCTCTACTCGACCCACTCGCTGTGGTCGACCGAGCCGGTGTCGCGCGTCGCCTCCGAGTATATCAGCTCGCTTACCCGGGATGGCTGGGACTATATCGACGGCGATTCCCTCGCCCGCCAGGTCCTCGCCCGCATCGAGACCCCCGAGCCTGACACCGGCAGCGTGCTTCGCTTCCGCCGCGACCAACAAAGCATGACCATTAATCTGCGCAGCGACCGAAACTCCGGGCGCACGTTGATCACCGTCGGCACCACGCAATAAGCCGTGCCGTTGACTCTGCTTTGCCAACACCAAGACCGCCTCCCGGCGATCGCGCCTTGCAGGAATAGCGCGGCCTAGATATTCGTTCTACGGCCGCGCTGCTCGTGCGCCATCCACGAAAAATCCAAATATTTAGAACCCTCTGATAAGGTAAATACAATGCGTCGTCAGATTCAAAAAGTTATCGCCGAAGAGATCAACCCGATGATCGCCAGCCACGGCGGCGAGATCGCGTTGGTCGACTATTTCGAGAAGAACCTGTCCATCGTCATGAGCGGCGGCTGCCAGGGCTGCGCCGCCTCCAGCGCCACCCTCAAGCAGGGCATCGAGCGCGTGCTTCGCGAGCGCTTTGGCGACGATATCAACGAGATCATCGACACCACCGACCACGGCGCCGGCGAGAACCCCTTCTTCAGCGAAGACGCCGCGAGCCCGTTTGCCTGAGCGGCGCCTCGGCGCACCGATTTAGCCCCGCGCGATCTTCGCGCGGGGCTTTTTTTGCCTCGCGCGCCGCGCCAAACCCTCGGCGCCTCGACAAAACTGGGCGCATCGCCGATCCTGCGTGGACTTCCTATCCCGCTCGAATGAGTCGACGCCGAGAAAAGCTCCATGAAGGACCGCGCGGACATCCCCTGGTATAAGCAACTCCATTGGCAGATCTTTCTTGGGCTTATCGCCGCCCTGATCTACGGGCTCACGGTGCGCCAGGTCGTCGGGGTCGCCGAGGCCGAGGCCTATCGGGTGCCCTTTGATTTTATCGGCGACCTCTTCATTCGCCTGCTCAAGCTCATCATCATTCCGCTGATTTTGACCAGCGTGGTCACCGGGATTCAGAGCCTCAAAGAGCCCGCCGAGCTCGGGCGGGTGGGGCTTATCACGATGACCTATTATATGCTGACGACCCTGGTCGCGGTGAGCCTGGGCCTGCTGGTCGTGAACCTGCTTAAGCCCGGAAAGGGCCTGAACCTGAGCATCTCGGGCGAGGCCGAGCTCACGCCCACGCCGCTTCGCGACGTCTTTTTGGGGATCGTCCCCGAGAATATCTTCGGCGCCCTGGCCTCCGGGCAGATGCTGCCGACGATCTTCTTCGCCATCGTGCTGGGCCTGGCGATCTTGATGGCCGGCGAGCGCGTGACGCTGGTGCGAAAGCTGTTTGTCGAGGCCAATCACCTGGTCTTTATGGTGACCGATTGGGTCATGGCCACCGCGCCGCTGGGCGTCGCGGCGCTCTTCGTCGGCACGCTGCTCAACCCCGAGTTGGTCGACGTGGGCGCGTTCTTCGAAGATATGGGCGTCTATATGCTCTCGGTGCTCGGCGGCCTCGGCCTGCACTCGGTGATCGTGCTGCCGCTGTTGCTGATCTTTGTCGCCCGCGTCCACCCGCTTCGCTACGCCATTGCGCTCGCCCCGGCGCTCTTGACCGCGTTTTCGACCGCCTCAAGCTCCGCCACCTACCCGCTCACCCGCGATTGCGTCACCGCGCGCGCCGGCGTCGACGAGAAGGCCGCCGACTTCGTGCTGCCGCTGGGCGCGACCATCAATATGGACGGCACCGCGCTATATGAGGGCGTCGCCGCGGTCTTCATCGCCAACGCCCTGGGCATCGACCTGAGCTTCACCCAGCAGGTCATCATCGTCCTGACCGCCACGCTGGCCGCCATCGGCGCCGCCGGCGTCCCCAGCGCGGGGCTGGTCACCATGATCATCGTGCTGGAGAGCGTCGGCCTGCCCGGCGCCGGCTACGCGCTCATCGTCGCGGTCGACCGCGTCCTGGATATGGCGCGCACCACGGTCAACGTGTGGGGCGACAGCGTGGGCGCGGCGGTGGTGGGGCGTTTTGTGGGCGACGCCGGGGAGGATGCGAGCGCGGATGCGTAGAGTGATCTGCGCGAATCTCTTGAACTACGATAAATACATCGCTATATGCAGCATTTCCGACTGATTTTCTTTTCTAAGAGACGATTTGATGAGTGGATTTGCGCTGATGAAGAATCTGATATTTGCGATGTTTTTTGTTTTCGCCGCGGCTGCTTGCGGGGATTCAAGCTCCGGGCATGAGGACCTGAACTGTGAGGCATTTAAGGCCGAAAACGGCGGCGGTGATTTTTGCGACGGCATCGGCCAGTGTGCCCCGGTCGATTGCCCCTGCGCCGACGGGTCGACGGTGACGGTGAGCTCATGCGTCAACGGCTCCTGTGAGGGCGAGAGCGCGTGCGCCAGCGCCTGCGCACCGAATGAATATGTCTGTGAGGAGTCGGATAATGGCCCCATCGACACTGATGAGCCCGACGCGGGCGGTGGGTCGGACGCGAGCGACAATAACCCGCCGGCAAAATCATGTGTCGAGAAGAAGACCTGCAGCAGCTATCGCGACCCCGACACATGCGCGCGGGTTGGCTGCGAGGTCGCCAGTACCCAATGCGTCCATATTTGCGACTCCTACGGTACCAATGACCCTAACCTGGGATGGTGCATCAACAACTTTAGTGACAAGGAATGCCCGAATCTGGGAGCAACCTCCGAGAGTGAGTGCACCGGGTCGACCTATTGCGGCTGGGGCGCCACGTGCGTGAATCCGGTAAGCTGCTCGGATCTCGACAGCGAGTCGGCCTGCTCGGCCGAGTCCACGTGTGAGTGGAAATAAGCTGCGCCGAAGCCTGCGCGCGAGGCAGGTGACTCGTTAAATAAACCGCCTTCATGTCTAAATGGAGGCGGTTTTTTGCACCTGACGCGCGCCACCCCCCCCAGACTCCTCGCAACTTATCCCCGTGTGTGTAACTTTACGCAGCACACCGACCAAACGCGTTCCTTGCCGAAGAGTTCGATGTCCATCTCAAACCCCACAGAGCCTAAAACCATCGTCGTCGCCGGCGCCTCTGGGTTCATTGGGCGCGCGCTGCCCGACGCCTTCGATGGGAATTATCGGCTGGTCGGGTTGAGCCGACAGGTGCTCGAAGAGGGGAAGCAGAACGAGGCGCTCGACGCGCGAGATTATACCTGGCGTCGCTGCGATCTCTTCTCGCGCCAGCAGAGCGCGGCGGCGCTGGGGGGCGCGGACCTGGCGGTCTATCTGGTGCACTCGATGCGCCCGTCCTCGGCGCTCACGCAGGGGCATTTTAGCGATATGGATCTCATCTGCGCCGATAATTTCGCGCGTGCCGCCCGGCGCCACGGCGTCGAGCATATCGTGTATATCAGCGGGCAGCTGCCCGACCCCGAGGCGCTTGGAAACCAGCCGATCAACCAGCACCTGGCCACGCGCCTGGAGGTCGAGCAGACCCTGGCGAGCTACGGGGCGGCGGTCACCACGCTGCGCGCGGGCATCGTGCTGGGGCCGGGCGGGGACTTAAGCGAGCTGATCTTTCGGCTGGTGGAGCGCCTGCCGGTGATGTTGCTGCCCAAATGGGCCGAGCAGTCGGTGAGCCCCATCGCCCGCGCGGACCTGGTGGCGCTGGTGCGTTTTGTACTCGAGCACCCCGAATATGCCGGGGAGTCCTGGGATGTCGGGGGCGCCGAGACCCTCACGTGGGCCGCCTTGCTCGCCCGGGCCGCCGAGCAAATGGGCCGAAATCGCTCGTTTTACCGAGCGCCCGTGATGATGCCCGTCCTCTCGACCGCCTGGATCACCATGGTCACCGGGCTCCCCGGGGCGATGATTCGCCCGATGGTCGAAAGCCTGCGCCAGGGCGAGGTGCCCCGGGATTTTGAGCTGCAGCGCGCGGCCGGGCAGACGCCCATTTCGCTCGACGCCGCGATGCGCGCCTCGCTGGCAAGTCGCCGCAAAAGAACGGGTTCAAACGCTGCTGCCAATGACGTCAACGAAACCTCGCTTGTGCCCAGCGATGCGCCGCGCGAGGTGCGCTCGGTGCAGCGACTTCCGATGCCCGCGGGCAAAGACGCGCGCTGGATCGCGACGACCTACGCCGAGTGGCTGCCGCGTTTTTTGCGCCCGTTCATTGACGTTCGCCTGCGCGAGGGGCGCTGGCTGGACTTCCTGATACGCCCGCTGCCCTGGCCGATCCTCTCCATGGAGCTTGCCACCGACATCAGCAAACCCGACCGCCAACTCTATTGGATTCGCGGCGGCATGCTCGCCGGCGACCAGCGCGGCGAGCGCATCGACGGGCGCCTCGAGTTTCGCGAAGCGCTCGGCGGAAAATGGGCCCTCGCGGCGATTCATAACTTTCGCCCGCGCCTGCCCTGGCCGATTTATATGCTCACCCAGGCCAAGATGCATCTCTTTGTAATGAATGCGTTTGCTCGCTACCTTGGGCGTCTAAGTTCAACGCAACGCGTCTTCGTTGAAGGCGACACTAAGCTCGACGAAGCCCCGCACACCCAAAACCAAACGGTTCGGAAATAATATGCAAGATTGGCTCGAAAAACCCGTCTTTCTTTCAGGCGCCACCGGCTTTATTGGCGCGAGTCTCTACCCGAAGCTGGTCGAAGAAGGCCTTGAGGTTCGCTGTGGCACGCGCAACCCGCAGCGCGCCGCGCATAGGATGCCGGGCTGTGATTGGGTTGAGTTCGACGTGGAGCGCCCCGAGACGCTCGCGGCGGCGCTCGAAGGATGTGGCTCGGCCTATTATCTGGTCCACCAGATGCAAACCGGGGAGGGGTATCGCGAGCGCGAGGTGCAGGCGGCGAAGGCGTTTTTGAAGGCCGCTGAGGACGCCGGCGTGCGCCGGGTTGTCTACCTTGGCGGCGTCGAGCCCAGCGACAACGCTGAGCCCTCCGAGCATCTGGCGAGCCGGCTGCAAACCGGGCGCATCCTGCGCTCGAGTCATTTGGATGGGGATAAAAAAGTGGTCACCGTGGAGCTGCGCGCCTCGATGATCGTGGGCGCTGGCAGCGCGAGCTGGAAGATGGTGCGCGACCTGGCCGCCCGCCTGCCCATGATGGTGCTGCCGAGCTGGACGCAGTCGCGCTCGCAACCGGTATTTATCGACGACGTGGTCAGCGCGCTGGTCGGCGCGCGCGGGCTCAAGCTCGACGACTCCGCCTGGTTCGACATCCCCGGCCCTCAGACCCTGACCGCCGAGGAGATCCTGCGCCAGGTCGCCCATATCCTCGGCCACGACTTCGTCTCACTGCCCGTGCCGATGCTGTCGCCGCGGGTGTCCAGCTATTGGCTGCGATTCGTCACCCGCTGCGATATCTATATGGCCCGCGAGCTGGTGGACGGGCTCAAGACCGACCTCATCGCCCAGGACGGGCGCTTTTGGATGTTCATCAATCACCCCAAGCGCGTCCCCTTCGAGGAGGCGGCCCGCCGCGCCGTCCAGGCCAGCGAGCCCGGTTCGCTATTGTCGCGCGCCTACGAGGGGTTGGTGTCGAAGGTGTCGCGCTCGCGCATTTAGGAAGGCCATCGAGTTGCCAAGGCCCCGGCCAGCTCAATGCACCTCTACCCAGACCCATCCGCGGATATCGCCCAGCTTATAGCCCGTGGCTTTGTCCTCCGGATAATGCTTCTGAAGGGCCTCGGCGACGCCCTCGGCGAGTTGGTCGGTCTGCCCATGGCAGTTCAGGCAGTTCTGGGCGATATTTAGCGGTTTGACCACGCGAAGCGCGTCACCTTCGGTCGCGTAATGCGCCTTGCCTTCGGCCTTCGCGATAAGCGGCGCGACCCAGTCGGGGCCGACGTTATTGGGGTTCCGTAGCCGCTCGGAGACCCGACCGATCTTCACGTTCATCTCTTCGCCGACCGCCTCCGTCATCGGCTCGGCCTCGCCGTGGCAGACGGTGACGGCGGCGACAAAACCCTCATCCTTTACGGTCTCCATGACCTTGCCCATCAGGCGCTGGCGCAGCATCAGGTCTGCCTTATCGGCCGTCTCGCGCCACGCGTCGACCGCCTCGGTCGACTTCTCTTCAGACTTCTCTTCAGACTTCACTTCGGCGTGCGCGGTCGGCGCACTCTCTTCCTGCTTCGGCGCTTCTTCGGGCGCCACCTTCTCGGGACGTTCGCAGCTGACAGCCCATGCGACTCCCACAGATAAGAGCACGGTCATCCATCGTTGATTCGAGCTAGTCATGCTATTTCCTGGCGCTTAGTTTGACGCTTTAACCCAAGAGTCGTAGCGGTCACGACTCGTTCCGATGATATATATTCCAACCGCCCGGCACTCCTCACAGCGGCTGGCAACTGCCATCCACCTGGCACACGCCGCTTCGCTGGCCGGTGGTGCACGCAAGGCCCAGGCAATCCTCATCGGCGCAGTCGATCTTGCCGTCGCCGTCGTCATCGAGTCCGTCGTTGCACACCGATTCGCGCGCGCAGGCGTCGCCGTCCTCGGAGCAGCAATAGATCGAGCCGATCTTCTCGCAGCTCATTGAGGAGGAGAAGTGGTTGCGACACCACGCGCTCGCGCTGGTTGAGATCAATTGATAGTCATTGTCGGTATTGCCCCCGTAGGCGTTACAATTGTTATTCTCGCCGTCGCAGATCTCGGTCGCCCCGGGGTTGGTGATGGGGTTATTGTCATCGCAGTCCCCGCGCCTGGGGGCGTAGCCCGGCGTTCCCTCGCATTTCTGAACGTGCTCGTTGGAGCGGCCGGTCCCGTAGCCGTCGGCGTCGGCGTCGACCCAGGAGCGCACCGTCGGCAGGTCGTTATCAATGGCGCCGTCGCAGTCATTGTCGAGCCCGTCGCACACCTCCGCTTGCGGCCCGACGCCGCCCAGACACTCTCCCCAGTCGCCGTTGACGCAGCTCTGGTTGCCCTGCTCGCACTGGCCGACATCGCTGCCGCAGGCGCGGGTGAGCGACCTGCCGTTGGGGAGTCGGTCTACTTTTCCGTCGCAATTATTGTCGAGCCCATCGCATAGCTCGACGCCGCCGTTGGTCTCGACGCATTGATATTCGCAATGCCCGTCCCCATCGAGATCATGGGTCCCGGGCGCACATTCGGCGGGGCCTGTGTCGGGCGCGGTGTCCTGCGGGGGCGCGGTGTCCTGCGGAGGCGCGACGTCCTGCGGGGGCGCGACGTCTTGCGGAGGCGCGACGTCTTGCGGGGGCGCGGTGTCCTCGATGGTATCCTGGGCGACGTCGAAGCCGCCCGGGTCGGTGTCGTCAACGCGCCAATACCCGTCGCGGCAGATTTCGCCGGGGCGAGTCTGGCCCTCCTGAGCACACTCCAGACCACTTACTCCCGCGTCGAATGAGCACGCGCCCAAGAGCAGCACCGCCGCGATCCCGATGGTGCCAAGCGAGAATCCCGAATAATAACCCACGCGGCGAATCGCCAAGATGCTGCGGCTCAACATGATAAAAGACCGTCAATTTGAATGGAGAAAAACGCGCGAAACGCGAACGCGCAGAGTGTAGCGCGTTCGCGTTCTATCTCCAAACACGAAGACCTTATTTTTAGCCGCGGGCGCCGCGATTAGATGCCCAGGCGCGCGCGGACCTCACGCTTGGAGGACTCGAAGGTGAACGCCGCGAACACCTGATAGAACGCCTCCGGGTCCAGGACCATCGGGTGCATCAGGACGGCGGCCTCGATCTTGTCGGAGCTAAAGGTCAGGGCCGACACCACGGAGCTGACCTGGGCGCTGGTGAAATAATTATATTGGGCGGCCAGCGAGACCAGGCCCAGCTTGCCTTCGGAGAACGGCTCGTTGTGGATCTGGGTGAGCAAATGCGAAAATTGTACGTCCGCCATGGGCAAATATATCGGCTCCGGCGGCGCCTCGGTGTGCACATGTTCGTGGACCACGACGTGCTCGTGAACGACGGTGTGGGTGGTGTGCTGGCCATGGTGCGAGTCGTGACGCTTGCTGCGCCTATTGTCGCGGCGCGACGAATCTCGCCGGTCACGCTTGCTCTTCTTATGCTTGTGTTTTTGGGCGGATTGGCTGCTCGAGGTGCCGACGTTGACCTCAATGTTCACCTGCGCCTGGGCCGAGGCGCTGGAGACCATGAAGAAGAGCAGCAGCAGGGCTAATACGGGAGTTGCTTTGCGGGAGTTCATCGCCAATATCCTTCATCGAAATCATGGGGTTCATGCGCATTGTGCGCTCTCACACCCTATGACGCGGCCCAAGGCGCGCGTATTCAAATGAATCGAAGCAAATGAATCGACTTATTTGATTCGCGCGCCTGGGGACGATGGCTACAGGTCCTCCGGCACCGTCCAGGTGGGTTCAAAGCCAGGTTGCCCCCAACAGACGACTTTTGAGGCATCCCCCGTGACCTCAACCGCACATGTATGGTTGGCGCCGATGGCGATGGCATCAAATGCGCCATCATCTTTGGGCTGAGCCTCGGTCGGGTCCTGGTTGAGCAGGGTGGCCCCCCAACAAATGATCGCTGCGTCGTTGGTGACCCCGCAAGTGCGCAGATCGTAGCTCGAGATCGCGCTGAACTCGATATCCGGCGAAGGGTTCGGTATGGGGCTGGCGAGGCTGGTCCAGCAACGCACCTGACTTGTCTCTAAGGCGATCGCACAGGTCGAGTTCGCGCCTACAGAGACCGCCCGATAGGTATTGGGTCCCGCTTCGGCGTCGATGGCCGTTTGGATCTTGCTGCTCACGAGCTCATGAAGGTAACCCCAGCATTGTATTTTATCGTCCGCGTCGATGGCGCAGCCGTGATTTTGGCCAACCGAGATCGCCTTGAAATTGCTCCCATCAGGCGGGAGTAATTGTCCGCGAGTCGGGTTCCAACCCCAGCACTTGATCTTGCCATCGCCGGCCGTGATACCGCAGGTATCCGACGCGCCGGATGAGATTGACTTAAAGGCATCGGACGGCACAGGCGGTTGCGCTTCAACGTCTCCCCAGCACTCCACGGTTGAGCCCACTTTTGATAGCGCGCAGGTGTGCCAGTCGCCAGCTTCTACCGATGTGTAGGCGTTGGAAGGAGCGCCGAGGCGTTTCTCGGTGCCTTCTTCTCCCCAACATTCAAAATAGGAGTCGCTTTTGCGCACGGCGCAGGTATGCGCTTGCCCGGCGGAGAGCGAGTACGCCGAGTTCAGAATTTCGGGCTCGGTATTCCCGTCGGGCCCATCGTGGGCGTCCGGGGTATCCTGGGCGTCCGGCGTATTGGCGTTGCCATTTTGATCTGACGCGCCATTGGCTGCGTCGAGCAGCGCGCACCCGGATAGGAGCATGATGCAGGTGTAGAAGATCGGTAGTGAGAGGCGCGAGCGCACCTTTTGGATGGGCATGAGCGAACCTAAATTAAAATAAAGTCGACAATAACTTAGCGTATATAAAAGGCGCAGGACCCGAGAAGCGCCAACCGGCAATATAGGCTAGTTGGGCGAAATGAATACCGCCGTTGGGTCGATGGCGCAGCCCCGTGTTAAAGAACGCCGAAGGTCATGAACGCTGCGATGATCGGCGCGGCGAGCATCGGATGCAGGTAGCCAGCTGCCACGAAAAGCCCCAATTCGATATGATAATTATACATTTCCATTATAGCCTTTCCTTGGCCTAAATTTAGAGAGATCAGCGTGCCTTATCTGGGGCACTCTCCCGGATAGAGCGGAGTATCTTAAATGCGCGCTCTTCGGAAGAACTAAATAGATAACTCAAAAGCCTCGCGCATCTCCAATTGTTCAAGCCACCTCGCCGGCATTGCCTCATCGGCGCACATCGCCCCAATGAGGTTCCCCGCGATCGCGCCGGTGCTGTCGCTATCGCCAGAGTGACGCACCGCGAGCCACAGCGCCTCGCGGATGCCATCCTGGGTGCTGATATCGGCCGTCCTCGCCACCGCGAGCGCCACCGCCAGCGACTCCTCGCCGACCCACCCCTCGCCGAGGGTCACCATATCGTCAAAGCTCAACGTCCCGAAGCGGGTCACGCGCCGCGCCGCCTCAACGGCGGCCTGGGTCTCCTGGGCCTCGGGTTCCCGGGCGAGCAGCGCGTCGGCGCGGGCCATCGCCTGGTCGAAGTCTTGGCCGCGGGCGAGCTCAAAGATCATCGCCGCGAAATACGCCCCGGACAAATACCCGCTCGGATGGCAATGGGTGAGCACGCCAGAGTCGAGCGCCCAGCCAAAGGCCTGCTCGGCCGACTCGGCCCACAGCCCAAACGGCGCCGAGCGCATGATCGCCCCGCACCCCTTGCTATCGTTGATGCGCGCGTCGACATCGGGCAAATGCCCGCCGCGGTGCATATGATAGCAACTCGTCAGGCAGGTATTTCCGGGCGCGCGCCGCTTATGCAGGTCTTCGAATTTGAGCAACTCACTGCGTGAATCCTCCAACTCCTCTAACACCCGCCGATCCTGGGTCGCCAGCCAGTCGACCAGTGAGTCTGCCATGATCTGGCGAAACGCCTCGCGCTCCCCGGCCACTCCCGCGTCGAGCGCGCGGTGCAGCCCTTCGGCCATAAATAGGGTCATCTGCGTATCGTCGGTAAAGCGCGCCGGCGCCGGCCCCTCAAAGGCCAGGTCTTCGGGCGGCTCCACGCCGTAGGTGCGCTCGATATACTCGGCTTTATTGAACTCGATCGGCGCGCCCAGGGCGTCGCCGATAGCGCCGAGCAGAAGACAGCGAGTGGCAAGCGAATCGGTTAAGTGCGACATTTTTGGGGCTCGCAGCGGAGGGGGAAAATGAAATGCATAAAAAAAGTAACTGCGCCCAATATGGCCTGATGGCGATATGGGCGCAATCACTAAAAATACTGCAATACGATCATTTTAATGATTCGGGAGCCCCGAATCTCAGGCGCTCGCCTTCTCCTCGGCAGCGCTCGCGATCTTCTCGATCCAATCAATCGGGTCTTCGCCCAGGATCCAAAAACCTTCCATATGCGCGTGGCAGATGCTGGTGCGGTCGGCGCGGCGCCAAAGGGCGATGATGTCGGCGTCGCTGCCGCCGATATAATTCACTTGGCGCAGGCATTCATGCGACTCTTCGGGGTAATATTCCAGCACAACCGGCGAGCCCCACGGGTCTTCGTAATCGATCTCGACCTCATCCTGAGTCTCGACATAGTCGAAGGCCTGCAGATTGTCGGCCAGCGTTCCTTTGAGGAGGCTGAAATTCCAGGAATACGGTCCCAGCGCGGTCTGCAGGGCCTCGGTCGTAAGCGAGCTGCGTATGGCCGGTATCGCGGCCTGCGTCAGATATCCCCAGGGGCCGGTGCCCGGCTCGACTTTCAAGTCGGCGAGGGTCACGCTGACGGCTTCGTCGTCGGCGCCGGCAACGCGCGCCAGGCGCAAGAGCGCCGCGTCGATCATGGGTTTGTAAATCTCGGGGGTCTTGCGGGCGGCATAATCCATGCGGTTTCTCCGTAAATTAGGATAATTGAGAATCGAGCTTTCGAGTTGTGATGGGGCGAGGGTATTTCAAAAGCAGAGGAGTCGCAACGCGCGGAGGGTGAGCGATCCGAAAGCAGCGCGTTGCCCGCGACCACCTCTCGCCTTATTCTCGCCAAATGTGTATAGAATGCGCACCCCCTCGCCGGGCTGAATAAGCAGCGCCCGGGCGAGGCTGAATCCCACCCCGAAAAGCATGAGAATAAATATGATAAGCCGCGACGCCGTGGAAAAGATCCTCCAAGAACGCATCCTCGTCCTGGACGGGGCGATGGGCACGATGATCCAGAAGCACGACCTGGAGGAGGCGGATTTTCGCGGCGAGCGCTTTGCGGATCACAGCCATGATCAGCGCGGCAATAATGACCTTTTGACGCTGACCAAACCCGAGGTGATCGAGGGGATTCACACCGCGTTTCTGGAAGCCGGCGCCGACATTATCGAGACGAATACGTTCAGCTCCCAGCGCATCTCGATGGCCGATTATGGCCTCGAAGACCTCGTCCATGAGCTCAACTTCGAGGCGGCCCAGCTCGCCCGGCGCGCCGCCGATAAGATGACTGCGAAGACCCCCGAGAAGCCGCGCTTTGTCGCGGGTTCGATCGGGCCGACCAACCGCACGCTGAGCCTGTCGCCGGACGTGAGCGACCCGACCTTTCGCGCCTGCACCTTTGACGAGCTCGAGGCGGCCTATGTCGAGCAGATCCGCGGGCTGGTGGCCGGCGGCGTCGATTTCCTTTTGGTCGAGACCATCTTCGACACCCTCAACGCCAAGGCCGCGATCACGGCGATCCAAAAGGTCGAAGAAGAGACGGGCCACGAGCTGCCGCTCATCATCTCGGTGACCATCACCGACAATAGCGGGCGCACGCTGTCGGGGCAGACCGTCGAGGCGTTCTGGATCTCGATCGAGCACGCCAACCCGCTGCTGGTGGGCATCAACTGCTCGCTGGGGCCGGTCGGCATGCGGCCGTATATGGAGGCGCTGAGCAATATCGCGTCGACCTATACCTCCTGCTACCCCAACGCGGGTCTGCCGAACGCGTTTGGCGGCTACGACGAGGGCCCCGAGGAGATGGCCGAGGTCCTGCGCGACTTCATGGCCCAGGGGTGGCTCAACGTCGTGGGCGGCTGCTGCGGGACCACGCCCGAGCATATCAAAGCCTTCGCCGAAGCGGCCAAAGACTTCGCGCCGCGCGTGCCGGTCGAGCCGATTCCCTACACGCGTCTGTCGGGCCTTGAGCCGCTGATTATTCGCCCCGACTCCAATTTCATCCTGATCGGTGAGCGCACCAATATCTCGGGCTCTCGCCGGTTTAAGCGCTTGATCAAAAATGGGGAGTTCGAGGAGGCCGTGGCTATCGCGCTCGGCCAGGTCGACGGCGGCGCCAATATCATCGACATCAACGTCGACGAGGGGCTCATCGACTCCGAGGCCGTGATGACCACCTTCCTCAATATCATCGCGACCGAGCCGGGCATCTCGAAGGTGCCGATCATGATCGACAGCTCGCGTTTTTCGGTGCTCGAGGCGGGCTTAAAATGCGTGCAGGGAAAGGCGGTCGTCAACTCGATCAGCCTTAAAGAGGGAGAGGAAGAGTTCAAGGCCCACGCGCGCCGGGTGCGCCAATTCGGCGCGGCGGTGGTGGTCATGGCCTTTGACGAGACCGGCCAGGCAACCTCGGTCGAGCGCCGCGTCGAGATCGCCAAGCGCGCGTTCAAAATCCTGACCGAAGAGGTCGGCTTTGACCCCAAGGATATCTTCTTTGACGCCAATATCCTGACCGTCGCCACCGGCATGGATGAGCATAACGAGTACGGCATCAACTTCATCGAGGCGGTGCGCCGCATCAAGGAGGTGCTCCCCGAGATCACGACCACCGGCGGGGTGAGCAATGTGTCGTTCTCGTTTCGCGGCAATAATGTGGTGCGCGAGGCGATTCACGCCGCGTTTTTGTACCACGCCATCGCCGCCGGGCTCGACTCGGGCATCGTGAACGCCGGGCAATTGACCGTGTATGACGACGTCGAGCCCGAGCTTTTGGAGCATGTCGAAGACGTGCTCTTTAATCGGCGCCCCGACGCCACCGACCGCCTGGTCGAGTTCGCCGAGCGCTTCCGCGGCCAGTCCACCAAGCGCGAGGAGACGCTGGAGTGGCGCGAAGGCACGGTCGAGGAGCGCATCAGCTATGCGCTGGTGCACGGCATCGATAAATTCATCGTCGAGGACACCGAAGAAGCTCGCCTTAAGCTCGACCGCCCGCTCGACGTGATCGAGGGGCCCTTGATGTCGGGCATGGGCGTGGTGGGCGACCTGTTCGGGGCGGGCAAGATGTTTTTGCCGCAGGTGGTCAAGAGCGCGCGCGCCATGAAGAAGGCCGTCGCCCATCTTCTCCCTTATATGGAGGGCGAGGGCGGCGGCGTCGGCGACGCCGGCACCGTGGTCATGGCGACCGTTAAAGGCGACGTCCATGATATCGGCAAGAATATCGTCTCGGTCGTGCTCGGCTGCAATAATTACCGGGTCATCGACCTGGGCGTGATGGTGCCGGCCGACAAGATCCTGCAGACCGCCATCGACGAAGACGCCGATTTTGTGGGCCTAAGCGGGCTGATCACGCCCTCGCTCGACGAGATGGTGCACGTCGCCCGCGAGATGAAGCGGCGCAATATGACCCTGCCGCTTTTGATCGGCGGGGCGACCACGAGCCGGCGGCATACGGCGGTGAAGATCGCCGAAGTGTACGGCGAGCCGGTGGTTCATGTGGCCGACGCCTCGCGGGTGACCAACGTCGTCTCGGAGCTGCTCAGCCCCGAGCGGCGCGACGCGTATATCGCCGAGAACCTCGCCTTCCAGGCGCGCGACCGCGAGCTGCACGCCGGGCGCGGCAAGCGAAAGCTCATCTCGCTCGAAGACGCGCGCAAAAACCGCACCGAGATCCAATGGCGCGCCGAAGATATGCCGACGCCGAGCTTTGTGGGCGTGCGAAAGGTGCTCGACGTCTCGCTTGAGACCCTGCTTGAGTATATGGATTGGACGCCGTTTTTCTTCTCCTGGGAGCTTCGCTGCCCCTTCCCCGCGGTGCTCGAGCACGAGGACTTCGGCGAGACGGCGCGCGAGCTATATGCGAACGCGCAGCGCATGCTCAAAGAGATTATCGAGGATAAGCTCCTGGTCGCCAACGGCGTCTACGGCATCTTCCCGGCGAACGCGGATGGCGACGACGTTTTGCTCTACACCGATGAGTCGCGCAAGACCGTGTTGGAGCGGCTGTGCATGCTGCGCCAGCAGCGCACCACCCGCGGCGAGAAGCAGAAGAATATGTGTCTGGCCGATTATGTGGCGCCGGTCGACAGTGGGCTTAAGGATTATTTCGGCGCCTTCGCCGTCACCGGCGGCATCGGCGCCGACGAGCTGGCCGCCCGCTACGCCGCCGACAACGACGATTATAATAAGATCACCGCCAAGATCCTGGCGGACCGATTCGCCGAGGCCTTCGCCGAATACCTGCACCACCAGGTGCGCATCGAGCTGGGCTACGGGGCCGACGAGGACTTCAGCAGCGAGGAGTTAATCGAGGAGAAATACCGCGGCATCCGCCCCGCGCCGGGTTACCCGGCGTGCCCCGACCACACCGAGAAGAAGAAGTTGTGGGAGCTGCTCGACGTCTACGAGAACGCGGGCATCACCCTCACCGAGGGGTGCGCGATGCACCCGGGCGGGTCGGTCTCGGGCTGGTATTTGTCGCACCCCGAAGCTCGTTATTTCAGCGTCGGCCTCATCCAGCGCGACCAGGTCGAGGAATATGCCGAGCGAAAGGGCATGACCATCGCCGAGGTCGAGCGCTGGATGGCGCCCAATCTTGGCTATGAGCCCGAAGCCTGAGCTTGAACGCCTCTTGGACAGCGCGCCTCGGCGCGCTACAATGGCGCCGCTGTACAACTTCTTTTTCTTAAAATCGCCACTCTATTGAGCCAGTGTCTATGAAAAATATACGTCCCGTACTCTTCGTCCTGATCCTCGCGCTCACCACGCTCTTCGCGACCAACGCGATGGCCCAGTCTAGACTCAGCGGCACGGGGCAGGGCGGAAGCACGAGCGCCCAGGCGTATTATACCGGGTACTCCTATTCGCGCGCCGAACTCATCAGCCTGGGCACCTATGACACGCCGCCGGTCGCGTTCGTCTGGGACGTGTTGGACGTCAGCCAGACCCCGGTGAACTCGCGCATGGACTTCGTGCTCACCCTGGACGCCGATGTGGACACCGTCATCGGGTATTTCGACGCGCAGTCCAAGAAAAAGCAGCCCGTCGCCTCGCTGCAGCCCAATATTCTGTCCTTCGTGAGCGACCGCGACCTCATCATCCTTGGCCGCAGCATCAATGAGACCCCCGCGCGCTTTACCCTCGGCGGTGCGGGCACCCATACCTTCGTCATCGACGTGAGCGCGGACGGGGCGAAGACCAAGGTCGTGCTGATGAATAGCGTGCGTGCGCATCTCTTCAGCGGCGTGGTTCCCCCGCGCGCTCCCCTGACCCCGGTCGGCGCCAATCCGGTGGGCTTCCTGTGGAATTAAGCGACCCTTCGCGCCTTTGAGGTTCACCTTGAACCTTGTGCATGATCTGGACTTTGCCTTATAAGCAAGGTCCAGATTCCAGCACTATTTCGAGGGTTTCCCGCATGTCTCACCCCTCTTTGTTTCGCTACAATAAAGATCGCGCCCATATCGTCTCCGAGGTCTGCCAGCGCAGCTATAGCGCGATCCTCGCCGAGACCCGCCGCAACGACGAAGAGGGGATCGAATATCTGCTCAACGAGGCGGCCTTCCAGGAGGTCGAGCGCCTGCAGAATGAGCAGGGGCCGGAGGACGAGATTCACTCGATCTCCTGGTGGCGCGATATTTCGCGGCGCCTGGGCGAGATGAGCGAATCCCAGAAGCGCACCATCCTGCGCGAGCTGGCCCAGAGCTATACCGAAGACATCACCGGCAGCTTCAACCCGCGGGTCTATAAGCTCGCCACGGGGGCGCTGCCGCTGGGGCTGGGGATGCTGTTTAAGGCCCAGGACCTGCGCCAGATCCCGCTGAGCGCGCTCAACGTGCGCAAGGCCTATAAGCAGCTGCGCGACCTCAGCGAACGTATCGTCATCGAGGGGCACGTCGACACGCTGCGCCACCTGGCCGAGCGCGGCACCCTGGTCTTTTTGCCCACCCACAGCTCCAATATGGACTCGATCCTGATGGGCTGGTCGCTCTATCAGGCGGGGCTTCCGCCGGTGACCTACGGCGCGGGCAAGAACCTGTTCACCAACCCGATGACCAGCTTCTTTATGCAGAATCTGGGGGCCTATAAGGTCGACCGGCGCATCAAGCATAGCCTGTATAAAGAGCTGCTCAAGACCTATTCGCAGGTGCTGCTGGAGCGCGGCTATCACAGCCTCTTCTTCCCCGGCGGCACCCGCTCGCGCTCCAACGAGGTCGAAGACCATATCAAGCTGGGGCTGCTCGGCACCACGATCACGGCGTATACCAACGGGCTGCTCAGCCATAAGAACGCCAAGCCCATCTATATCTGCCCGGTGACCATCAATTATAACCTGGTGCTCGAGGCCGAGAGCCTGATCCGCGACCACCTGCGGCGCGAGGGCGGGCGGCGCTATTTCCTCGAAGACGACGAGTTCAACCAATTCAATAAAGTCCTTCGATTCGCGCTCAATACCATGGAGATGTCCTCGACCACGGTGATGCGATTTGGCGAGCCGATGGACCCCTTTGGCAACCCCGTGGACCGAAACGGCACGAGCTTTGACCCGCGCGGTCGCCCGGTCGATCCGACCAGCTATGTGCGAAAGGCGCTCACCGGCGAGGTGTGCCACGATATCTCGCGCGACCAACAATATACGCGCCACACCGGCGAATGTGTGCGGCGCTCGTTCCTCAAGAATACCGTGCTGATGCCGGTGCACCTGGTGGCCTATGTGCTCTTCGAGTTGGTGCAGCAGAAATTCCCGCGCTGGGATGTCTATCGTCTGCTGCGCCTGGCCGGCGGTGAGGTCATCGCGTTGCGCCAGGCCAAGGCCATGCTTGAGGCGCTGATCGAGGACTTAAAGGCGCGCGAGAATCGCGAGGAGCTTCGCCTCTCGGGCTTCGTGCGTGACCACACCTGCGACGAGATTTTTGACGAGGGCTGCACCTATTTGCGCACCTATCATAGCGTCCCGCTTATCGAGCCAATGATGACCGGTGTGATGCTCAATAAGCTCGACCTGCTCTATTATTACGGAAACCGCGTGCGCTCGTTTCCCGTTGATTCTGCGGCCCTTGCGCCCACGATTTAACCGCCACGACGCCCTCGCCGCGACGCTCGTTTGGCGAGCCTCGGGCGATAAAAATACGGAGAGAAAAGATGAAGATCGGATTGGTCGGAAATGGCGCTCGATTCGCCGCGCTCACGCATTTGTTGCGCAACCATGAGGTCTCGTATTGGCCCGGCGTCGACCCGCCGTCGACCAACGGGGATGACTCCACCGAGCTGCCCGCGCATGTCGAGCGCGTCGAGCTGGAGGCGCTCAAGAAGACGCCGCTTATCTTCTTATGCCTGCCGATTCACCGCCTGCGCCCCACGGGCAACCAGCTCGGCAAGGTCCTGACGGGGCGCCATATTCTGGTGCACACCACCCGGAACTTGGAGCTGAGCACCCTCTATACGCCGTCGCGCATCCTCGGTGAGGAGACCCCCACGCTGCGCAGCGGCTTTTTGACCGGCCCGTTTAACGCCACCGATGCTCTGGCGGGGCGCCCGTCTTCGGGAGTCTGCGTGTCGGAATTCGACGAGGTCCATGAGCTCGTCCAGAGCGCGCTCGACGCCCCCGGCGTGCGGGTTTACCGGGCCAAAGACCTCAGCGGAGCAGAGGCCGCCGCGGCGTATTCTCGCGTCATCGCCATGCTCGTCGGCGTCGGTCGCCAGATGGAGCTCGGCGCCGGGCTTGAGGCGACGCTCCTGACCCGCGGGCTCGCCGAGACCGCCAAGTTCGTGCTCTACCGCGGCGGCTATGAGTCCACCGCCTGGGGACTCGCCGGCTGCGGAAACCTCTTCCTCGACGCCTCCAGTCATAACCTCAACGGCGACAGCTCCACCGATATCGCCTGCGACGCCAAGATTGGCGCCGAGTTTATTCGCCGCGAAGCCGCGAAGGTTTCGGATGTCCCGGGGTCGATTCGCCGGGACTTTGGCGCCGGCGCCGACAACCTCTTCAACCTCATCCAATCGCTGGCCCGGGTCCCCCAGGAGTCCGGCCTCTCCTTGCCGATCCTAAGCCACGCGGTTGAGCTGGTTGCCGGCGAGCGAAGCGCCGCCGAGATCGTAAAATCACTGCTCGAGTTTCCGGTGTATTACGAATAAGGGCGTCCGATTGATGGCCCAGTTATTAGATTATTTTGTCCGCGTGTTAAAAGGATTTAGTGATGCGTTTTTCACCCAGATTGAGCCTGCTTGGGCTGCTACTTTTTATCGGCCTGGCGCTCGGGGCTTGTTCGGATGACGCGAGCAAATCGAAGTCGGGCGCGGGCGACGCCGGGGCAGATATTGAAGAGCGCGCCGACGGCGCCTCGGCGGACGCGCGCGCCGAGGATAGCGGGGGGCCCGACACCCGCGAAGATACGGGCGGTGACGTGGCGCAGGAATCCAGCGACGCCGCCGATGGCAGCGAGGTGGTCGAGCTGCCGCCGCAGACGGGTCATGAGGGCTGCGCTTATCCCGGCGACCCGGAAGCCGAATGCCCGCCCTGGGCGTACGGAGACTACGGCCCGGCGTCATTTGTGAACTATTTTTATATCGAGAAATCCGGGACCTGCTGCGCCGACTTCACGGGCAATGGCACCGATGATAGCGCGATGGGCAATCTCATCAGCACGCTCTCGGCGGTGATCGGCGTTCCTTTTAACGACGTGATCGCCGCCCAGATCGCCAACGGGAATCTGGTATTCCTCTTTGAATACGCGTATTTATCGGACGCCGTTAACGACCCGGCGCTGCAGATAAACCTGATGCTGGGCGAGGACTCGGATAATTATTTCGGCCCCAATATGAACGGAGAGGGTTATTTCAATATCAAGCCGGAGAGCCTGGACGCCCAGGGCAATCCGAAGTCGGATTTCCCCACCGCCAAGGTCGAGAACGGTCGGCTGAGCGTCGAGGGGGGCAGCGCGGCGATTCTCATCCCGCTCAATATTGACGGAAGCCTGATGGACGAGGTCCAGGTGGAGCGGCTGAGCATCTCGGCCGACGTGGACCCGGCCTCCGAATTCTCCGGCGGTGAGCGCGTCGCGCTCAACGATGGTGAGTTGGCCGGAGCGGTGTCGCTGGAGGATTTTTTCGGCGCGATCAATAAGATGGCCGCGACCTGCGATTGCATCGCCAGTCAGCCGCTCTATGTCGAGGTGGGCCCGGGCGAATGGGGCTGCGTCGAGCCGCTGGAAAGCACCTGCGGCGAGGACAGCGATGCTCTTTGCAAAACGCTGGGCAATCGACAACAATGCGAGCTGGTCGCGACCGTGGTCAACCGGTCGGCCGATGTCGATCTCGACGCGGACGCAATCGAAGATGCGTTGAGCCTCGGAGCCCGGTTCAGCGCGGTTGGCGCCTCGATCGTGGGCGTGGGGAATTGAGCTGAAGCGGTGAGTCGTTTAGAGCAGCCAGCGCGCCTTCTCGGTGCACTGGCTGCGTTTATTTTGTGTTTAGATTCGACTTAGCGTTTGAATCAATTTATCAAGGGTTATCCATGGCCATGCGCGTTCGCTGGTGTCGCACGGCAAGCCATTTTCATTAGATTGTAAGGAGTTCTATGTGCGGAATCGTTGGGTATGTTGGCAATCGCGCGTGCAGCGAAGTGTTGCTCTCGGGGCTAAGCCGGCTTGAATACCGAGGCTATGACTCGGCCGGTATTGCGATTGGGACATCCTCCGGTGACGTCGTGATTCGACGCACCGAGGGGAAGTTGGCGTCGCTGTTTACGGCGTTTCGCGAGGAACCCTTTGACGGCACGATCGGGTTGGGACACACGCGCTGGGCGACCCACGGGCGCCCGGTGGAGCGAAACGCGCATCCGCACCGCGCCGGTCGGGTCGTGGTCGCGCATAACGGGATTATCGAGAACTATGCGGTCCTCAAGCGCGAGCTGATTAAAGAGGGGCGCACATTCGAGAGTGAGACCGACACCGAGGTGGTCGCGCATCTGATCGACCACGCCCTGGAGTCCGGGTCGACGACCCTGCACGACGCGGTGCGCCGCGCGATGAAGCTAGTCGAGGGCTCCTACGCCATTGTCGTCATGCTCGGCGACAAGCCCGAAGAGCTCGTGGTCGCCCGCAACGCCTCGCCGATGGTGCTTGGTCAAGAAGGCGACGAGATCTTCATCGCCAGCGATGTGCCCGCGGTGCTCCCCTATACCCGCGACTTTATCTACCTGGAGGACGGCGACACCGCGGTTCTTAAAGTGGGCGATATCGCGATCTTCGACGCCGCCGGCGAGCCGGTGACCCGTCAGGTTAAGCGGATCAATTGGGACCCGATCTCGGCCGAGAAGCAGGGCTATAAGCACTTTATGCTCAAGGAGATCCACGAGCAGCCCGAGCGTATCACCGACACGCTGCGCGGCCGCGTCAGCGTGGACCGCGGCGACGTCGACTTCGGCCCGATGGAGGGCATCGAAGACGGGTGGCTCGACACGCTGGAGCGCATCGTCTTTGTGGCCTGCGGCACCAGCTATTATGCCGCCCAGATCGCCAAATATATCATCGAGGACTTCTCGCGCGTGCCGGTCGACGTCGAGCTGGCCAGTGAGTTCCGCTACCGCAACCCGATCATCAACGAGCGCACGCTCTGCGTCCCCATGAGCCAGTCCGGCGAGACCGCCGACACCCTGGCCGCCATGCGCCTGGCGATGGAGCTTGGGGCCAAGACCATCGCGGTGTGCAACGTCGTCGAGTCGACCATGACCCGCGAGGCCGACGGCGTCATCTATACCCACGCCGGCCCCGAGATTGGCGTCGCCAGCACCAAGGCGTTTAGCACCCAGCTTGTCGTGGGCCTGATGCTCGGTGTGTGGCTTGGCCGACGCCGCGGCGTGCTCGACGAAGAGGGCGGCCGCGAGATCCTGGAGGCGCTGCGCGATGTGCCCCAGACCATGTCGAAGATGCTGCACGAAAAGGCCATCTATAAGCATATCGCCTATAACTTCTCGGACGTGAACTCTTTCCTCTATCTGGGGCGCGGCAACCTCTACCCCATCGCCGCCGAGGGGGCGCTGAAGCTCAAAGAGATCAGCTATATTCACGCCGAGGGCTACGCCGCCGGTGAGATGAAGCACGGGCCCATCGCCCTGATCGACGAGAGCTTACCGGTGGTCGTTCTGATCCCGAAAAACCGCGTCTATGAGAAGGTCTTTAGCAACCTCGAAGAGGTCAAAGCGCGCCAGGGACGCCTCATCGTCGTGGCGACTGAGGGCGACGATGACGTGCGCGAGTTCGCCGACGTCGTCCTCGAGATCCCCGACGTCCCCGAGTATATCCAGCCCCTGCTCACGGTCGTGGTGATGCAATTGCTCGCCTACCATATCGCCGACTTCAAGGGCACCGACGTCGACCAGCCGCGTAACCTCGCCAAGAGCGTGACGGTCGAATAAGTCGTCGCCTTGAGCCGGCACACCCAAAAAGCCCGCCTGAGGATCTCAGGCGGGCTTTTTGGTGTGCCGTCAGGCGCCGGAGCTGCGATTTAGTTGATGAGATCGTAGAGCGTCGGCGACGGCTTGAATCCAACCGAGTTGGATGCCTCGATTTTGATCTTCTCGCGCGATTTGGGGTTGCGGCCCATGCGCGCCTTGCGGTGCTTGATCTTAAAGGTGCCGAACTTCGGGTAGGAGAAGCGCTCCTCTTCTTTGATGGCCTGGGAGACCGTGTCAAAGACGACGTCGAGCAGCGCGCGCACGTCCTTTTTGGTCAGCTTAATATCGACTTCGGCGGCGCCCTTGGTGACAGCGTCAATCAACTCTGATTTCGTCATACTCGTTCCCTATGAAACACTGGTTTGGGTTTATAACGCTCCGCCCAAACGTGTCGATTTTTGTCCATTTCGGACAGCCTTCCACACAGGGCCGAGGGTCAGTGCACGGCCCCCAGCACCAGCTGCGAGACCGCGTTGCTTCTTTATTTTTTGAACTAAAGGAAGCTTAAGAATGCGGGGTACCAGTGTCAAGGCGCCAAACCCCTCCAATCGCCCTATATACAAGGGTTGGGCGCACTTTTTGGCGAAAAAGTGCGCCCAAATTCGCGGCGCGCCCTAAAAACGCCCGTTCACGCCCAGGGTCGGGATGATCGGCAGCCCCGGAACCGGGCCGGATTCGCGGTAATTGAAGTTATTGGAGCGACCCTCTTCGTTGACCGCGTTATAGGCGTTGAGCACCTCGATATAGGCGCCCAGGATGAAGCTATCGAACACGAACTTCTTGTCGATGCGCACGTCGAGCTGGTGAAAGGTTGACTTGCGGGCCGACAGCGGCCGCCCGTAGACCGGCTGATAGCGGTCCTGATCGGCGTCCCAAACCGCGCCGGCGATCGGCGTATAGGGTGAGCCGGTGACCAGGCGGAAGCGCCCGGAGATGTCGATCTGGAAGGGGAGGTTATAGCCGGCGACCAGCGACAGGATATGGGTCTGGTCGTAGCGAAATAGGTCGTAGCTCTCGGTCTTCTGGTTAAAGCGCTCGGCCCGGCTCAGCGTATAGGCGACCCAGCCGAAGAGGTTATTTTGCGGGCGATGGCGCACCATCAACTCCAGCCCGTAGGCGCGCCCCTTGGCGTTATTGTCGAGCAGCAGATTCTCGACCTCGCCCTGGGCGTTCTCGACCACGGCGTTGGTGCTGTCGACCAGGTCGAACATCGAGCGGTAGAAGAGCGTCGTGTCGACCTCGAGGTATTCCAGCGGCCGCCACTCGGCGCCCAGGGCGTAGTGAATGGCGCTCTCGAAATCGAGGTTCGGGTTGCCGAGCTCTTTATCCGACTCGTTGGGCAGCGGCGGCTGGGTGAACAGGCCCACGCCACCTTTGAGCAGCAGCTCGTCGTTGAGCTTGAGGCGGGTGCTAAAGCGCGGCGACACCGAGGTGCGCGCGATATCGCCATAATGGTCGATACGAACGCCCGGGGTCAGCTTGAGCGCCTCAATTGGCTTATAATTGGCCTCGATATAGAAGGCCGGCTGCAGCAGCGGGGCGGATTGCTGGGTGATGATGCCGTTTTTGGAGATGGCGAATCCACCGGGGCCGCCGCCCTCTGCGCCGGTCGCCCCGTTGCCGCGGCCGGGGTCGGCGTCCTGGCGCGGGACTTCGAGTCGGTAGTCGACATTGCCGAATTGGAGGTCGGCGCCCACGCGCAGGTTCAGGTTATCGGCGACGTTGATCTTTAAGTCGTTTCGAACCTGGGTCTGATAATAATCGGCGAAGAAATACAGGTTTTCGGCCAGGTCAAAACCGGCGCGGTTGAGGCCAAACGAGACCAGCGCCTCGTTTTCGATGGCTTCATTGGCCGGCTTCCACTCCCAGCGAAGCTGGCCGCGGTGAAAGAGTTGGCTAAACGAGAGCCCTTCGATCTGCACATCGGCGTTGCCGATGGGGCCGTCATCATCGTCAAAGATGGTCGCGACCGTGTCGTCGGAGCCGTAGAGAAAGAGCTCGAGCTTATTCTCCTTATTCGCCCGCCAGGTCAGCCAGCCCTGATAATCATAATAGCGCGGCGAGACGGTCACCTGGTCGGTGAGCTCCTCGGGCGCAAGCACCGGCAGCACGGTGTCGATATAGCTGCGGCGCGCCGACAGCGCGAAGCTCAGGTTCTCGGTGATCGGCCCCTCGAATTGAGCGGTGGCGTCGATAAGATCGACCTCGGCGAAGCCGTGGAAGCGGTCTTCGCGCGGAGAGCGCGTGCGCAGGGCGACGATGCCGCCGGTGGCGCGCCCGTAATAGGTGCTGAAGTTGCCGGGATAAAAGTCGACCGCCTCCAACATCTCGGAGCTGATGACCGCCGGGCCGCCCAAGAAGTGGAAGACCAGCGGGATGGAGTCGCCCTGCAAAAAGACCTTGGTGTCTTCGGGCGAGGCGCCGCGCACGATGAGGCTGCCGCTGACATAAGAGGGGCGGGCGACGCCCGGCAGGTTCTGGACCACGCGGACCGCGTCGCCGCCGGTGCCCGGGATGCGCCGAAGCTCGTCGAGCTCGATACGCTTGCGGCTGATCTCGGTCTCTTCGCGGCGCGCGGTCGTCTTGACCGTGAACTCGTCATAATACTCGGCGCGCAGATAGAAGACGCCGCCGGTGACTTCGCCTTCTTTGACCTCGACCTCTTCGCTGAAGGTCTCGTAGCCGTCGGCCCCGAAGATGAGCCGGTATTTGCCCGGGGCGAGGTCGCGGAACGAGAAGATGGCGTCGGCGTCGCTATATTCGGTGCTGAGCTCTTCGTTTGTATTGGCGTCAATGACCCGCACCTCAATGCCGGCCAGTGGCGTGCGCGTGCCGGACTCGCGGACCTCGCCGCGCAGGTTCACCGGTGCCTTGGTGAAGCGATAGGCCACCTCGACCTCGTCGCCCGAGCCCAGCTCGACGATCTCGGCGCGGTCGGGATACCCGGGCGCGCTTAAGTCGACGCGGTAAGTCCCCGGCGGGACGCCCTCAAACGAGAAGCTGCCGTCCTCTTTGACCGACATTTGGGCGCGCGGCGCCGGGTCGTATTCGTCGCCCTGGTATTCGATGCCGACCGTCGCGTCGTCGATGATGGCGTCGGTCTCAAGCTCGACCAGCCGGCCCCGGAAGATGGCGGGCATGATCGGCAGCGAGAAGTCGATGGCGAAGTTCAGGCTCACCGCCGCCGGCTGATTATTGACCTCGGCCGGGCTAAAGACGAATTTTTTGGCAGCGGCGACCGCCGCTTCGTCCAGCCCATAGCCGAGCCCGGAGAGCACCTCAACCTTGGTCACCTCGCCGGTGGCCGAGATGGTCAACTCCAATTGAACCGCGCCCTCGATCCCGGCGTCCACGGCCTCTTGAGTATAGTCTGCCTCGGGGGCCTCGAGGAGCTCGGGGGCTTTTGTCAGGCGCGCGGCGCCGGCTTGCTGCTGGGCCGGGCCTTCCTGGGCCGAGCCGTCATCCTGCTGGGCCAGCGCCGTGGCCGGCAAGCTCGCCAGGGACAGCGCGATGATCAATTGCAAATACTTCATCAGAGACTCTCAATACATAAGGGCTGCAAATTGGTCGCGCCCAAAAACAATAGATAATTCAGTGGCCTATCGGGTGCGTCTGGGACGCATCTTCTCGCCTTACCAGCCCACCACGCGAACCTGTCGCTCGATAAAATCTTGGCCGAGGCGTCCATCGCGGACCACCGACCAGATATAGATATCGCAGGCGTCGCCGATGCCATCGCCATTGGAGTCGCGCTGGTCGGGGTTATTGAGCGGCGCGCAATTATCCGCGCCATTGCTCACCCCGTCGCCGTCATAATCGGACTGCGACGCGTTATAGGGCACCACAAATTCGGTCTCGCTGGCGTCGAGCAGCGTGTTTTTGTCGTCGACATAGAGGCCGGATGCCTGGTCGACGTCGCCGTCGGAGACGAACCAGCGGAAGATGAAGACTTCGGGCTCCGGGTCAAGCTCGGTCTTGTCGGAGCCGTCGGGCGCCGGGGGCGTCCAGATCTCGACGCTCGCCGGGTCGACGACCGAGCGCACCAAGAAGGGGATGCCGGCGAGGATGGGCGTCGGCTCGTCCTCGGCGATGGGGTGCCAGCCGGCGCTGGGGTTGTCGACCTCGGCCTGAGTCAGCGCGTCGACCCAGGGAAGCGCCGCGCGCGCCTGGTCGAAGTGGGCGGGCTTGGCCAGCTTGATCTCGACGCCGGTGACGTCCGGGTTCAGGTTTTTAGGCGTCTTCGGCCCGGTGGACAGCTTCATACGCTTGCGCGAGATGATCTCGTCGTCGCTGCTGGTCGCGACCAGGCGAATCGAGATATCGAAGCCCTCCTCGCAGTTTTTGACCGGCAGTTGGTCGGCAAATGGCGAGTCCTCGGCGGCGTCGGTGATGGCCGAGAGGATGGCCTCGCAGAAGCCGTTGATGACCTCGGGGGTCGCAGGATACGCGAAGTCGACCTCTTTGCCGCTGCCAAGGCTAAAGAAATCCGGCGGCAATTCGGGCACGCTGCCCTCGGCGCCGTCTTTTGCGGCCTGCTGTTGAATGATCGCGTTGAGCTGCTCGACGGTCACCGGGCATTCGTAATTATCGCTGGTCGACACCCGAAAAGGGCACCACTCCCAGGCGTAGTCGATGCTGTCGTCGGGCGCGTGGTGGGCGAGGGCGCGCAGCTTGGCGACTTCGCCGCCATCGAGCACCACCGGGTCGGCCTGGATGGCCAATACGCGCAGCTTTTTGACCCGCCAATAGGGCGCAAAATCGGGACCACAGCCACTGCTCAAAATCGCGCCCATCGAAATGGCGCCCAATATGCAGATTACCCGCAACCGCTCGTTCAACATAGATAGATGCCGCATGTCATTTTGCCCAGAATACAAATGATTATTTCAACAATCGAATCGGCGCTATCATGCACCAGCGCCGCGCTGAAATCCAGCGCTGTGCTCACCGCGCGCGCACTTTGGCGATACTTTGGGGTAACGCCAAAATTAGGCCCTTCCATTTTCGGCGCATGTGACTAACTTGTCCAAGAATCACGCCGCGCGCATTGACACTTGCGCCACAGTTACTATCTACATATGAGCCGAAACTGGGCTTTGATTGAATAAATTAAATGACGCACGAGCGTTCGAGATATCAACGCTTTTATTTTCTCACCTATTTTATAAGGGAGTCTTATCATGACAATTCGTATTGGTATTAATGGTTTTGGTCGTATCGGTCGCTGCGTGGGTCGTATTTTGATGGACGATCCGAACGTGGAGCTTGTGGCCGTCAACGACCTGGCCAGCCCCGAGCAGCTAGCCTACCTCTTCAAATATGACACCGTTCACCGCAAATTTGACGGCACCGTTGAGGCTGGCGATGGCCAGATCACCATCGGTGGAAAGACGGTCAAGGTCCTGAGCGAGCGCGACCCGGCGAAACTTCCCTGGGGTGAGCTTGGCGTTGACTATGTGATCGAGAGCACCGGGCTGTTCCGCAACCGTGAGAAAGCCCAGCTTCATATCGACGCGGGCGCCAAATTCGTGCTCGTTTCGGCGCCGGGTAAAGGCCTTGACCTCTCGGTTGTTTACGGCGTGAACCACACCGATATCGACGTCGACACGATGCAGATTATCGACGTGGCCAGCTGCACGACCAACTGCCTTGCGCCGGTGGCCAAGGTCCTCAACGACAACTTCGGCATCAAGTCCGGCCTGATGACCACGGTCCACGCGTATACCAGCGACCAGGCATTGCTCGACGCGCCGCACAAAGACTTCCGTCGTGGCCGCGCCGCCGCGCAGAATATGGTCCCGACCTCCACCGGCGCTGCGATCGCGGTGGCTCGCGTCATCCCCGAGCTTGAAGGCAAGCTCAACGGCATGGCCGTGCGCGTGCCGACCCCGGACGTCTCGCTGGTCGACCTGGTCTGCGAATTCGAGAAAGACGTCACCGTCGAGTCCATCCACGCCGCGCTTCAGAAAGCCGTCGAGGGTGAGTTCAAGGGCGTGCTCAACGTCACCAGCGACCCGGTCGTGTCCACCGACCAGATGGGCGACCCCCACTCGTCGGTCGTCGACCTGGGCCTGACCATGGTCAACGGCGACCGTATGGCCAAAGTTGTCAGCTGGTATGATAACGAATGGGGCTTCTCCAACCGCATGGTCGACGTGCTCCACTACGTCGCAGCGCAAAAAGCCTAATTGTCGCGCCAACGAGGCCCGGGTTTTGTCGTGTGACGGCAAAGCCCGGGCCTTTTCTGCCTCGCTTACCTTTCTAAACCACCGTAGAGCTCAAATTCATGGATCTTACCGGCATCAAATTTATCGACCAGATTGAGTTGGCCGAAAAAAGCATCTTAATTCGCGTTGATTTCAACGTTCCGCTCGACGCCGAACAGCAGATTACCGACGACACCCGCATTCAGGCCGCGCTGCCGACCATCCGCTACGCGATGGAGCAGGAGGACACTAAGGTCATCCTGATGAGCCACCTGGGGCGCCCCAAGGGCAAAGTCGATGAGTCCCTGAGCCTGAAACCGGTAGGGGAGCGCCTCGCCGAAATCCTGGGCGTCGAAGTTCTGATGCCCGAGGATTATGGCGGGAAATTCGTCCAGAAGCTCATCTCCGATATGCGCAATAAGCAGATTATGCTGCTGGAGAATCTGCGCTTTGAGCCCGGCGAAAAAGGTGGCGACCCGGCGTTTGGGCGTCTGCTCTCGGGGCTGGCCGATGTCTATATCAACGACGCCTTCGGCACCTCGCATCGCAAACACGCGTCGATGTATCATGTCGCGAAATATTTCGACCGCTACCACAAGGCCGCGGGCTTCTTGGTCAAAAACGAGCTGGAGCAGATCAGCAAGCTGACCAGCTCGCCGGCCACGCCGTTTACCGCGATCGTCGGCGGCGCGAAGGTCTCTGATAAATTGGGCGTCCTCAACACGCTGGTTGAGCGCGTTGACCACCTGCTGATCGGCGGGGCGATGGCCTATACCTTCCTCAAGGCGAAGCGGGTCGAAGTCGGCAACTCGCTGGTCGAAGAGGACTTCGTCGAGCGCGCGCGTGAGATCATGTTCAAGGCGACCCAGCGCGGCGTGGATCTTCGCCTGCCGGTCGATCACGTGGTCGCGGCGTCGATCGACGCGGACGCCGACAGCGTTGAGAGCAGCCCGCGCGCCTCGATCCCCAAGGGCATGGCCGGGTTCGATATCGGGCCGGTGACCATCGACCAATATAAGGGGATCATCGCCGATTCGAAGAGCATCTTCTGGAACGGTCCCATGGGCGTCTTTGAGCGTGAGCCTTTCGCCAACGGCACGATGTCAGTGGCCAAGGCCATCGCCGAGAGCGACTCCTTCAGCGTCATCGGCGGCGGCGACTCCGCGGCGGCGATCAACGTCTCCGGCTACCAGGACGAGATTAGCCATATCTCGACCGGCGGGGGCGCGAGCCTTCAGATGCTCGAAGGCAAAGAGTTGCCCGGCATCGAAGCGCTGCGAGCGAATTACCCGTTTGAATTTTGAGCTCTAAATACTGAGTGATTATTTCCCCATTTTCATTACTTATGCTCGAGAAAAACCATGCGTAAACCCATCGTTGCTGGCAATTGGAAGATGAATAAGTCTTTGGCGGAAGGGCGCGCCCTCGCCGCTGGCATCGTGGAGGCGGTGGCGAGCTATAAGGGCTGTGATATCGTCGTCGCGCCGACCGCGGTGAGCCTCGCCGGGGTCGGCGAGGTGCTCGGCGATAGTAACGTCCGCCTGGCCGCCCAGAATATGCATTGGGCCGAGGGCGGCGCGTATACCGGCGAGTTGAGCGCCGCGATGATTAAGGACGTCGGCTGCTCCTGGGTCATCCTTGGCCATAGCGAGCGGCGTCAGTATTTCGGCGAGACCGACGAGGGCGTCAATCACAAGGCGCTCGTCGCGCTGAAGGCCGGTCTTACGCCCATCGTTTGCGTGGGTGAGACGCTTGAGGAGCGCGAGAGCGAGCGCACCTTGCAGAAGATTGAGCTGCAGGTGCGCGCCGCCCTGGCGAGCATCAGCGCCGCAGATGCGTCGCGCGTGGTCATCGCCTATGAGCCCATCTGGGCCATCGGCACGGGCAAAACCGCGTCCTCCGACCAGGCGCAGGCCATTCATCTGGAGATTCGCAAGATTGTCGCCGAGGTCTTCGACGCCTCGGTGGCCGACGCCATGCGCGTCCTCTACGGCGGCAGCGTCAAGCCCGCCAATATCGCGGAGCTTATCGCCCAGCCCGATGTCGACGGCGCGCTGATTGGCGGGGCCAGCCTGAAGGTTGAGTCCTTTAGCGAAATCGCAAAAATCGTCGACGAATACACCGCCTAAATCACGCGCAGGCCACCTCGGAGTCATCCGGGGTGGAATGCCGTCGCGGATGTGTGCATTATTAAGAGGCAGTGAGGAGTTCTTTGGTTGAACTCGCTCTGGAGCCCTCCATCACGCCGACATCCGACCATGCTACCTCATACCTTTCGCCGCTTCGATGACGGAGAGACCGTCGCTGCACTCGGCTACGACATCGTTATGCGACGTCGTAACGCAGGTATGCTCGAGCTCCCGACCGGAGAGCTCGTCGCCTGTGACCCGCTCACATTTCTTGACACCGAGCCCTTCGACATCGCGATCGAGCCGGGCCGCTATCCCGTATTGCTATTCGTCGCCGAGCTGCGCGACGAGAGCCGGCTCGCCTACGCCATGTTGGAGGTGAGCCGGGAGAGGACCGTTCGCTGGAAGCGCGCCGATGTGCAAGAAGACGACGTGCGCCGCACGCTCTTCGACCCGCCCGATGGCGGCTATCCGGTCGACTCCTCGGTCGGCTCGTTTATGGACGCCCATACCGCGGGCGTCTTGATGAATTACACGCCGCTATTGGAAGACGATGAGTTTCCGCGCGCAATCCACGGCGAGATGCGGCGCCAGCAGCGCCAGGGCTTTGCCTGGGCAAACCTCGATATTCGCCAGAGCCTGGGCATTCATAGCGGTCAGACCCTGAACCTCATCACCTTTGAGACGGGCTTTGGCCCCGGCCTCTACGAGACCTGGGTGGGGCTCGACGAAAAAGGCCGAGTCACCCGGGTCGTCAGTGACTTCCAGGTGCTCGACCTTCATTTTCGCAGCTTCCCGATGTGACTCGGGCCGGGCAGATTACGCCTTTTTGAAGAGCTTCGCGTAGATCGGCTCCTGGGGCAGCGCGGCCTGCTGGGCCGCGCTGAGCTCGGCGATGCCTTTGCCCGCCAGCTCGAGCATCGCGAGCAATTCGGCGTGCGAATAGGTGGACTCTTCGCCGGTGCCCTGAACCTCGACGAAGCGGCCATCGCCGGTCATCACCACATTCATATCGACGTCGGCTTTGCTGTCTTCCTCGTAGGGAAGATCAAGCAGCACCTGCTCGCCGATGACGCCGCAGGAGATCGCGGCCAGGCTCTGGCGAATCGGCATCTCGGCGATGGCGCCGCGCTCAACCAGGCGGCCGCAGGCCAGCGCGAGGGCGACGAACGCCCCGGTGATCGCGGCGGTGCGGGTGCCGCCGTCGGCCTGAAGCACGTCACAATCCAACCAGATGGTGTGCCCCGGCAGCTTCTCAAGGTCGCAGACCGCGCGCAGGCTTCGCCCGACGAGGCGCTCGATCTCGCGGGTGCGCCCGCCGGCGCCGCGGCGCTCGCGGCGAAAGCGCGGCGCTGTGGCGCCCGGGATCATCGAATATTCGGCGGTCACCCAACCCTTGGCGGGCTCGGCGTCGCGCATCCAGCGGGGCACGCTATCCTCGACGCTCGCGCTGCAGAGCACGCGGGTCTTGCCCATCGTGATCAGCACCGACGCCTCGGGGGCCTCGGTGAAGTCGGTCTCGATCGTCACGGGGCGAAGTTCGTCGGCGGCGCGGCCATCAAAGCGAGTCTTATCGGTCGGGGTTCCCATTTTTCATCCTTTCTATTTTGATGGGTTTCATCGAAGTGCTCAGCGTTTTCGCGGGCTCTTTCGGCTCAATATTGTTCCACGAAAATATAGTCGCGATACCAGCGAAGCTCCTCGATCGAGCCGCGGATATCATCGAGGGCGCGGTGGTTGGAGCGCTTGACCGGGGCGCGCATCTCCTCGGGGTACCAGCGCGCCACGAGCTCCTTGATCGAGGAGACATCGACGTTGCGATAGTGCAACCAGGAGCTGAGCTGGGGCATATATTTATAGAGGAAGCGGCGGTCCTGGCCGATGGTGTTGCCGCACAGCGGCGCGCGGCCTTCTTCGGTGTGGCGTTGCAAGAATTCCAGGGTGCGCAGCTCGGCGTCCAGGCAGCTGATCTCGGAGGCCAGCACGCGGTCGATGAGCCCGGAGTCCCCGTGGTGGGTGCGGTTCCACTCGTCCATCGTGTCGAGCTGGGATTTGGGCTGGGAGATGACCAGGCAGGGGCCCTCTTCGATGATATTGAGCTGTGAGTCGGTCACAATCGTTGCGATTTCGATAATCGCGTCTTCCTCGGGGTCGAGCCCGGTCATTTCAAGATCGATCCAGACCAAATTTTCGCGACGTGCCATAGGTAATGCCTTTTTTCGGTGATATTTGTGGGAAGGTTTCGCCGTCGAAACCTCCCATCGAAGTCGTTTATGAAGTCGTAGGTGAGCTGTTGGATGGGCGAGCGACCGCGTAAAATCCCGGCGCTTCGTCTGATGCGCTATGCCTGACACCCGGGAGGTGGTTGCGTCAATCCAGAAACTTATTTCCGCGCAAGCGCTCGAGGTATTGTTTGGAGAACGCCTCGGCGCTCTCGGGGTCGGTCATCGCCTGTGTCAGCGCGCGGTTGAGGCGAGTCATGCCGGCCGACAGATGCGGCTCCGAGCGCAGCCCCTCCAGGGCCTGGCGCAGCGCGCGTTTTGCCCGGATGGGGTCCTGAATGCGCAGGTAGATGCGGGCGCTCTCGAGCGCGGCCACCCAATTCATCGGGTCCAGAAACAGCGTCTTTCGGTAGGTCGCCAGCGCCTGGGAACACGCCCCCTCCAGGCCGAGCATATACGCCATCAGGCAATAGGTTTCGGGCACAAATGGGTCATACGACGCGCTCGCCTCGCAACACGCCAGCGACGCCTCCATGCGCCCGTCGACCAGATGGTCGATGGCGTTTTCTAGCAGGAGCTCCGCGGCCTCCTGAGAGCTGTGCTGGATGCCGATATCCGAGGTCACCTCCTCCAGGGAGGTTGAGTATTTGGGCGGCATCGCCGGGGATTTAAGCTTCGGGACCGGCGACGATTCGGGTGGGCGAAGCGCGAAGCCGACCGTGCGCCCGGGCGGCGTGACGCTGAGCCGGTACACGAACCCGCCGCCCTGGCGCGCCGCGCGAAAGGGCACGAGCTCTTTGGCCATGTCGCCGGTGTGCAATTGTTCGCTGGAGCCCAGCAGCAGGTAGCCTTCGGGGTTGAGGCCCTCCGAGAAGAGGCGAAGCACGGTCTGAATGGCGGTCTCGGAGAAATAGATCAGCACATTTCGGCAGAGGATTACATCCCATTTTCCCCCGCCGCGCGGCAGCGGCGGCGGGGATAAAATATTATGGCGGCGAAACTCGACCAGGTCGCTCAATGATTGGGTGATCGCCCACTGCCCATCGGCGGTGTGCTCGAAATAGCGGGTGTGATGGAGGGGAGAGGTGCGCCGAAGACTCCAATCGCCGTAGACGCCGCGGTGGGCGTGCTCGAGCGACTCGGTGTTGATGTCGGTGCCGAGCACCTGAATTGGCACGCCGTTGTCGACGCCGATCATGGCCACGGTATAGGCCTCCTCGCCGGTCGAGCACCCCGCGCACCAGACTGTAATCGGCCGGTGATCTCCGGCCTCGGCGCGCGCCTTGCCCAGGTTGGCGAAGACCGTGCCCAGCGCGTTTAGCTGCGGGGTGTCACGCCAAAAGCAGGTCAGCCCATTGGTCACCAGGTTGGTGAGCTGTTGAGGCTCTTCGTCGGTGGGCGATTGGGTCTTTAGGAACGCGACATAATCCAACGTCGACGCGTAGCCGAGGTGCTCGGCGCGTATGCTCAAAAACTCTTCAACCCGGCGCGGCGCGCTGCCCCTGAGCTCCATGCCGGTCCAGGTCGACAAGAGGGAGCAGGCTTGCAACACCGAGGGGCATTGGGGGGCCTCGGAGGCCGCGTTAATTTTTGGGTGGAAATCTGTCATCAGTTATTCACTTTCTCGCGTGATGCGATTTAGACTGCGTATTCTCAAAGAAGGTGCCGACGATCTCTTGGACCCGCGTGGCCATATGGGGCAGCTCGACGATCTCGCTGACGACCCCGCGCTCCAGCGCCGCGCTCGGCATGCTATAGACCACGGAGCTGGCCTCATCCTGGACCAGCGTGACCGCGCCGCTGCGGTACAGGGCGGCCATGCCGAAGGCCCCGTCCTGGCCCATGCCGCTGAGCACCAACCCGATGGCGCGCGGGGCGGCGTGGCGCGCCAGGCTGCGCAGGAGCACGTCGCCGCTGGGGCGATACCCCGCGACCGCCGGGCCGTCATAGACCTTAAGCGCGCCCGTCGAGCTCAGCTCCATCTGCAACTCGGTGGGCGCGACATAGACCGTGCCGGGGCGGATACGCTGGCCATTCTTGGCCAGGACAACATTGACCTGGGAGTTCGCGTCGAGCCAGCGCGTCAGATGCACCGCGAAGCCGCGCGTAATATGTTGGACCAATAAGATCGGCGCCCCGAAGTCAGCCGGCAGCGCGCCCAGGAACTCCCCCAGCGCCCGCGGGCCGCCGGTGGAGGCGACGATGCCAAGGATCGGCGGGCTCTCCTTTGGCTTGGTGGGCGCGGGCGTTTTGCGCGCCGGGCGGTTGTCCTCTATTTTCGCCGCGTTCGTGGCTTTTGATGCCGACGAGTCCGGCAGGCGGTCGCGCACATGGCGCACCACCGGGATGCCCGCCAGCAGGCGCATCTTGCGCAAGAAGCCGAAGCGCTCCGCCTCGCGCATCGGCACCTCGCCGGGCTTCGACACCAGGTCGAGCGCCCCGGCAGACAGCGCCTTAAAGGAGAGGTCGACCCCGCCGCGGTGCGGGTCGGCGGTCACCACCAGGATCGGCGTCGGACAGGTCGCCATAATTCGGCCGGTCGCGGTCAGCCCGTCCATCACCGGCATATGGATATCCATCAGGATCAGGTCGGGCTTGAGCTGCTCGCACAACTCCACCGCCTTGGCCCCATTGGTGGCCAGGCCGACCAGCTCCATATCGGGTTCTGACTCGATTAACTCGCTAAGAACCGTGATGAAGAGCGAGCTATCTTCGGCAATAAGGATGCGGATGCGTCCCAAAAAAGACTCCAAAATAATGTCGGAAATTGGCGTTCGAACTTTTCCCTTCGGCATCCTAAACGATTTTCGAATTGCTCAACAGGGGAATGGGCCAGATGGGGCGGTCGGAGGTGAAATAAGCTGCAGCGGTGTTGGTCGCTGAAGTCAGCCCATCGCGCGCAGCCACCTGCGCCGCGGCCTATTCCACGCGGATCGCCATGGCCGTTGCGTTGTCGCGGCCGACCTGGCGAAGCGCCTGGTTGATAAGCGCGTCGACGAGCTTTTGCGGGGCCGTGGCGTGCATGGCGACAAGTTGGCCGAGGCGCTCGGCCGACAGTTCGTCGTGCACCCCGTCGGAGGTCAGCAAAAAGAGGTCGTTGGGGCGAACCTCAAAGCCGATATGGTTCATCTGCGTTAGATCGACCGGTGCGTCGCTCAGCGAGGTCGCAAAGGCCGGCGAGATGCCGTCGACGCGCGAGGGTTCGAGCTCCATTGATGTGCTCAAAAACCGCGAGATTGTGCGGCTATTTGTGTCGGCCTGTTCCGGGTTTGTCGGGGGCTCGCCCAACTCCTTAAAGATGCTGGCCAGGGTGTGGTCGCGGGTGATGGCGAGGAGCGCGCCGTCTCGGATCAGCACGGCGCGCGAGTCGCCGGCGTGGCCGACGCCGGCGCGGTTTCCGGCCAGAATAAGGCAGGTAAAGGTGGTGCCGCCGCGGTTCTTTTCGGGGGCAAATTCGCCCTCGAGCGCCAGGCGTTGGCTGGTGATATGCACGATCGCGCGCGCGAAGTCCCCCGGGCGGCGCGCGATCTCCTCGCCGCCATAATGCGCCATCGCCCGCCCAAACGCCCGGCAGGCCGACTGGGCCGCCAATGCGCTGGCCCGCTCACCGTCGTGGATCCCGCCGATGCCGTCGGCCACGCAGAAGAACCCGACGCTCTGGGTCATCGAGCCCAGCGATGACTCCATCAAGACATAGGCGCAGGAGTCCTGATTATTTCGCCGAAACACATAATTGCCGACCGTCGAGCGCGCGCCGACCCGGTAGGTGAATTTGCGCAGCACCTCGCGCCGAAGTTGCTCGAGCGCGTCGCTGAGGTCATTGATGTCGAGCATCGCCAATTCGCCATAGGGCGACACGCAGGTCGCTACCAGCTGCGGCAGGCCGGGGTGCAATAAGCCGATCTCGGCCATCGTCGCGCGGTCCTGGAGCAGCGCCGCCATCTGGTGGCCGCCCGGGTAGGTTTCGCCCATGAAATTCTCGTACGCCAGCTCACCGACTAGGCGGCCGTCGCGCCAGATCGACTCGGCGGCGAGCCCGCTCATGCTCCGGTCCTCGACCGCCCTGCAGCGCGGCGCGGCGACCAGATAGAGGGTGCCGCTGGCCGCGTCGAGCGCCAGATCCTGGCGATTCACCCCGCGCAGCTCCAGCCCGCGGCGATGATATCGCTTGATGGCGCGCACCAAGTTTTGCAGGCCATGAATCGCCTTCTCTCGCTCGACGCAGGCCCAGAGTTCGTCCGTGAAAGGTTGGGCGCTGGGCGGCGGTGTGTCCAATAGTTGGGCGGAAGGCTGGAGGGCCGAAGTCATGAGGGCTCCTCGCTGGGGGCTGCGCCGTCCAGGCGCGGCGCGACGCCTTCGGTCCAGTCAACCAGGGTCGGCGCGCCCAGCGGCCGGCGGGTCAATTGAACGCCTCGATTCGGGCAGTAGAAGTAGAAGAAGTTACTCCCCAGGGCCAGCTCATCGCCGTGGGAAAGCACCGCGCTCTCGCCGATCTCCTGGCGATTGATAAATGTCTTTTGACGCTTGGTCAGCGGGGTGACCCGGAACTCCGAGGCCCGGGTCGTCGACTCAAGGTATTCGCCGCCGATGCGCGCAGCGGACGGCGCCACGGCGCGAATCTCTGCGTGCAAAAAGCCGATATATTTCGCTTCGCTCGGGTAGAGCCCCGCGAGGTCGACATCGGGCTGCGCGGGTTTTTTGGCCGAGTGCTCCCAGGGCGTACGCACCTGAAGATCTTCGCAGGATGGCAGCGTGCGCCCGATGACCATCGCGGTCTTCGGGGACAGCTCGATGGTGGGCCCGCATGGGGCGCCGTTTCGACATAAAAAGAGCGCGGCCGTCTCCGCAGACCCCAATAGGGCGCGGCAGGCGTTCTTCCAGGCGGCCAGCTCAATATCGAGGCCCTCGAAGCGGTAGCGCGCGCAGCCAATCTGGAGCGCGTCGCCATCCTCGATGATGTGGTGTTGATTATAGGTTTCGAGTCGATCTTCGTTTACGTGCGTACATGTCCCCGGGGCGAGGTGGCGCACGCTCCATTGCGCGTCGTCGTTGAGCGTCATCTGAAGATGCGGCGCCCCAAGTTGGTAGAGTTCGTGCTCCTGGAGCCCGCCTAAGGTCAAATCGACGGGGCCATTGGGCGGGTAATATCGTCCGATAAGAAGGTCCGGGCCGTGCAGATGCTCCACGCGCCCGCTGTCCAAATGGACCAGGCGCGCCAGAGCGGGCAGCGCGTGTGGTTGGCGAAGCTCAGGCGCGCGTGCCATGCGCCAGCCGCGCAGAATATCCAGATTGATCTCACCAAACTCGCCCATCTTTACGGTCCTCGGTGCGTCCTCTTGCGTAAAGCCTACGGCGAGGTCTGGGGGGTTATTTTTTGATGTCTCGGTGGCGAACCTGCGCCTGCCAGCCGCGGGTCGCCAGGCGCTCGGCGATCGATTCGGACACCGCCACCGAGCGGTGTCGCCCGCCGGTGCACCCGATGCCGATGGTCAGGTAACTCTTGCCCTCGCGCTGGTACATCGGCAGCATAAAGTCGGCCATCTCCTGGAAGATCGACACAAAGCGCGTGGTCTGGGCGAAGCTAAAGATATAGTCGCGCACCGCCGGGTTCTGGCCGCTCTCGGCGCGCAGGTGCTCCACAAAATACGGGTTGGGCAAGAATCGCAGGTCAAAGACCAGGTCGCACTCCAACGGTAGTCCGTATTTAAAGCCGAAGCTCAGCACGGTGACCTGTAATTCGGGCTTCTGGTCGCCGCCGAAATGCTGCTCCACGAAGGCTTTCAGGGTGTGAACCGTGTGCTCGGAGGTGTCGATGACCTCGTCGGCGCGGTGGCGCAACTCCTCAAGATATTCGCGCTCGCGCCGAATCCCCTCGCGGATGGTCACCGAGGTTGAGCCGGGGGATGCGTCGCCGTCAGCGTTGGGCATTTGCCCCACGGGGTGGCGCCGGCGGGTCTCGCTGAAGCGGCGCACCAGCACGTCTTCGGCGGCCTCCAAGAACATGATGCGCATCGGCACGCCTTCGTCGCGCATCCGGTCGATCATCTTGCCGGCCTGGGCCAAAAACTCGCGGCTGCGCGTGTCGATGACGAAGGCCAGCGACTTCAGCGACCCGCCGTCGGCGGCCAATTCGATGAGCTTGGGTAAGAGCGGCACCGGGAGGTTATCGATGCAGAAATAGCCCAGATCTTCGAGGGCGCGGATCGCAGTGGATTTTCCCGAACCGCTCAACCCGGTGACGACCACGACGCGCGGGGCGTCCTTGGCCAGGCGCGACTCGCTGGCCTGGCTCAGGCCGTGGCTCGCCTCGCTTAAGCCTTCGGGCGAAAATGCTGATTCAAATGATGTGTGTTCGGCAGCGGAAGGATCGCCGGGCGGAAAAAACGTCGTTTCCGTGGCGGACGCGCCGGCGGGTGTCGCAGGCGCGCTGGAGGGTTTGGTTATCTGAGATACTTCGTCGGCAGTTTCCTGCGTCTCGTCGCTCAATTTCCGACCTTCCTCTTTTTGGGGGAGAACTATGTTCGCATATCCCTAGGCGATTTGTACGACCGCCACGGTGATATTATCGGTGCCGCCGTTTGCGTTGGCGGCGTCAATTAGTTCGGTGCAGCATTGCTCAAGGTCATCGTAATTATCGACCATGATCTGACGAATCACGTCGTCGGTGATCATGCCGTTGAGCCCGTCCGAGCAGAGCATATAGGTGTCGCCCGGCTGCGGTTTCTCGGAGTTGACGTCGACCTGAACGGTCTCTTTCATGCCCAGGGCGCGCACGATGACGTTTTTGTGCGGGAAGTTCTCGATCTCTTCTTCGGTGAGATCCTTCATCTTAATATAGTCGTTGAGCAGCGAGTGATCTTCGGTGACCTGCGTGAGCTTGCCCTCGCGCAGCCGATAGATGCGGCTGTCGCCGACATGGCCGAAATAGGCGGTGTCGTCGACGATCAAGAGCGCCACGATGGTGGTGCCCATGCCGCGCTGCGCCGGGTTTTGGGTCGCCGACTCAAAGATGCGCAGGTTCGATAATTTGATGCCTGCGTTGAGTCGGTTGGCCTCGTATTCGCGGCCCTTTTCCATCTTATAGGGCCAGGTGATCTCCTGATCCTTCGAGGTCTCTTCGAAGAAATCCGACAGCGTTTGCACGGCCATCTCAGAGGCAACCTCGCCGCTCGCGTGGCCGCCCATGCCGTCGGCGACCAGATAAAGACGTTCCTCCGGAACCAGGAGGATATTGTCCTCGTTATGAGCACGTTTCATGCCCACGTCGGTCTTGCCAGCGTATCGAATTTTCAGAGCCAAAGTGACACCCGGATGCTATTTTTTTTCAATTTCTCGACTCCACGAGGCGAGAAGGCAGAATACAACAGAATAAGGCTGCAGAAACAAATATCATAGGCCCCTATCCCACGCAAGATCATCGGTTTTTAATCTTGGGGGGCCGGCTCGAAGCGGTCCGCCAGCCAGCGGCAATCTACATCGACCGCGGCCGGTCTGGTTCATGCGCGCGTGAGCCAGGGCTTGGCAGGAGCGCGTATCGCGTAAAGTGAGTGGTTCAGGGCCCGCAGGCGCTGCACTGACTCCAGGTGTCGTTTGTTATCATCGGTGCGGTGATGTTGAGTTGGCGGTAGACGGAGGAACCGGCGACCCCGGCCGCGCAGGCGCCGTTAGCGGGGACGCTCTCCTCCACGGTGTAGCCATCGGCAGTGTAGAGGTAGTCCAACGGTCCGGCGCCGAAGGTGAACGTCCCCTCCCAGACATCATCCCCGTCATCGTCGGCCAGCTCGTACCCGGTGTTGCACCAGTTGCAGAATGGGCCCGAGATGGAGACGGAGGAACCAATCGTCACGCCGGAACAGCCCAGGTCGACGCGGAAGGTGACGGCGTAGGTGCAACTGTCGTCATCGACTCCGGCCGCCGGGTCAAAGTTGCTGGCGCCCGGGTCGGTGCAGCCCGGCGCTCCGGTCCCGCCGCCGCTGCCGAAGCGGACGTCGTCGATATAGTAGACGGCGTCGCCGTCATCGGCCCCCGAAGTGCCAAACGCCGGAAAGACCGAGATCTTGTTGTAGGCGTAGCTCTCGTTGAACGGGTCGGTCCCGGGGACCTCGTTGTCGAAGTCGAAGGTCAGCGTCTCCCAGGTGTTGGCCTGCGTGACGGTGGCTTCGGCCTGGACGTGGCGGGTGGCGTCGTAGGCGTCTTCGACCTTCAGCCGCACGAGGGTCCCGGCCACCGGCGCGTGCACGCGCAGGTTGAGCTTGCGCCTGCCTTCCACGAACGGGATGGCGCTGGCTAGCCCTGGGGTCTGGCCCAGGATGACCCCGGAGAGCGCGCTGGCGCCATCGGGTTTGGTGCTGCTCAAAACGGAGTTTGTTCCCCCTGCGGGGTCGGGGGAGATCGCGGCCTCTGCCCTCCCAAAGGCGGCGATATTATAGTCGATGGTCGCGTCATCAAAGGTGATCGGCAGGTCGACGGGGAGCAACGGTGCTTCACCGCAAGCGACGCATTGCCCCCAGGTATGGGTGAGGCGTGTCGGGCCTTCGATGGTGATTTGCCGATTGGCGAAGGTGGCACCATCGGTGATCACAGCGCAGCTGCCGTCCCCGATGATATTCTCTTCGGTCTGGAAGCCGCCCGCGACGTATTTGAACATGAGCTGGCCAGGGGCAAAGGAGAAGGTCCCCTCCCAAATGCCGTCGTTATCGTCGTCGGTGAGGTCGAAGCCGGTGTCGCACCACTCGCAGAATGGGCCCGAGATGGCCACGGGCGGCGTGAGCGGCGAGTCGGGGCAGTTGGTGTCGACGCGGAAGGCGACGTCGAAGGTGCAGGTGCCGTCGTCGACCGTGGCGTCCGCGTCATAGTTGTTGGCCGCTGCGTCGGTGCAGCCGGTGTTCGAGTCCGAGGCGTCCGAGTCCGAGGCGTCCGAGTCCGAGGCGTCCGAGTCCGAGGCGTCCGAGTCCGAGGCGTCCGAGTCCGAGGCGTCCGAGTCCGAGGCGTCTGAGTCCGAGGCGTCCGAGTCCGAGGCGTCTGAGTCCGAGGCATCCGAGTCTGTGGCGTCCGGGTCCGAGGCGTCCAGTTCGGGGACACACACGCCCGATTTACGCTCTTGGCCCATCGGGCAGTCTGTCGAATTGTCCGAATCGCCGCTACACGCGACCAGGGTCGCGCACATCAACACGCTGGTAAGTCGCAGCCATTCACGCAGGGATCGCGTAACTCGCATCGCACTCCTTTAGATGTTTTGAGGAGAGCCCCAGTGGCTCCGTCATTTATTCGGTTTATCTGTTGTTTACATTGAAGTCATGCGCATTGAGTGTCAAGAACGTGCGCAAAAAAGCCGATGAATTTTGGCCGCGGTATTGACCCGATCCAAGGCCACGCGCTACACCGGCCCCCGCTGAAATTGTATTCGTGTTCCCCTCCGATCTGCTGCGGTATCTATGTCCACTCCCAACCCCAACTCTCCGCGCTATATCGTCATCGAAGGCCCCATTGGCGTGGGGAAGACGACGCTCGTCAACCTGATGGCCAAGCGCTACCAGGGCAATACCGTCCTGGAGATCTTCGAGGAGAACCCCTTTCTTGAGCGCTTCTACCAGGATCGCGACGCCTACGCGTTTCAGACCGAGATGTTCTTTTTGCTGAGCCGCTACAAGCAGCAGGAGCAATTCGCCCAGCGCGACCTCTTTTCGGCCCTGTCGGTCAGCGATTACCTCTTCGTGAAGAGTCGCCTCTTCGCCAGCCTGACGCTGTCGGACCATGAGTTGGCGCTCTACGATCGCATGTACACGATCCTCACCAATCAGATCCCCACGCCCGACGTGGTGGTGCACCTGCACGCGCCGCTCGACGTGCTCCAGGGGCGCATCAAGAAGCGCGGGCGCTCCTACGAGGAGAATATGGACCTGGATTATCTGGACCGGCTGCGCGGGCTCTATCACAACTTTTTTGCCCATTATGATGAGTCGGCGCTGATCGAGGTGGACACCTCGGACGTCAACTTCTCCGAAGACCCGGCCGCCCTCGAGGCGCTGATGGCCAAGATCCAGCGCGCCTATCAGCTGCGCAAGGCGCCGGCGCAAGTGATTGAATTTTAAGCGTTAAATTGTGCGCATAAAAAGACCCCAGACGGCGACGCCGGCTGGGGTCTTTTCGTTTCGTGCACGCTCAGGGTCAGTCTCTTTGCCACTCCAGCGACTCGCCGTTTCGGCGAAATGCGTTGACGAGCGCGCCGGTCGAAGTGTCGAGGACCAGGATCCCGGAGTCGGCGCAAATGGCGAGCTGGCGGGCGTCGGCGGAGAACTCGAAGCCGCAGATCTTGGCGGAGTCCAGGCGGGTCGTCCAGCGATAATCGCCGGACTTAAAATCGCGCATCGCCACGACCCACTGGCCGTCGGATTTCTCGAGCACCGCGAAGCTCTCGGCGAGCTTGGGCGAGGCGGCGACGAATTCGCCGCGCGATTCTTTGCTCCAGGGGAGTTGGACCGGGCGGGCGCGCTCGATGACGCGCAATTGGCCGTCGCGGGTCGTCGCGACGAGGTAGGATTGCGACAGGCCGAGCGATTTGCCCGCCCCGGGCAGCCGCCCGACGCCGTCGACCTGGTCGGGGGTGGCGAGGTTCCAGCGAAGGATATCGCCATCCGTCACTCCCATCACCAGGGAGTCATCCGGGGTCACCACGACCTGGCCGCTGGCCGGCGGCAGGCCCACCGAGAAGTCGGCGGTCTGGCGCATCGCGACGCGTTTGAGGTCGCGGGTCGACGCTTTATCAAGCTTCTTTTCGGACTTCTTCCACACGTGCAGGGCGCCGCTTTTTTCGGCCGCGTAGAACCCCGCGCCGCTTGTAAAGAAGCCGCCGACCTTCAGGTCTTTGACCTTCGAGAGGCGAAAGAGCACCTGGTTGTCGCGCAGGCGAATCACGGTCGGTGGCGTCGAGGCGATAAACGCAAACTCGGCCGACGGCGACAGGGCGACGAGCGGGCCGAGCTCTTCGCTGGCGCGATGGAGGGTGGCTTCGCGGGTCTTCGCGTCGAGATCGACCCATTGGCCGTCGGCGAAGCCTAAGCGAAGGTGGCCGCCGCGTCCCCAGGTCATCGCGCTGACCCTGGCGCTGGTCGCCTCGGGAAGAAAGGTCGGCAAGGTTGCCCCCGCGTTGGCCCGAGATTCGGAGTCTGAGTCCCGCGCCTCGCCGTGCCCCAACGCGCTTTGCGCGCCTGCGGTTGGGTTCGAAGCGCCGGCGCCCGACGGCCCCGCGCAGCCGGCCCACAAGAGCGCGCCGCCCATCACCAGGGCGCCTGCGACCCCTCGGAGTCGCGTGGTCTTTGCGGTGAAATTCGAGTCGAGCGGCCCAGAATAACGCTTGGGATTCATATGCTTACTGCATCAAAAAAGTGCGGGGATTACCGAGGATTAATCAAGCCACTCAATATAGCTGGTCTTCACGAAGAGGCTCTGCAGGTTGAGGTCGAAGGACTTCGCCGCGTCGCCGCGCCAATATTTTAGGCCGCAATGCCAGGCCGGGAGTCCGTCTTCTTTGGTGCAGTGACCGCGCTCAATCGCGCCGCGCAGCGTATAGTCGGGCGGCGAGTTCTCGTCGCCGTTCCACACGGCGAGGAAGTGATTTCCGACCGGAGTCGGGGTGGACTTGTCGAGCTTCTGCTGAATCGTGGCGGCGTCTTGGGGCGCGACTTCTTCGGGCGTCTCCTCGCTCTTGGCGTCTTCTTCGAGGTGGAACGCGAGTTTGCAGGTTTCTCGCCAGCGGCGCACCAACTTCGAGTCGGCGGCGCGCGCGCCCATATTGGCGGCTTTGGCCAGGCCAAGGGAGGCGGCGCGCGCGGCCTTTTCGTCCGGTGAGTTCACCACCCGGCAGAGCATAAAGGCGGCGCCGACCCGAAGATCTGCGTTATAATTCGGGAGCTTCTCGCTCTGCTCGATATGCCACATGCCGGGTTGGCCGTCGGCCGAGAAATTGCCCATCCCGTGGGCAACCCGCGGCATATCCGCCGCCAGCGTTTTGGCGTCGGTCATCTGAAGATGCTTCTCGACCATATCCAAGACGTCGACGCCCTGGTCCGGGGCGAGTTTTGCGAGCACGCGCAAGCAGGCCGGCTGGGCGCGAAAGGTCTGCGTCATGCCGCAGAGGCGTAGCCAGCGGGTGAACTCGGGGGTCTGAGGGATGGTGTTGTTCTGGTAAAAATATTTGAGGAAGGTCGCCACGATATCGGGCGCGGCGTAGAAAAACTGCGTCTGCTCCCAGAATTTCTCCAGCTCCGCGTGAACCTGAAGGTCGCTTGAAACCTCGCCGTTAATATAAGCGCCCATCAAGCAGCCCCAGGGGGCGAATTGGGCGCCGCGCGCGACGACCTTCGCCAACTCTTCGTCTGCCTGGGCGGCCAGGGCGCCGCTGGTCAGTTGCGGGCGCACGTTTTCGCAGGTCTTTTCGGCCACCTCGCGCGGCCCGAAGCGAAAGGCCTCGATCGTCTGGTCGAGTTCGGTCTTGGGTTCTTCTTTCGCGCCGGCGGCGGCCTGGGCGCCCTCAATGAGCGGGGCGGGGTCGGGGCGTCGCTCGCGGAAGAATAGGAAGAGCGCGATGCACAAGAGCATGCACACCGCCCAGCCCAGCACCAGCGCCATATTCAGTTCATTGAGATCTTCTTCATCCGCAGAGCCGGGGATATGTAATTTATTGCTCATAAGCCCAATAGACCTGTTGGGGGTGAAGGGAGATTTACTTGCTTAGATCGACAACTTGACCAGCAGCATAATGAGGACCAAACCGAGCACCGCGACGCCCATGATCGCCCACTTGGGGCTGGATGGTTCCTTGGGCTCCGCCTCGGCCTGGATGGACATATTACGCTCGTAGAGCGCCTTGGAATACTCGAAATCCGGGAAGGTATACCAGAGGGTGTCGGTGTCCTCGTCGTAGCGCAGCGCGATATGGCCTTCGGCCTGGAAGTCGTTGAGAATGCTTTGGATTTTGGCGCTCGGCAGGTCGAGCCGGCGCGTGAGGTAGGCCAGCTCGATGGTGCGGTTTTTGGCGTTGGCGGCGACCCGCAGCACCTGGTGCTCCTCGCGCATCTTGCGCTCCCAATCGGGACCGCTTTTGAGCTGCGCGATGGTATTGTGCAGGCTATAAGCTTCGTCGAATTGGGAGCCGCTCTCAAGGTCCAGGTCGCGGTGGATATAGCGCTCTGGCTCGGGGAATTTCACCCAGCTCAGCGACTCCTTTTGCACCCGCTCCATGCCCATCTCCTCGTCCTCCTCCAGGCTCTCCACGATGCGCGTGACGCTCTGCACGTCCAGGGGCAAATAGGTGGCGAGTTGCAGGGTATGGATGAGGTGATCTTCGTGTCGCTGGGCCAGAACGGCGGCGACCTCCGAGACCAATTGTACACAGACCGGCCCCAGGTTAAATCGATGGGTATCAACCATAACTTCGTCTATTTCGGGAAATTTGCTCGCTGCGCGCGATCTTAAAATCGCATCCACGCAGCCGGACCGTCAACCACCCGGTACCGAAGGGATGGTATTGTATATGCGCGAAGTATCAAGACACAAGCCTGCGGCGATAAAAACCGGGGCGTTGTGGCCTTACCCCTGCTTGGAGCGGCGTGGCTTGGGGTCCAATGGTCGAAGCCGGTGAGCGAGAATCACCCAAGCCGCCGCCGCACCATCACGGCGCGTGGCGATTGAGCAGCGGCGGGGCGCGCAGCGTCATAGATTCTTATAATTTTTGACGGCGAAGGTGTCGCATTGGCGAGGGTCGCCGCTGGTGAACCCTTTTTTGAACCAGCGCAGGCGTTGCTCGCTGGAGCCGTGGCTGAATTTGGCCTCGTCGGTGTGGCCGAGGGCGTCGTCGCCGATGGCATGGGCGGCCTGGGTGGCCTCGCTGAGGTCTTCGTCGGTGATGGAGAGGTCTTCGCGCGCGCTATGTCCCCAGACGCCGGCCAGGCAATCGGCCTGGAGTTCGACGCGCACCGACACCTGGTTCTTGGTCTCGCCGGGCATCTTGAGCTGCATCGAGCCGATCATATTCTGCACATGATGGCCAATCTCGTGGGCGATGACATAGGCCTGGGCAAAATCGCCGGGGGCCTTTAGGCGCTGCTCGAGCACATCATAAAAGCTCGGGTCGATATAGAGCTTATTGTCGGCCGGGCAGTAGAAGGGGCCGACGTCGGAGGTCGCGCCGCCGCAGCCGCCGGTGGTCACCGCGCCAGAGAATACCACCAGGGTCGGCATCTTATACGGGCCCGGATTCTTGCCGTAATCGGGCAGGTTTCCCGCGCTAAATTGCTGCGTCCAGGTGTCTTCGGTGGAGGCGAGCACCGCGCGCGAGAAGTCACAGGCCGCGGCGTTTTTGTCCGAAGATGCGCACACGCTCGCCGCTGTTTGGGTGGTGCCGGCGGAGCCGCCCAGCAGGGATTGCTTGATGCTGCTGGGCGCGAAGAGGTAGACGCCCCCGAGGATCACGCCGCCGACCAGCATCCCTTTGACGCCGAACCGGCGCGCGACCGTGCTGAGCAGGCGAATGCCGATGCCGCCGCCGCCGCCTCCGCCGCTGCTCGCGCCTCGATCTTCGAAATTATCCGAGCGTCTCTTTCCGCCAATATCCATAAATCTCCTCGCCTGAGTATAAACTAAATTCGGATTATCTTTCCGTCTGGCACAATTTAACAGGTATATCCGTAAATGATGAACGCGCGCGCATCAATGATGCGCTGAATCGCCGCAGGGGCGCCAGAACAGTCGTGGAGACGGGGGCAACGCCTGGGCTTAAGCGTAAACGCATAAGGTTCGACCGCCACACGGCTGCAGCGGAGCGTCGGGAGATAGATATGGGTTGTGAGAATAGCACGCCCGACAGGATTCGAACCTGTGACCGTCGGCTTAGAAGGCCGATGCTCTATCCAGCTGAGCTACGGGCGCTTGGATGGCCTCGCCGGGCCTGAGAGGCCGCGTTCGAAGGCGGATGAAGATGATTTTTGAAGATGGTATTCGGCGGACCGAATGAAGTCGGGGCGTCCGGATTCGAACCGAAGACTTCCTGCTCCCAAAGCAGGCGCGCTACCAGGCTGCGCCACGCCCCGAATGCTGCAATGCCTATGAGGGCGCTCGCGCGTACTCATAGGCAGTGGCTTATAGAGCATCCCCGCGACAGTTTCAATGCTCCGCGCGGGATTTCGCGATAATTCTTAGACGCCGAAGCGTCCCTCGCCGCTTAAGGCGCCCTCGGCGATGGCCTGACGCAGGATTGCGGTGGCGGCGTCGACACTATCGGCGGGAACGGTGACCCGGTTCTCGCCGTGTTTTCCCACGCTCAGCGGGAATTGGGAGGGGGCGAGACTTCGGACAAAACACTCGATCTCGTTGTCGACGAGGATCTCGCGAATCATCTCCGCCTCGACCGGGTTATAGCTGACGTAGACGTCGACGAGTTGGAAGCTGCCAGACTCGTTGCTCTGGGCGCGGCGAGCATGGTCGTCGGTGGAGCGGGTGGGTTCGGTCATGGCGATACCTCTGGGTCGAAGGACATTTTTCGAAGCGGCCAATCAAGCGTATGTGAAAATAAGCACGCCCGGCCCGGAATCAATGTTCTTCGGCCCGAGCCCACGCCCAGAAACGTGGGCTCAAGGTGGTGAGCGCTTATTTTTTGGGCAGCTCGATGCTGCCTTTGACCTGGTATTCGGCGGTGTCGGTGTCGTCGGACTTGTTCTTAAAGGTGCCGTCAAAATCGATTGAGATCTGCGCCAGCTTCGAGCCGTCCATCTCGGCGGAGCTGATCGTGAAGCTGCCGGAGGTGGCCTCGACCGAGCCGGGCAGCCCGAGAGTGCCTTTTTCGATGACCAGGGCGGCTTTCATGGGGCCCGACAGGTTGCCCATGCCGCTGGTGTCTTCTTCCAGCTCGTAGCGCCCCGGTGTCAGGGTGTCGTCGGCGTCGCCTTCGAGTTTGATGCGGGTCGTGATGGTCCCGAACTTTGCCTCCCCTTCGGTGGACGCCCAACCGCTGATAATCGTGGTCGTGAAATCCTTGCCAATAAACATCGAGTTGACCGCGCTGACCGAGGTGCCCGCCTTGAGCGTCTCGCCGTCATAGGTCAGCGAGATTCCCTTATTATCAGTTGAGCTGCTGCCCTTGTCGTCTGAATCCGAGTCGGAGTCCGAGCTACAGCCTCCCGCAAGACCCACGACCAGGAGCATTCCGAGCAGAAGGGAGAGGCGGCGCGATGACGTGAAAATGCGGCTTTGCATAGGACTTCCTAAGATAGGGGAGCTGCAACGTAATAGATTGACCGGCTTGGGCGAATTGTAGGTGCGGCCCGGGGGCCGGTCAATCATCGATGGTCTATTTGAGCAACTCCTCGTAGCTCGCCGCCAGCGGATAGCGCCGCCCGCGTCCAAACGCGCGCGGCGTAATCTTGATCACCGGCGCGGCCTGGAAGCGTTTATACTCGGCGCGAAAGAGCTTTTTGAGCACATCGTGGACCATGTCGGCGTCGAAGCCCGCCGCGATCAGGTCATGGGCGCTCTCGCCCGCGTGCAAATAGCGGGCGAGGATGGCGTCGAGGATGTCGTAGGGCGGGAGGGAATCCTGGTCGGCCTGGTCGGGGCGAAGTTCGGCCGACGGCGCGCGCTCGATGGTGCGCACCGGGATAAGCTCGCGGCCGGCGTCGGCGTTGATGCCGCGCGACATCGCGTAGACCAGGGTCTTGAAGCAGTCGCCGATGGGGCTGATGGCGCCGACCATATCGCCGTAGAGGGTCGAATAACCCATCGCCGCCTCGCTCTTATTGCCCGGGACCAGCACGAGCTTGCCGAATTTATTGCTCAGCGCCATCAGCGTGGTGCCGCGGATGCGCGCCTGCATATTCTCCTCGGTGACGTCTTCTTGATAGCCCTCAAACGCCGGGGCCAATTGTTCCAAAAATGCGCCGAAGGTCGCCTCGATGGGGATGCTCATAAATTGGATGCCCAGGCTTTTGGCCAGCGCCTGGGCGTCGGTGTTGCTCATCTCGCGGGTATAGCGGGTGGGCATGGCGACGCCCAGGATATTCTCGGGCCCCAGGGCCTCGGCCGCCAGCGCCGCGCACAGCGCGGAGTCGATGCCGCCTGAGAGCCCGAGGACCGCCCCGCGAAAGCCGCTCTTATGCATATAATCGCGCAAGCCCATGACGATGGCTTTGCGCGCCTCGGCCTGGTCTTGGGGCGCGTCGGGCCTGGGCGAGGCGGCGGACATATTGGGGGCGTCGGCCGGCTCGATTGGGATATCGATGGTCGCGAAATCTTCTTTGAAATCAGCCAGTTCCGAGGTCGTGTTGCCCCGAGCGTCGAAGGCGGCTGAGCGGCCGTCGAAGACGATCTCATCCTGGCCGCCGACCTGATTCACGAAGACCAGCGGCAGCGCGTGGCGCTGCGCGTGCTCGGCCAGAAGCCCCCGGCGCCGCGCCGGTTTCCCCAGCTCAAACGGGCTCGCCGCGATATTGATCAGCACCTCGGCCCCCGCCTCGGCCAGCGCCTCGATGGGGTCATGGGCGTATCCGGGTTGCGCCGAATACCCGGGCAAATTCCACGCGTCCTCACAGATGCTCAAGCCCAGTTTAACGCCCTTAAAGTCGAGGATTTGGGCCGTATCGGCAGGCTCGAAATAGCGCGCTTCGTCGAAGATATCGTAGGTTGGCAAGAGTTGCTTGGCGACCGTGCCTACGACCGCCCCGCCGTGGCAAAGCGCCGCGGCGTTTTGCAGGCGTTTGCCGCAGGCCGCCGGGTTCGGCGCCACGAAGCCGAGCACGATGCCCAGGTCGGCGTCGCTCAGCGCGGCCACGCGCTCCAGCAGGGCGAGTTGGCGAGCAAGGAATTCGGGGCGCTCAATCATATCACCGGGCAAATAGCTGCTCAGCGCGCACTCCGAGAAGACCACCAGCTCGGCGCCCTGGGCGCGTGCCTTGGCGACGCTCTCCTTGATCTTCCCAAAATTTCCGACGAGGTCGCCCAGCTTATAATTGTGTTGGGCGAGCGCGATTCGCAGCGTTTTCTTGGTTGGGTTCATAACTTCGTTCTTTTTTGGGGGGCAACTCAAGCCATCTGGCGCAGCATATTTCGGCGTTTCTCAGCCGCGACCCTACGTGAGTCCAATAAAATGGTCCAGAACTACGTCGCGGCTGGGCGAGTGGAAGCGTAAATTTGTCCGATCCGCGCGCGCGATGCGCTCCTGCTGATCGGTGGTGACGTGGACAATGGAATCTCGATGAGCGCCGCCGCTGCGGTGCCGGCCACGATGACCTACCACGGCGAGCTCAATGATGGCGCCGGGCAGCTGGTGGACACGACGGTTGAGGCGACATTTCGCATCTATGACGCCGCGGCAGGCGGCTCCGAGGCATGGAGCGAGACGTTTGCGACCGTGGACGTAAATAGCGGAAGCTTCTCGGTCCAACTCGGCGCCGACGCGCCGCTTGACGGCGTCTTTGACGGCAACGCCTATTGGCTCGAGGTCAGCATCAACGGCGAGACCATGAGCCCGCGCACGCCGATCGAGTCGGTGCCGTATGCGCTGCGCGCGAACTCGGCGGCCAACGCCGACACCGTCGCCGGTCAAACCCCCGCCGACCTGCTCGCCTCGGCCAACGCCGCCGCCCCCGATAGCGCGGGCGATATCGCCTATGACAACACCTCCTCGGGCCTGAGCGCCGCGGACGTCCAGGCCGCCCTCGACGAGCTCGCCGCGCTCCGCGCGCTGGTCGCCAGCAATCAGGCGGCGATCGCCACGAATAGTTCTGCGATCAGCAGCGCGCAGGCCGACATCGGGGCGAACGCCACGGCCATCAGCAGCGCGCAGGCGGATATTGGGGCGAACGCCACGGCCATCAGCAGCGCGCAGGCCGACATCGGGGCGAACGCCACGGCCATCAGCAGCGCGCAGGCCGATATCACGACCAACGCCGCCAATATCAACACCAACCGCAGCGATTTGAACGCGCTGGAAACCCTTACTCAGGATATGGCGCGCACCACGATTCATGGCTACCCGTCGGTGACGTTTACCGGCGTCAACGTTCATGTGCGCAACGGCCTGGGCACGACTGGCACTATAGATAGCACCGGTTACAGTGTGGTGAACGGCCTGGGCAATTTGGTCGTGGGGTATGATGAAGGCCTGGCCAATCAAAAAACAGGCTCGCATAATCTCGTGCTGGGCAAAAATAATCTCTATTTGAGTTATGGTGGGCTGGTTGCTGGGAGTTACAATCAAATTCGGGCACCATATGCCTCGATCAGCGGCGGCGTAAATAATTCAGCGTCCGCTTCGAATGCCTCGGTGAGCGGTGGTCGTGCAAATACGGCTGAGGGCGTCTATTCCTCGGTCCTCGGCGGCGTAAATAACACGGCTTCGGGCGAGGCTTCCTCGGTCAGCGGTGGCATTTATAACCGAGCCATGGATTCGAACTCCTCGGTCAGCGGCGGCTCGGAAAACACAGCCTCTGGAGCGTCCTCCTCGGTCAGCGGCGGCCACGCGAACTGGGCCACGGGCGAGGCTTCCTCGGTCAGTGGTGGCAACGATAATAGGGCCTCAGCCCTTCAATCCTCGGTCAGCGGTGGTAGGGGAAATACAGCGTCATCTACTGCTGCTACGGTCAGCGGTGGACTGAACCGCCGCGCAGATGGCCCATTTGATTGGAGAGCGGGCGGCTTATTCGAAACATTCTAACCCCCCGGGTTAAATCCGAGCGCTCCCACGCCGCCCCGCACACCCGTGCGGGGCGGCGTTTTTGTCGCCAGGGCCAACCTACAGCGTGTATGAGCGGGTTTTGGGGGGCCAGAACACGACCTGCAGACTGTAGTAAGCCAGCCGGACTCCCCGGGAGCCAAACTACAGCCTGTATTCAGGGTTTTTCGGATAAAAAACGCGACCTACAGGCTGTATTTAGCCCGCCGGACTCCCCGGGAGCCGACCTACAGCGTGTATTCAGGGTTTTTCGGGTAAAAAAACGCGACCTACAGACTGTAGTAAGCCCGCCGGGCTCTCTGGGAGCCGACCTACAGCGTGTAGGTCGGTTTCTGGGGGGGGGGGGCGGCGAAAATCTTGCTGATCCCGGCGAGTCTTCTATGCTTGGGGGGCTAGTTCCCCGTATTTCACGAGCGATGACGTGGCTTCCCAGTGGTATTTATATGTTCTTCGATGCGCCGACGACACCCTCTATACGGGGATCACGACCGATCTGAGCCGGCGGGTGCACGAGCATAATCATAGCCCGCGGGGGGCGAAATACACGGCGAGTCGGCGGCCGGTGGAGCTGGCCGGGGCGTGGGAGAAGGCGTCGCGCTCCGAGGCCGCCAGCGCGGAGTGGCATTTCAAAAAGCTCACGCGCCAGCAGAAGCTGGCGCGTGTCGAGGAGGTGTCCGCTGCGGCGCTGAGCGCCTATTTAAGCGACGCCAGGTGAACCATCGCGTCGCCCTCGTAGATCAGCGGGTTTTTGACGTGCGAGATGATGATGCCGTCGAAGGGCGCGCAGATCTCGACGCCGTCGGAGTTAAAGGCGTCGCCGATAAGCGCGACGCATTCGCCGGCTTTGACGAAGTCCCCGCTGCGCCGCTGCGGGCGCAGGATGCCGGCGCGCTCGGCGCGCAGCCAGGTGGTGTCGTCGGATTCGCGCGGCTCATAGTCCAGCGGCGTGGGCGTGTGGTCGCGCATGCCGATCTCGTCCATCACGCGCAAGATGCCCTCCACGCCCACCGCCACCGCGTCGTCGTTGAACCGGCGAGGCTCGCCGGCCTCAAAGGTCAAGATCATCTTGCCGCGCTTGTGGGCGGCGGCGCGAAGCGAGCCGTCGGGCCCCTCCTTATCCATCATCACCGGGGCCGCGAAGGCCACCGCGCAGCGGCGCGTCTCGGGGTCGCTAAAGTCGCCGCGGATATGCGGCAGGTTGATGCGGTCGTTGCTGCCGGTGTGCAGGTCGACGCCGTGGGTGCATTGCTCCACGATCTCGTTCATGAAGAGGTCGGCCAGCCGCGACGCCAGCGAGCCGGTGGCGCTGCCGGGGAAGCTGCGGTTTAAGTCGCGCCGGTCGGGCAGGTAGCGCGACTCGTATAAAAAGCCGAAGACGTTGACGATCGGCACCGCGAACACCGTGCCCCGAAGCGTCTGCGGGTCGAGCTTCTCGAACACCTCGCGCACGATCTCAACGCCGTTGATCTCGTCGCCGTGGATGGCCGCGTCGATCCACATGCGCGGGCCCTCGTATTTCCCATGAATGACCTGAATCGGGATCGACGCCTGATTCTGGGTGGGAAGATTGGCGACCGGTAAATCCGCCCGCTTCACGGTTCCCGGCGCCACGCGAACCTCGCCAACTTGCACGAATTCCGTCTGTAATTTCTGCTGCGCCATTACGTCTCCGATAATCGATGATTCGCGCATCTCTGCGCCGTTTTTGTAGGGCTTTTGAGGGCGAGTCGGCTTAGCTTTCGCCTTCGTCGGACGCCTCGGAAGCTTCGGACTCCTCAACCACCGTCGGGGATAATTTCAATCCCAGCGGGTCGACCTTTTTCTCGATGAACTCGACGACCTTCTGGGCGACGTCGACGCCGCTGGAGCGCTCGATGCCCTCAAGCCCCGGCGAGGAGTTGACCTCGAGGACCAGGGGCCCGCGCTCCGAGCGCATCATGTCGACGCCGGCCATATTCAGGCCCATGATCTTGGCCGAGAGCACCGCGGTCTCGCGCTCCTCGTCGGTCAGGTCAATCGCGGTGGCCACGCCGCCGCGGTGCACGTTCGAGCGAAACTCGCCCTCGGGCGCCTGGCGCTGCATCGCCGCGACGACCTCGTCGCCGACCACGAACGCCCGGATATCGGCGCCGCCGGCCTCGCGGATGAACTCCTGGACCAAAAAGTTGACGTCGAGCCCCATAAACGCCTCGATGACCGATTGGGCGGCTTTTTTGGTCTCGGCCAGCACCACGCCGATGCCCTGGGTCCCCTCGAGCACCTTGATCACCAGCGGCGCCCCGCCCACCGAGCGGATGATGCCGTCGACGTCCTTAAACGAGTGGCCAAACGCGGTCACCGGCATGCCGATGCCCTCGCGCCCCAAAAGCTGCAGGGCGCGCAATTTATCGCGCGACTGCGAGATCCCCGTGGCCGTGTTGATGACGTAGGCGTTCATCATGTCGAATTGGCGCACCACCGCCGCGCCGTAGAAGGTGTGCGAGGCGCCCACCCGCGGGATGATCGCGTCGAATTCATTGAGGTCACGCATGCCGTAGGTGATCGTCGGGCGCTTGGTCGCGATATTCATATAGCAGCGCAGATAGTCGATGACTTCGACCTCGTGGCCGCGATCGATGCACGCCTCGCGCAAGCGCCGAGTGGAATAGAGCGACGATTTACGCGATAGGATGGCAATTTTCATGGGGTGTTTTCTTTTTTATATTAAAATGCGTTGGACAAAATGAATTCGTCGAGCGCCGGGGCGCTCGATGCTCGATGATGCGCTAGGGTTCGGGAATGTTCAGTCGTTTGAACGGGGTCGACCTGCCAGATAAGAGCTGCCCGGGTCAACCAAAAAACGCCGCCGGACCGCCTCGCGACCCAATAGCATACGAAAGCCCATGGCGTCTCGATTCGTCAGCGTCAGGTCGATATAAAAGGACTCCCCGAGCAGCTCCACCCGCTCGCGGATGACCACGCGGTTCTGGGTATGCCCGACCGAGCTTTTGACCTGGCGCTCGTCGTGCACCCGCGCCTCGCAGGCGACCGTTTTGGTCGACTTTCGCTGCTCCGGGTGCACAAAGAAGCGCACCCACAGCTCGCCGTCGCGCTCGAAGCGCGTGATCTTGATGGCGTGCAACGCCGAGCTTCGCGCGCCGGTGTCGACCTTTGCCTTGATCTGGTCGATCCCCAGCGAGGGCAGGGTCAACCACTCGCGCCACCCGATGATCTTATTCGGCGAGGTGATAATCTTGCGTTTGCTCATCCACTATCCCGGTTAAAATCATGCGCGGTCAAACCCCGCGCCATCTACTCATAACACGATTTGCCCAGACCGAAATATCGCGCAAGCATCGGCGCGCATTCCCGGTCTTGTCAGTACCGACTTCCTGCACTAACGTCGCAGCCGTTCTGCAACCCGCGTCACTTACCACAACGACCCGATATAATATGTCAAACTCATACCAAACACCACGCGTCCCCGCTGTCGACCAGGTCGGCGTCGAGGAGCGCGCCGCCCGTTTTAACACGCGCAGCATCAAGAAAGGCGCGAAACTCGCCGGCCTGGATATGGCCATCTCGATGATCGACCTGACCACGCTGGCCGGCGACGACACGCCGGGCAAAGTGCGCATGTTGTGCCGCAAGGCGCTGCGTCCGTCGGCGACGCTTGAGACCCCCCAGGTCGCCGCGGTTTGCGTGTACCCGAGCATGGTCAAGGTCGCCGTCGAAGAGCTCGCCGGCAGCAAAATCAACGTCGCCTCGGTGGCGACCTATTTCCCCAGCGGGCAGACCACGATGCGCGAGCGCCTCGAGGACGTCAAAAGCGCGGTGGGCGACGGGGCCAGCGAGATCGATATGGTCATCAACCGCGGCGCCTTTTTGTCGGGCGAGTACGCGCGGGTCTTTGACGAGATCTGCCAGGTGCGCGCGGCCTGCGGCGACGCCCACCTCAAGGTCATCCTGGAGACCGGCGAGCTGCACACCTACGATAATGTGCGCCTGGCCAGCCAGATCGCCATCGACGCCGGCGCGCATTTTATCAAGACCTCGACCGGTAAGATCAGCCCCGCGGCGACCATGCCGGTGACGCTGGTGATGCTGCAGACCATCCGCGACCACTACCTCCAGACCGGCAAGATGGTCGGCATGAAGCCCGCCGGCGGCATCCGCGACACCAAGACCGCGCTGCGCTACCTGATTATGGTCAAAGAAACCCTGGGTGATGCCTGGTTGAACCCCGATTGGTTCCGCTTCGGCGCCTCCTCGCTGCTCAACGACCTGCTGATGCAAATCGAGAAGCAGCATAGCGGGCATTATCACTCCAGTCGCTATTTGAGCATCAGCTAAATCTGAGCATTTCCTGGCCCCGCCAGAACCGCGAGATATATTATGAATAAACCCACCGATATGAAAAACCTGCTCTTCGGCGACCTGTGGGACTACGCCCCCGCGCCGCAGTCCACCGAGATGGTGAAGCTCAAGAAGCGCTACGGGCATTTTATCGACGGCGAATTCGTCGAGCCCGAGGGCGCGACCTATTTTAAGACGGTGAACCCGGCGACCGAGGAGCCGCTGGCCGAGATCGCCTCGGCCGACGAGGCGACCGTCGATCGGGCCGTCAAAGCCGCGCGCAAGGCGTACGAGACGGTCTGGCGCGATATGCCGGGGGCCGAGCGCGCCAAATATATTTACCGCATCGCGCGGATTATGCAGGAGCGCGCGCGTGAGTTGGCCGTGCTCGAGACGATGGACGGCGGAAAGCCCATCCGCGAGTCGCGCGACGTCGACGTGCCGCTGGCCGCCGCGTATTTCTTCTATTACGCCGGCTGGGCCGACAAGCTCGAGTACGCGTTCCCGGGCGCCAAGCCCACGCCGATCGGGGTCGCCGGGCAGATCATCCCGTGGAACTTCCCGCTGCTGATGGCCGCCTGGAAGATCGCGCCGGCGCTGGCCGCCGGCAATACGGTGGTGCTCAAGCCCGCCCAGACCACGCCGCTCACGGCGATGCTCTTGGCCGAGATTTTCCAGGAAGCAGGGCTCCCGGCGGGCGTGGTGAACTTCGTCAACGGCGCCGCCGAGACCGGCAGCGCGCTGGTCAATCACCCCGACGTCGACAAGATCGCCTTTACCGGCTCGACCGGCGTCGGGAAGCTCATCCAGCGCCAGATCGCCGGCACCGACAAGCGTTTGACGCTTGAGCTTGGCGGCAAGGGCGCCAATATCGTTTTTGACGACGCCCCCATCGACCAGGCCATCGAGGGCATCGTCAACGGCATCTTCTTTAACCAGGGCCACGTGTGCTGCGCCGGCTCGCGCCTGCTCGTGCAGGAGAGCATCCACGACGAGGTCATGGCCAAGCTTAAGACCCGCATGGCGACGCTTCGGGTGGGCGACCCGCTGGACAAAAATACCGACGTCGGCGCCATCAACTCGGCCGCGCAGTACAAGCGCATTCAGGAGTTGATCGAGGTCGGCGTGGCCGAAGGCGCCGAGCTCCACCAGGCCCAGTGCAGCCTGCCGAGCACCGGCTATTTCCTGGCCCCGACCGTCTTCACCGGCGTGACGCCGTCGCACCGCATCGCCAAAGATGAGATCTTCGGCCCGGTCCTGTCGGTGCTGACCTTCCGCACCCCCGAAGAAGCCATCCAGAAGGCCAATAACACCGCCTACGGCCTGGCCAACGGCGTCTGGACCGACAAGGGCAGCAAGCTCTTTAAGATGGCCAACGCGCTCAATTCCGGCGTGGTCTGGGGTAATACCTATAACCGATTCGACCCGACCAGCCCGTTTGGTGGCTTTAAGGAGAGTGGCTTCGGCCGCGAGGGCGGACGTCATGGCCTGCTCGGGTATCTGAACATCGGCTGAAGCAAGCCGCTGCGAATCACCCGAGACTTTACGCCGACTCATCACGCAACCTGAATCATCTTTTAGCGAGACGCTCATCATGGCAAAAACGGCGCCTAAAAAGACAACGAAAAAGACGTCCGAAGACAACAAACCCGCGGCCAAAAAATCGACCCAAAAGTCGACCACCCCCGCGCGTCTTGCCGTCTCAAAGACCTATAAACTCTATATTGGCGGCAAATTCCCGCGCACCGAAAGCGGACGCACGCTCCCAGTCACCGACTCAAACGGAGGTTTCGTGGCTCATATCTGCCATGCCTCACGCAAAGATTTTCGCATGGCCACGGTCGCCGCACGCAAAGCCCAGCCCGCCTGGGCCGCGCGCACCGCGTTTAACCGCGCCCAGATCCTGTACCGCATGGCCGAGATGCTCGAGACCCGCCGGCGCGACTTCGAAGCCGCGCTCACCGAGACGGTCGGTTATAGCGAGGCCGACGCGGTGGCCGAGGTCGACGCCTCTGTCGACCGCCTGGTGTGGTACGCCGGTTGGTCCGATAAATACTCGCAGCTCTTCGGCTCGGCGAACCCGGTGAGCTCCCCGCACTTCAACATCACCACCCCCGCGCCCACCGGCGTGGTCGCCATCTTCTCGCCAAAAAACGCCCCGCTCCTCGGCCTGATCACCGCGCTCGCCCCGGTCGTCGTGTCCGGTAATACCGCGGTCATCATCGTCGAGAACGACGCCCCGACCCTGGCCATCGACTTCGCCGAAGTCCTCAATAATAGCGACCTCCCCGGCGGCGTCATCAATGTGTTGACCGGGCTTCGCGACGAAGTGCTCGAGAATGTGGCAAGCCACAAAGACCTCGACGCCATCGTCTGCTACGGGGCGAGCGCCGAGCAGAAAAAGACCATCGCGACGCTGGCGGCGGATTCGGTGACGCGCACGTTCTTCTACGACGATCCGAAAGCCGCGGAGCTATGCGCCGCGGCACACCAGAGCCCGTATCGCATCGTCGACTGCGTCGAGTTTAAGACGGCGTGGCATCCGATCGGGATTTGATTTTTAGATGAGGACGTAGACGAAAAAGCCGCCCTGGGAGGGGCGGCTTTTTTGCTCTGAGCGGTGAGAAATTCGGAGCCAGACTATCTTAGTCTGGGGTGGTCGAGGACCGAAAAATTCGGAGCCAGACTATCTTAGTCTGGGGTGCTCGCCGTCGCCTATTAGGAAAGCGCACCCGCCTCAAGCTCATCGAGCAATGATTCCGTGCACCGATCAACAATATCGTACACCAACCCAAACTGATCGCCCCCGCCGCCGTAGGGGTCCGGCACCTCGGCGCCGCGCCGGGCCGGGTCGGGCTCATAGTCGCGCAGCAGCAAGAGCTTATCGGCGTCGGCGTAGGCCAGGCGCAGGGCGCTGCGGCGGTTGGAGTGGTCCATGGCCACCAGGTAGTCGAATTCGACAAAATGGTGGTCCAAGAGCTGCTGGGCGCGTTGTGCCGAGATGTCGAGGCCGCGCTCCCGGGCGACCCGAACGCTGCCCGGGTCCGGCGGCTGGCCCACATGATAGGCGCCGGTACCCGCCGATTCGATATGGAATCGCTCGCTCAAGCCCCGCTCAGCGACCTTCTTGCGAAAGAGGCCTTCGGCCAGCGGTGAGCGGCAGATATTGCCCAGGCAGAAAAATAGAATACGAATTTGTTGCTCACTCATAGTCTTCTCGGCGGGTGTGTGCTCGGGGGATAAATTTGATTCAAAAATGAGCGGTCTTCCAACCAGTTTCACCTCGGAAATGGTGTTTTCTACGTTTAGAACACGCGTTTCATAACACGATCAAACCCAAGTGTTTATGATCGCTATATACCGTTTGCAGTATCATACGATGTTCGCTGTACGTTCTGAAAGGAGAAAGCACAGATGCGAATACGACTCGAGAGTAATAAGTGGTTGCTGCTCGGATGCATGGGGCTGATCTTTGGCCTGGCCACGGCTTGTAGCGACGACGACTCGAATAACGGCGGCGACGCTGGTGTGAGCGGCGTTGCGGACGCCGCGGGTGGCCGAGATGCCGCCGCCGATTCTGGGGCGGGCGACGCCGGCGCGGACGGCAGCGCGCGCGACGATGTCTTCGCGCAAGGCTGCGATATAAACGGCGTTACGCTGCCCGGGGGCCTGGCGATTTCGGAATATACCCCTTTCGATAATTGGGGTATCTACCAGGTATTCGACGGCCAATATATCGAGCTGTCGCTGGTGCGCGACGCGTCCATTGACGGCGTGGGGACATTTGACTTCGCCGCGCCTGCCACCAGCAACGACGCCTATTTGCTGCTGGCGACCGACTGCGACAACGCGGAGCAATGCCAGACCTACTATAATGCGGTGTCCGGGACGCTTGAGGTGGCTGAGTTTGAAAAAACGGTGCAGGGCGACTTCAGGGCGGAGCTCAAAAATATTCGCCTCGTCGAGCTTGGCGCCGACGGCCATGCGCTGCCGGATGGCAAGACCTGGTGCGTCTCCAGCGCCGAAGTCACCGCCAGCTCCCAGCCGCTGCCCGAGTTCGTCGCGCCTCAGTGCACCGACAGCGGGGTGCGCAGCGGGTTTGAGGGCGGCGATACCGAGGTCACGCGCTCGTCAACCGGCTGGGTGACGTTGATCGAGACCACCCAGCCGAACTTCCCGCGCGACGAGCTGCGCCTCGAGCTTCGCGCTCAGGCCGAGGTCGACACCGCCTACGCCATCGATGACGTCAACCTCGCCACGTGCACGACCTGCCTGTCGATTCGCAGCGGCTGCGACGGCGGGGACACCTGCCAGGCGCGCTATAACGCCGGCGCCGGCGAGCTGATCATCGACACGCTCGACATGGAGACTGGCGCGTTTGAGGCGAGGCTCACAAACGCCCGCATGGTCGAGGTCACCCAGGACGGCGATTATACGCTCATCGTCGAAGATGGCGGCGGCTGGTGCGTCGACTCCTATCGCTTCAGCGGCACCTTCACGCCATCCACCTCAGAATAACGCGGCTCGATGTCAATCGCCCGATGACAAGCCACGGGAGCCGGCCTTTTGGGCATGGCTCCCGTGGGTGTTTCGGGAAGTGTTTGGGGCAATGAGCCTTCGCCCGACGGGTTATCCGACGCCCGGCGCGGCGGCGAAACCGTTGGATAATCTGCGGTATGTTGCAGGTTATCCGACACCATTGGCTTTTGCGATGCGCGACGGCGCGATCTGCAGCAGCCCCGTGTTGGGTTTTTCTGCCTCCGGGACGCGAGGCGGTCATACCCATCAATCCCGATACGCCAACAACCGCAGCGCGTTGAGGACCACCAGCAGGGTTGAGCCTTCGTGCAGGGCAACCGCCGGGCCGATGGCCAGGCCGAAGAGGGTCGCGGGGATGAGGAAGGCGACCATCCCGAGCGACATCCACAGGTTCTGGCGGATGATGGCGCTGGTCTTTCGACTCAGGCCGACCGCGTAGGGGAGTTTGCTGAGGTCGTCGGCCATCAGCGCGATCTCGGCGGTCTCCAACGCGGTGTCCGAGCCCGCGGCGCCCATGGCGATGCCGACGCTGGCGTGGGCCATCGCCGGGGCGTCGTTGACCCCGTCGCCCACCATGGCGACCTGGCCGAGTTGCTTGATGAATTCGACCTTATCGTCGGGCATCAGGTCGCCTTTGGCCTCGTCGAGGCCGACCTCTTTGGCGACCGCGTCGGCGACCGACTGGTTGTCGCCCGAGATCATGATCATGCGGGTGATGCCGAGCTCGCGCAGTCGGGCAATCATCGGTTTGGCCGATGCGCGCGGGGTGTCCATCAGGCCGACGGCGCCCAGGTAGCGGTCTTTGAGGCGCACGATCATCGTGGTCTGGCCGGCAGCTTCGAGGTTGTGGACCGTCTCGCGAAGCGTGTCGGGAAGATCGGCGCCGTCGACCTCGGCGAAGAGCGCGGCCTTTCCGACCAGCACCTCTTCGCCGTCAATTCGGGCGCGCACGCCCCGGCCTGTGATGCTCTGCAGGTCGCGCGCCTCGTACTGAGCCGGACCGAGTTCGTCTTGGGCGTGGCGCACCACGGCGGCGGCCAGGGGGTGGTCGCTGAGGCTTTCGACGGCCGCGGCCACCGCGAGCAGCTCGGATGCGTCGACCCCGTCGTGAGGGGCGACGGTGGTCACGCGCGGCGTGCCCTCGGTGAGGGTGCCGGTCTTGTCGAAGGCCATCGCGCTGATTTTACCCAGCCGCTCAAGCGGCCCGCCGCCCTTGACGAGCACCCCGGAGTTTCCGGCCGCGGCCACACCACTTAAAACGGCGCTCGGCGTCGCGATCGCCAGCGCGCAGGGGCTCGCCGCGACCAGCACGGCCATCGCGCGGTAGAAGCTTTCGGCGAAGGTCTCGTCGAGCACCATAAACGCAAAGAGCAGCAACACGACCAGCGCGAGCACCGAGGGCACAAAATAGCGTTCGAATTTTTTGGTGAATTCCTGGGTCGGCGAGCGCATGGTCTCGGCCTCGGTGACCATCTGGACCACGCGGGCGAGCGCGCTGTCCTCGGCGCGTTTGCTCACCTGAATCACCAGCGCGCCGGCGCCGTTGATGGTGCCGGCGAAGACGCGGTGTTCTTTGGCGAGGTTCTCCGGGTCTTCGGCCGCCTGCGTCGGCGCGTCCACCGGCCGCTTATCGACGGGCACGCTCTCGCCGGTGACCGGCGCCTGGTTGACCGCGCTTTCGCCGTCGACGACGAACCCGTCGGCCGCGATGCGCTGGTTGGGTTTGACCCGGACGTGATCGCCCAGGCGCAGCTCTTTGACCGGGACGACCTCTTCGCGGCCATCACGAAGCACCGTGGCTTCTTCTGGGGCGAGGTCGGCGAGTGAGGCGATGGCCTGGCGAGCCCGGCCCATGGCGTAATGCTCGAGGGAGTGCCCCAGGCTGAACAGAAAGAGCAATAGTCCGCCCTCGACCCATTCGCCGAGCGCAGCCGCGCCGACGGCCGCCACGAGCATCAAAAAATCGATCTCGAAGGAGTGGTTTCGGATATGTTCGAAGGCTTCTTTGGCGGTGAAATATCCGCCGAAAAAGTAGGCCGTCCACAGGGGGGCGAGCTGCATCCACGGGGACGAAAGCGCGACGAATTTAGGGAGCAACCAGCCGAGCAATACGAAAAAACCGGCGGCCAGGGCAAAGCCGAGTTCTACCCGCGAGTCTCCCTGGCTGTGGCCATGGCCATGGCCATGGCCATTGTTGTCGTGGTCGTGGTCGCCGTGATCGTGCTCGTGATCGTGCGACGCGTGTTCATGCGCCGGCTCGCCGAACGCATGCCGAATATTGAGGCCAAGATCTGCGATCGCGGCGCGCAGCGCTTTGTCGGAGATCGCGTCGCGATCATATTCAACCCGCAGTCCCCCGGCGCCCGAGAGTTCGGCCTCCAAAACCCCGTCGATTTGGCTGAGGCGCTGCGCCTTATGGCGCGCGGTTCGCGGCGTGGAGGTCTCGGCGATATCGGCGACGAGGTGGCCGTATCGCTCGGTCAACCGCGCGCCGGCCGCCAGGGCGAGCTCGCGCACACGCTGCAAGCTGATCGTGTCGGGCTCGTAGTGAACGCATAATTTGGGCGACGCTTGCTCATCCACAATATGCGCCTCGATGATGCCGGGTTGGCCAACGAGCATCGCGTCGAGCCGCGAGACGCACGCGTCGCGTGTGTCGGGAACCTCGGGTAGCAGAACTGGGATATCCAGGCGGATTTTTTCGAACAAGGTCATCTCCGGCGAGCAGAAGAGTTACTATCGGTAGTCGTAGGTAGGGGTGGGGTGGAAGTCAAGTATTGCTCAAGGGGATAGGAGCCCAGCATTTTGCGCGAACCAGCAACACCTTGCAGGTACGTCACGGGCCCTCGGCCGCTGAACGCGGCCAGCCCCCAGGCTTCGCCCAGGGGCTTCTATCGCGATCCTCCCAAGGACCTTGCGAAACCGAAATCCCCGCGAACCGACCACCTCGCAAACCCGAACAATCGCCCCCCAGGCCTCGCCTGGCGGGCAGGCGCGAAGGCGCCGGGGGGGCCAACAAGAACCGACCCCCGCGCAAATCTGCACCCCCACAACCAAGCACTGCTCATTTGCGCGGTGCTATTGAGCTTCAAACACGTGAATGATAAACCAACGCCGGCCCAATTGAGCACCGCCCGGGGCCACGCACGGATGCACGCCCCCGATTAAGCCTGAAACGGAGAAGACGAAGTGGTTGCCAAAGTCGAAAAGATCCAGCTGCATAAGACCGCCAAGAAGCGCTACCTGAATTACGCCATGAGCGTCATCACCAGCCGGGCGCTGCCCGACGTGCGTGACGGGCTTAAGCCGGTGCAGCGGCGCATCCTCTACGGGATGTTTAGCAACCTGCGCCTGACCCACGACGCCAAGCATATGAAGAGCGCGCGTATCGTCGGTGAGGTCATGGGTAAATATCACCCGCACGGCGACCAATCGATCTATGACGCGATGGTGCGCATGGCCCAGGACTTCTCGCTGCGCTACCCGCTGGTCAGCGGCTACGGCAACTTCGGGTCGGTCGACGGGGATTCGGCCGCTGCGATGCGTTATACCGAGGCCCGGCTCACGAACTTAAGCTCGGAGCTGCTCGACGAGATCAAGAAGAACACGGTGCTGTTTCGGCCCAACTACGACGGCACCGACTCCGAGCCGACCGTGCTCCCCTCGCAGGTGCCCACGCTGCTGATCAACGGGGCGACCGGCATCGCGGTCGGCATGGCGACCAATATCCCGCCGCATAACCTCGGCGAGTGCCTGGACGCGCTGATCGCGCTGATCGACGAGCCCACGCTTGAGATCGAAGACCTGGTCGATCGCCATATCAAGGGCCCCGACTTCCCCACCGGCGGGGTGATGCTCAACTCGGTCGACGAGCTGCTGGAGATGTATAAGACCGGCTCCGGGCCGATCCTGATGCGCGCCTCCTGGGAGGTTGAGTCCCACGACTATAAAAAATTCATCGTCATCACCTCGCTGCCCTACACGGTCAATAAGTCGACGCTGGTCGAGAAGATCGCCGACCATATTATCCAGGGGAATCTGCCGCAGGTGCAGGACGTGCGCGATGAGTCGACCGACGATATTCGCGTGGTGCTCGAGCTTAAACGCGGCACCGACCCCGAACTGGCGATGGCTTATCTGCTCAAGCATACCCCGCTTGAGAGCCGCTTCCACGTCAATATGACCTGCCTTGTGCCGGCCGAGCAGCCCGACCCGTTGGCGCGCGGCAGCGAGCTCAAGGACATGATCAAGCGCTTCTCGCTCAAGCCCGCGACGGAGCGAAAAGAGGACGCGGTCGAGGTCATCGAGCTGCTCGATTATCTGCGCGAATTTCAAGCAGAATTGGCCAACCCCGAGGACCCGCCCGTGCCGACGCCGGCGGTGCTCGACCTCAAGCAAATGCTCACGTATTTCCGCGACTTCCGCATGGAAGTGCTGGTGCGCCGGCTGCTCTTTGAGCTCGAGAAGATCCTCGGGCGCATCCATATTTTGGAAGCCTTTGAGATCATCTTCAACGACCTCGACAAGGCCATCGAGCTTATCCGGGCGTCGACCAGCAAAAAGGACGCGGCCAAGCGGCTTATCGAGTATTTTAAGATCGACGCCTTGCAGGCCGACGCGATCCTCGAGACCAAGCTCTACCGCCTGGCCAAGCTTGAGATCGAAAATATCCGCGCCGAGCTCGCCGAGCGCCGCAAAGAGGCCAAGAAGATCCGCACGCTCCTGATGAGCGAGACCAAACGCTGGGAGCATATTCGCAACGAGTTCGTCGTGCTTCGCGATGTGTACGGCGACGCGCGTCGCACCGTCATCGAGGTCAACGCCCCCGAGCTTGAGTACTCCGAGGCGGACTATATTCTGGACGAAGACGTCTGGGTCATCGTCACCCGCGACGGTTGGTTCAAGCGCCAAAAATCCTATAGCGACCTGTCGACGATCCGCGTGCGCGACAACGATAAGCTCGGCTGGGTCATGCCGGGGCGCACGCGCAATACCTTGCTGATCTTCACCACCACCGGGCGCGTCTACACCATGCGCATCGACGATGTTCCGTCGACCACCGGCTACGGCGACCCGATCCAGGCGCATTTCGACTTTGAGGACGGCGAGAAGATCGCGGGCGTCATCACGATGGATAAGCGGGTGCTCAAGCCCGTCGCCCCCGACCAGCCGAGCCTGGTCGGCGAAGAAGAAGAGCCCGGTGAGCCCGAGATGATCGCGATCTCGGCCCAGGGCCAGGGCGTGCGCTTTAGCCTCGAGGGCTACGACGAACCCTCCACCGTCAAGGGCCGCATGTATATGCGTCTGGGCAAAAAAGATTCGGTCATCAACGTCGAACCCTGCACCTGCGTCGAAGAGGAATTGGTCACCATTGCCACCCGCGAGGGACGCGGCCTGACCTTCCAATCCCGCGAGATCAACGTCTATAAAGGCGCGGCCAAAGGCGTCAAAACCATCTCCCTTGAGAAGGGCGATGAGATCCTCGCCTGGACCCTGAGCACCGGATATTATGAGGGCCTTGAGGTCGAGACGAGCCGCGGCAAAAAGTTGACCATCAGCCGCTCGAAGTCGGCCTTTCAGCCCACCTCGCGCGGAAATAAAGGCCGCTGGGTCATCCAGCGCGGTCACCTCGTGCGCGCGCATTTGCCCACGGTAGAGGTTCAAAAGGCCGAGGACGACGACGGCCTCGAAGAGGAATAATCGCGCCCTTTAGCGCGCCGCGAAACGCGGTCGAATTGCGCTCTTGATGTAGGTGAGTTGTGGATCATTCAGAGTTGAAAATTCGACCGCTTTTTCGTCCCTTCGTCATCCGCCCGACCCTCTGGATGGCCGCGACGTCCCTAATCTTGATGCTCGCCTATTTCTCGGTCTGGGATAGCGTTTTTCTGGTGCTCGGAAACGGCGCCTGGGCCGGCCCCGCCTTGCTCATCCTGCTGCCGATCCTGTTGCTCGTCGCGCGCGCGATCGCCTATCGCGGAACCCACTACACAATCGCCAAAGACCGCATCCTGGTGAATCACGGCGGCGTCTTTGGCGACCGGCGCGTCGAGCTCGATCTGGTCAATATTACCCTGGTCGAGTGGCGCAGCCCTTACCTGCTCAAGCTGCTGCACGGCGTCGGACATATCGTCATTCAAGAGGCCGGCAGCGCCCACCAAAACGCGCGCCTGGTCTATATCGAAGACCCGCAGCGCATCTACCGGCGCATCGCCCAAAATATGAGGACGCAGGGCTTTTCGATGCAGCGAAACGCCCGGATTGCCCGGCAAAAATCCGGCATTCTTGGCGCTCTGGTCGATATGACCGGCTTCGGCATCGCCACGGCGTATTCCATCGTCGTGGTCGCCGACTCGGTGGCCCTGGCCTTCGGGCGCATCGCCACCAATGTCGCGGCCAGCCTACGCCCGCTGACCCAGGAGGCGGTCGCGCAGGTCGAGCGCGTGGAGTTTATCGTGCGCATCGTGGTGTTCGGGCTGAGCGGGATTATCGTGCTGGGCCTCACGATCTGGATGGTCTTTAAGTTCATCGAATTATCGCGGCGCACCCTCACGCTTCACGATGACGTGGTCGATTATTACCAGGGATTTTTGAGCGAAAAACGCCAATTTATTCCGCTCGAGAACCTCACCGACACCCAATTATTGCGCCCCCTCTATAAGCGAATCCTGGGCTTGAGCGACCTGCAATTGAGCTCGCGCGGGGCCGGCAGCAACCTGAGCTTTAATAGCATGCCGGGGGCCGAGGAGTTCGCGGCGGCGCTGGAGCTGCAGCTCGATGAGATGAAGGCGTCGCGCCAGGCTCTGGCCGAAGTTGCGGCGGCGGAGGACGCGCAAGGCGCCGCCGGGTCGCGCTCGTCGCGCACCTATACAATTAAGCCCGAGGTCTGGCGCGCCGCGACTGGCTCGCTGCTCAAGCTGATGACGCTGCCGTTGATCGTGTTCGCGAGCATGGGGTTCTTCGCCGCGCTGAGCGCCATGGGCGTCGACAACCTCGGCACCATCGGCGCCGGGATGCTGGGGACCATCGCGATCTGGGGCTCGATCTGGCTGGCCTCGACCCTGTTTAGCATGGGGCGCGGCGTGCTCCACGCGCGGGCGACCGAGTATAGCTTCGACGGGCAGCGGGCGAGCAAAACCTTCGACTTTTTGAACCGCCAGGAGACGAAGTTCGCGGTCGACCAGATCACATCTTTCTCCATCCTCACCAATCCCATCGACCGACTGCTGGGCACGATGACCCTGCGCCTGCGCTCCGTCGGCAGCGCTCAGCCGCTGGACTTTCAATATATCGCCGACGACCCGAATCTGATCGCCGGGCTCGAAGATGCTCTTGGCTTTAAGCCGGCCGCGCCGAGCTCAGACGCGCCCTCAAAGCAAGCGATGAACCCGAAATTCACGTTGCTCGAGGGGATGAAAGCACACCTCGGCTCGTTCCTCGGCGCCGGCGCCTCCGTGCTCAGCGCCGCCCTCTTCATTGGGCTCGTCGAGGGTTCCTGGGCGCTCGCCGCGAGCATCAGCGTGGGCGCGCTATTGCTCGGGCTGCCGACCTATATGCTCTGGCAATCCCTTCGGGTGGGCCGGCTGCGCGCCACCTTCGACGCGCACACCGTCACCGTCGCCGGCGGCGTCTTTCGCCACTTTAGCCACCACACCGCTGCCTGCCATATAAAGGGCGTCTCCACCGTTCAATACCCTGCCAGCAGCCGCGGCGCGCTTAGCATCGCCACCGGCGGCGGGTTCACGATGAAGATCGACTTCTTGCCGGCGATTCGCGTGCTCCACGACCGCCTCGACAGCCTGCTGCTCGACCGCCGTGTCGCATCGCTCGAGGCTGGCTCTGCCAGTGAATTTCGACCCAATGCCGCAACTGAGGCGATGCGCCATTTCGGCCGCTTCGCGCTCTTGATTCTCCCCATTTTGACGATGCCGATCTCGCTGCCGTGGGTGGCCTTGCGCAGCAAGCGCACGCGTTATCGAGTCGAAGGCGACCGCATCTTTATCGAACTTCCGCTGGTCTATCATTATCGCCGAAGCGTGGTCTTTGAGCGTATCGACCACCTTGAGAGCAGCCGAAATATGGCCAATAAACTCTTCGGCACCCGCGATGTCGAGGTCTACACGGTCGGCAGCAGCGCGGTGGATATTCGGCTGCGCGCCCTCAAAGAGGGGGAGCAAATATTGGCGCTGATTCGCGAGCGGATGGCCGAAGCCACGACATCTCAAGAGCAAATAGAGTCGCAGCCGGCCTGACGCGGCCGGCCCTTTAGCGCTGCGCGGGGCGGGTGTTTTCGGGCGCGGCGGGCGGCATCAACTTCATGGCGCCCCACCAGAGCAGGGCGCTGAGCACGGCGAGGCCGACGGTCATCATGGCGATTTCGCTCGGGGTGCTCGCCTCGGCCTCGGCGCCGGTGGAGGTGAGCGCCGGGATGATCAGCGCGTTCGTCGTATTGAGCGAGGCGTGGGCCAGAACCGCCGGCAGCAGGCTGCCGCTTCGGATGGTGAGATGGGCGAGGAACGCGCCGAGAATCCAGAGGCCCGGGCCCGAGATCGGGTTTAAGTGGAAGGCAGCGAACATAAATCCGTTGACGGTCACGGCGACCGCCACGCGCTCAACTTTGCGTTGTTCCTGAAGGATGGTTCCGCGGAACAGCGCCTCTTCGCAGATCGGGGCGGCGACGCAGACCGCGAGGATGCCGACGACGCGCTCCCAGCCCTTGGCCTCGGTGATCAGCTCGGCGACCTGGGCCATATAACCCTCGGCGAATTCCTTGACCGCCGGGATGGTCTCAATCATCAGGGTGGCGATGCTCGAGGCGAGCATGCCGAGCGCGACGGCGGCCAGGATCGAGACCGCAAGCGCCTGCGGCGAGACCGTCAGCCCGAATTTGGGCCACTTCGCCGCCGAATCCTTGAGCGCGAATCTCCACAGGAGCGCTGCCCCCAGGATGCCGATGAATTGCCCCACGAAGGACGAGATATGCAGGCCCAGCGCCAGGAAGATAAGCGTGCCGACGATGGCAAAAAAGATAAAGCTCAAAAAGGTGAGCAGATAGGCGCCGGCGTTGCTATTCTCGATGCTTTTTCGGAAAGATGACACGTTGGGCCTGGGCGTTATGGGTGGGTCATTTACTCGGGCGAAACCCCGCAATATACCCCTCAGGCTTACTCTCAGCGCGCGCTGAATTCAAGCGCTTGCCGCGCGTGGGACAGCGCGCGCGCCCCGGAGCCGGGCGGGAATCTTGAGGTCTTGCTTCGAGTTTCAATGTCGCGTACGAGGTGCGCGTCGGAACTCTCCGCACCAACCCCTCCAAAAGAAGTCCATCCTATGAGCCGCCCCAGTACTGACTATCCCGCCATGCGCGCGCAGATTCGAGATGATGTGGAACCCCAAGAAAACGATGGTTTTGTAGGCCGCCAGGAAGAGCATAAGCCCGAAATTACGGGGAAATCCTACGTCTTATTGGTGATCATCCTTGGCTCGCTGTCGGCCCTGGGGCCGCTCGCGATCGATATGTATTTGCCGAGCTTCAAGGCGATCGCGACGGACTTCAATACCGACCTCGCCCGGGTCGAGTGGACGCTCGCGACCTATTTTATCGGGTTGTCGCTGGGGCAGTTATTCTACGGACCGATCGCGGATCGCTACGGCCGAAAGCTCCCGCTTTACACAGGATTGCTGACCTTCGCGCTGACCTCGGCGGCCTGCACCTTCGCGGTCGGGGTGGAGTCCCTGGCGGCGCTGCGCTTCTTCCAGGCGCTGGGCGGTTGCGCCCAGATGGTGGTCGCCCGGGCGGTGGTGCGCGACCTCTTCGAGGAGCGCCGGGCCGCGCGGGTCTTCTCGGCGTTGATCCTGGTCATGGGGATTGCCCCGATCGTCGCGCCGGTCATCGGCGGCTGGTTGGTCGTCGGCTTCGGGTGGCGCTCGATCTTCTGGGTTCAGGCGGGCGCGGCGTTGTTGGTGCTGCTCGCGGTGTCGCAATTCTTGGACGAGAGCCTACCCGAAGAGCGCCGCCGACGTCGCAGCGTGGGCGAAATTCTGAGCGTCTATCGCGAACTCTTTAAGCATCGCCTCTTCATGGCGAATACCGTCTCAGGCAGCCTCGCCTCGGCGTCGCTCTTCGCCTATATCGGCGGCTCGCCCTTCGTTTTTATGGAGTACTTTGGCGTCTCCGAGGCGCATTTTGGCTATTTTTTCGGCGCCAACGCCTTCGGCCTGGTGATCGCCGCCCAATTTAACGGGGCCATCAGCGACCGCATCGACCCGCGCCGCTCGGTGCGGGTGGCGATGTTCGTCGCGACCGCGGCGATGTTCGTTTTATTGCCAATTACGCTGCTGAAGATCGGTGGGTTTTATCTCTTCCTGGTGCCGCTCTTTGTCTTCATCGCCAGCCTCGGGTTTATCCTGCCCTCGACCACGGCGCTGGCCCTGGCGCCCCACGGCGAGAACGCCGGCAGCGCGTCGGCGGTCTACGGGTTCTTGCAGTTTTTGCTCAGTGGGATCGGGGCGTTTATCGTCAGCTCGGTGCATGACGACACCGCGCGCCCGATGGTCGCGGCGATCGCGGTGTGCATCACGGCCTCGCTGCTGATCAACCTGATCTTCGGCGAGAGCGCGCGGGCCTAAGGATGGGGTTGGAGCGCGGCTCGATTAGCCCTCGGTCGAGGCTTCGGTCGAGATTTCGGGCAGCGGTTTTTTTCGCTTGGGTAACAGCGGGCTGGCAAGGGCGATGACGACGTTGACGACCGCGCCGACGAGCAAACCAAAGACCCCCGGGAGGAGGATGCCGACCACGGTGCTCAGCGGTCCGGTCGCGGCGGCCCAGGCGTTTAGCAGGTCGCCGATCGCGTGGATATTATGGGCATAGAGCCCGCCGCCCACCAAAAACATCGCGATGGTGCCGATCACGCTCAAGCTCTTCATCACCCAGGGGGCCGCGCGCAACATGCCGCGTCCGATGGCGTGCAGGATGCGCGTCATCACGCCGTCGCCTTTGCGTTGCGTAAGGTAGAGCCCCACATTGTCGATCTTCACGATGCCCGCGACCAGCCCGTAAACCGCGCCGGTGGCGACGGCGGAAATTGCGGCGAGGACGCCCAATTGCACCGGCAGGGATTGGGTCGACACGACGCCCAGGGTCAGCACGACGATCTCGGCCGACAGGATAAAGTCGGTGCGGATTGCTCCTTTGACCCGCTCTTTTTCGTAGGCGACCATATCGACCGGAGGCAGCACCTTGGCCGCCTGCTTGGGGTCGAATTCGCCCGCCGGTTTGGCGTCCTTATGCTTCTTTTTGAAGAAATAATGATAGACCTTATGGAAGCCCTCATAGCATAAAAATGTGCCGCCAATCAGCAATAGGACCGGGATAATCTGGGGTAAAAACGCGCTGATAAGCAGGGCCGCCGGCACCAGGATGACCTTATTAAGCGCGGCGCCCTTGCAGACCGCCCAGACCACCGGCCACTCGCGCTCCTGGCCCATGCCGGTAACCTGCTCGGCGTTTAGGGCGAGGTCGTCGCCGAGGACGCCGGCGGTTTGTTTGACCGCGACGCGGGTCATCACCGAGATATCGTCGAGCAGCGTGGCGACATCGTCGAGCAGCGCAAAAAAGCTAAATCCGGCCATAATCTAAGGTCCTGATGCGGGTATCTAATTTGAGTTTATTTGTTCTCAAGCCACTGAGCGATGAGCGGCCATGTTTCAATTTCTGCGTTTTTTCCGACCATAAATCCCCAATGGCCGTAATGCTCGCGCGTGCGCCCTTCGCCAGGTGAATCCGGCCCGAGGATGATGCTGTGGGCCGCGGGGCCCAGGCGTCTGGCGGTGCTTACGACAGATGCTGCCGAGACCTGTGCGTCTCGGCTTCCGCCGAGTATGCGCAGCGGGAATGGGAAATTCGCCCCGTTTTCGAGCAGGCAATAGCCGTCGTCAAGTTTAATGCCGCCGGGCTCCAAAAGCCCCGACAGCGAGACGAGCAGGCTCGCCGGGATATCCTCGAAGCAATTGGCGTAGAGCTCGCGATGCGCCTGCCCCTCGATATTGGTCGGCCACACCTGAAATGGCGCCCCGACGCGCACCGCGCGCCCGACCGCCGGCGCGAATCCGCGCATGATGGAGCGAAAGGGGATGATCCCGAGGCGGTCGAAGGCCGGACGGATCTTGAGCAACTGAGACATGCCGCGCCTGGGGTCCTCGAACTCCAGCGCGCTGCCCAGCGCGATCGCCTGGCCGATCGGCGCCGATGGGTTCAAAATCCCGTAGGACATCAGCAGCATGCCGCCCATGCTATGGCCGATCCAGTGGATCTTCTCGCTGCTGGCGTGCTGCTGAATCGTGGCGATAATTGCCGGCAAATCATAGCGAAGATAGTCGCTATAGCGCCAACCCACGCCGTGAAATTGGCTATCGCCGTGGCCGCGAAGCTCCGGCAGCCACACATCGAATCCGCGCCGCGTCAGCCACTCGGCCAGGGAGCGCCCGCGGAAATGAAAGCCCCGGTGGTTGGCGGCCAGCCCGTGCAATAACATCACCGCGGGGCGCGCGACGCCCGCCACCGCGTCGACATACCCAAAGGGGCGCACCCGGCGCAGCGCCAGGATAAGCCCGTCTTCGGTTCTGACTTCGTAGTGCTCGGCGCGCCCCGGCGCCTGAATATAGGCTTGCCACGGGCGCTTCAGATCGAGCAGCGGAAGAAATTTAGGATTCGGTTGGTTTTCCATGGCTGGCGAGTATGTCCTGCGAATGGCGAAATTTCCAGCATCCATCGAATTGGGCGGCCATAAATAGCGCCCGAGATCCCCGAATGCAAATCTGTGCGGAGGCGGCGAGGCTAGACTCAAAAGCCGTGTTACGGTACACGATTTGCTTGCGGTGCCCGCTCCGCGTTTGAATCATGTCGGGGTGTGCCAATTTTCGGCGCATCTTCGATATCCTCAGGGTGAGCGCGCTTCCAAAAAACGTGAAAAAGAATCGGCGCTTTGCGTCATCTTCGAATAAATTAATTGTCTAATTTCGACCCGCCGAAACGACCCCGGCAACATCAGAGAGGCCCTTGTGGCAACGGATTATAAAGCCAGTCTTAATCTTCCGAAAACTGATTTCCCCATGCGTGCAAGCCTGGCCGAGCGCGAGCCCGAACAGGTCGCGCAATGGGAGGAGAAAGCCATCTATAAGAAGATGGTAGCGCGACGTATGGAGCAAGGCGCCGAGCGCTTTATCCTGCACGACGGCCCTCCCTACGCCAACGGCAACATTCACCACGGGCATATTCTCAATAAGACGCTCAAAGATTTTGTGGTCAAATACCAGAATCTCGCCGGCAATCTTTGCGAATATGTGCCGGGTTGGGACTGCCACGGGCTGCCGATTGAGCATCAGGTGGATCAGAATCTGGGCGAGAAAAAACGCGAGATGTCGAAGGTCGAGATCCGCCAGGCCTGCCGCGAATACGCGGATAAATGGGTCGGCGTGCAGGCCAGCGAGTTCCGTCGCACGATGGCGTTTGGCGCCTGGGACGATCCCTATAAGACGATGTCCTACGACTATGAGGCGACCACGCTTCGTACGCTGGGGCGTTTCTTCGAGAAGGGCATCGTCTACCGCGGCCTCAAGCCAGTGCATTGGGATTGGGACGCGCAGACCGCCCTGGCCGAGGCTGAGGTCGAGTATGACGAATTTCGCACTGAGCATGTCTATGTGAAATTCCCGATCGCGGAGTTGCCCGAGAATTTGGCCGCCAAGGTCGAGGGCAAAGAGACCTTCGTGGTCATCTGGACCACCACCCCCTGGACGCTGCCGGCGAACCTCGCCATCGCCCTTCATCCCGAGCTTAAATACCAGCTCGTCGCCAGCGGCGACGAGGTCTATGTCCTGGCCGAAGGGCTGCGCGAAAAGGTCTTGGAAGACTGCGCGATTGATGCAGAAGCCGTTGAGATCCTTGAGACTTTCGAGGGGCGTGAGCTCGTCGGTGAGATCGGCGCGGGCTTCGGTGAACAGGACGGCGTGCGCCATCGCTTCGCCGCGAGTCACCCCTGGATCGAGCGTGAATCGCCGCTTTTGCCGGCCGATTATGTCACCCTCGAGCAGGGCACCGGTTGCGTGCACACCGCGCCCGGCCACGGTCAGGAGGACTATGTGCTCGGCCAGGAGTTTGGCCTCGACGTCCTCTGCCCGGTGAACCAATCCGGCAAATATAATATCGACCTTGAGATCGAGGCCGACAAAGGTCCGATGAACCTGCGCGGCGTGCATGTCTTCGGCGCCAATAAGGTCATCCCGCAGCACCTGGCCAAGCTCAACCGCCTGCTCAACCAGCCGGGCGAGCGCATCGTGATTGAGCGCTATCCGCATGGCTGGCGCTCCAAAAAGCCGATCATCTTCCGCGCGACCACCCAGTGGTTCATCGCCATGGAGCCGGAGTCCGCGGGCAATCCCGACGGCTTCCGTCTGCGCGAGGCTGCGCTCAAAGAGATCGAGAATGTGCAATGGGTGCCCGGTTGGGGACAAGATCGCATCGAGGGCATGGTCAAGGGACGCCCGGACTGGTGTATCAGCCGCCAGCGCTCCTGGGGCGTGCCGATCACGGCGATGTATTGCAACGATTGCGACGCGTCGATCGCGACCCGCGAGCTCGCCGATTACGTGGCCGATATGGTCGAAGAGGGCGGCGCGGATGTGTGGTTTGACCGCGAGCCCAAAGACCTGTTGCCCCCGGGGACGACCTGCCCGGGCTGTGGCGGCACCGATTTTTGCAAGGAAGAAGACATCCTGGACGTCTGGTTTGACTCCGGTGTTTCCTGGGCGGCCGTGCTGGAGACCAAGCTCGGCTGGGGCGATGTCGCCGACCTCTATCTTGAGGGCAGCGACCAGCACCGCGGTTGGTTCCAATCCAGCCTTTTGTGCAGCGTCGGAACCCGCGGAAACTCCCCGTATAAAGCCTGCCTGACCCACGGCTTTGTCACCGATAAGCAGGGGCGTAAATACTCGAAATCCTCCAAAAATTTCGAGCCGCCCGAGAAGATGATCGAGAAATACGGCGCCGAGATCCTGCGCCTGTGGGTCGCCAGCGTCGACTATCGCGGCGATATCTCCTTGAGCGACGAGATCCTCAAGCGCGTCGCCGACGCCTACCGTAAGATCCGCAACACGTCGCGCTTCCTGCTCGGAAACCTGGACGGGTATACCCCGGACAAAGCGGTGGCCTACGACGACCTCTATGAGATCGATAAATGGGTGCTGCACCGCACCGCCGAGACGATCGAGCGCATGCGCGAGGCGTATCAGGACTATCAATTCCACACGATTTACCACACGCTTTTGCAATTTATGACGGTCGACCTGTCGAGCATCTATATGGATGTGACCAAGGACCGCATCTATTGCGAAGCGCCCGACGGGCCCAAGCGCCTGGCCGCGCAGACCGCGTACGCGGGCGTGCTCAACGCGCTGGTTCGCGCGATGGCGCCGATCCTCTCGTTCACCGCGGAGGAAGTCTGGCAATATCTGCCGCATAGCGCCGATGAGCCGGAGTCGGTCTTCTTGGCCGACTTCCCCGAGACCCCGGCCGAGTGGACCAACCCGGAGCTCGCCGAGCGATGGGAGCGCTTGCTGGAGGTGCGCCAGGAGGTGCAGCGCGCCCTCGAAGAAAAACGCGTGCCGCGTAAGCAGAAGAAGCCCGGCCAGATTGGCAGCAGTCAGGAAGCGCATATCCGCATCCACGCCACCGGCGAGACTCTGGAGTTGTTGCGGGATTATTCCGGGCAACTCGACGCGTTATGCATCGTCAGCTACGCCGACGTGCTCGAAGGAGAACCGTCTGAGGCCGATAAATTGGTCGAGGTCGAGGTTGAGCCGGCCGATGGGAAGAAATGCCCGCGTTGCTGGAATTATTGGATTGCGCCTACGAGCGATGACGAAACCTGCAAACGCTGCGCATCGGTCGTGGACGAGCTAAACGCGGAAAACACATGAAGCCAAATTTCACCAAATATATCATCTTCTTCCTCGTGATCCTGGTCGGCGTCGCGCTCGACCAGTGGAGCAAGGATTACGCCTCGTCGCGCCTGGCAACCCAGCGCGCCGGGTCGGTGGATCATCCGATCTATTTGCCGGTCGATGAGGCCGCCGAGGGCGCCACGGTGCAGTCTTTTCTGACGGCCGAATTCGAGAGCAATACGCCCGAAGAGATCGATGCCATCGCCCGCTACCACACCGAGCGCCCCGACGGCACCAAACTCGCCCCGGATAGCCCCGTCGACGCCCTCGACGAGATCAAGGTCACCAACCGCAAGGTGGTCGTGATTCCGGACTATTGGGATTATCAATATACCGAGAACCCGGGCGCCGCGTTTGGCATCCTGGCCGACGGTCACGAGGATTGGCGCGTGCCGTTTTTCGTCATCGTCAGCCTGCTGGCGGTCTTGATGATTCTCTTTATATTGCGCGGGGTTCTGCCCGATCAGCGCATGATGATCTGGGGGCTTAGCTTTATCGCGTCGGGCGCCATCGGTAACTTTATCGACCGCATTCGCTTTGGCTATGTGATCGACTTTATCGTGTGGAAATATACCGACGCCTATCGCTGGCCGACCTTCAATATCGCCGACGCGCTGATCTGCATCGGCGTGGGTTTGATGGCCATCGAGTTGATCCGCGACGCGTTTCGACCGCACCCAGAAGACCCCTCGAAACCGGCTGAGCCGGCTGAGCAGGTTGGCTGATGTTGCGCACCCCTTCGACGCGATTTGCATCAAAATCGCTCGCTATTCTCGGCGCGGCTCTCCTCTTGGGGGTCGCGCCGCGGCTCGTTCTTGCCGAAGATTCTGGCGCAGAAGATGAGGATTATACGGTCAAAACCGTGACCTCGGCCGAGGCGTCGGTCGAGGACCGCCGCGTGCCATCGGGCTTCGTGACCCGCGTGCGCGTAGACGACGCCGCGCGCTACGGGCGAGACCTCAGCGATGTCTTGGAGGAAGTCCCGGGCGTCAATATGCGCCGAAGCGCGGGCTTCGGGCGCCCGGCCTTCGCGTCGGTGCGGGGTGGTAATTCGCGCCAACTCTCGGTCTCACTCAATGGCATGCGCGTGCGCGCGCCGGCCGGCATTGGCTTTGATATCGGCAGCTTATCGCTCGCCGGGCTGGACTCGGCGGATGTCTACCGCGGGCCGGCCGCCGTGGTGCAGGGCAGCGGGGGCTTGAGCGGGGCGTTGGACTTGCGCACGCGGCTGCCCCAGGGCAGCGGCGAATCGCTGAGCGCGACCGCGATGGGCGGGAGTTTTGGGACCTATGGGCTGGCCGCGAACAGCACGTTTTCGCGCCCCGACTACGCGATGCGCCTCGACGCGAATTGGCAGCAGAGCGCGGGCGACTTTGACTTTATCGACGCCCAGGGGACCCGCCATCAGCGCGTCAATAATGACCATTGGACCCTCGGGCTCAACGGGGCGGGGCGCGTTGATTTGGGGGCGCACGCGCTGCGCCCGCTGCTCAGCTACGAGATGGGCGAGGGCGGGGCGCCCGGGCCGAGTGAGTTCCAGGAGCGCTACCGCGACGCGCGCCTCGAGCAGGACCGCCTCATCGCTCAATTGGGGTGGGAGCGCCCGGCGCTCCTCGCCGCCGACTGGGGCGCGGTCGATGCGCGCGCCCTCGCCGGGTATCAGCGCCGCGGGACGGCCTACGAGAATCCCGACGGGTTTCTGGGGAGCAGCGAGGTCGCGGACGCCTCGACCGTCGAGAGCGTGGTGTTCAACGCCGAGAGCGGTATTTGGCTCGACTTTGGCAATATGATTCACGTGAATCTTGAGGGGCGCCGCGAGGTCTACGGGGCGACGCATCGCGTGGATTATGCGAGCTCGCGCGAGGATTCGGCCATCGACGCGACCCGCAATACTTTTGGCGCCGCGCTCTCCAATGAGCTGCTGCTGGGCGGTGAGGCGCTGAGTCTGGTCGCGGGGCTTCGGGCCGAATATATCGGCGATGAATCGACGCCATTGGGCCAGGTTTCGGGGGGCGAATCGACGACGACCCGAAGTTGGACGCCGCTGATGCCGTCCTTCGGCGCGTTGTGGCGCGCGAGGCGCTGGCTCAAGGTGAAGGGCAATATCGCCCAGACCTTTCGGGCCCCGGATTTTGACGAGTTATACCTCGACATGGCCGGCGTGCGCGGGCGCAGCGACCTCGACCCCGAGCGGGCGCTGAGCTGGGACGGCGGCCTGGAATTGGGCGCCGAGAAGTCGCCGGTCGCGGCCGAACTGGTGTGGTTTCAGAGTGAGATCGAGGAGTCGATCTATTTTGTGGCGCGCACGGCGTATCTTTTCGAGGCCGCGAACCTCGGCAGCGGGCATAGCCGCGGGATCGAGGCGACGGTTCGGCTGCGGCCGCATCGGCGCATGAGCGTGCGCGGCAATTATACCTGGACTGACGCCTGGCTCGACGCGATGGCCGATGGCACGCCGGTGCCGGGGCAGCCGGCCCATCAGAGCGCGGCGCGCGCCGAAGCCGAGCTGGGCGGAAAAGGCGGAGTTGCCTGGCTCTCGAAGTTGGCGTCGGCGCGCGTTTTTGCCCAGGCGGATTGGCGCAGCCGGGTCTACCTCGATAGCTTCGCGAACCTGTATAACCCGGCGTTTTGGACGCTGGACCTGGGCGCGTCGGTGGCGCCGCGGCCGGGCTGGGAGGTCGCGTTTAACGCCCGAAACCTCACCGATCAGCAGCGCGGCGCAGACTCGCTGCAGCGGCCGCTCCCCGGGCGCGCGTTCTACCTGTCGCTCAAAGTCGACCTCGGCGAAATACAATAAAAAAGCCCGCGCGGAGTCTCCTCCGCGCGGGCCAATCTTTTGCTACCTAAGCCGACTTCGGCTCAAGATTAATAGCGGTAATAGTCCGGCTTATAGGGGCCGGCTTTATCGACGCTGATATAGGCAGCCTGCTCGTCGGTCATCTCGGTGAGGTTGACGCCGAGCTGCTCCAGGTGAAGGCGGGCGACCTCTTCGTCGAGCTCTTTGGGCAGCGTGATGACGTTGGTGCCGTGGGCTTCAGCGTTGGCGTAAAGCTCCATCTGGGCCAGGACCTGGTTGGTGAACGAGGCGCTCATCACGAAGCTCGGGTGACCGGTGGCGCAGCCCAGGTTGACCAGGCGACCTTCGGCCAAAATGATGATCGAGTGTCCGTCCTCAAAGCGCCACTCGTGCACCTGGGGTTTAATCTCGATCTTCTCGACCTTGCCCACTTTGGCCATGGCCTCGAGGCCGGCCATGTCGATCTCGTTGTCGAAGTGGCCGATATTACACACGATCGCGTTATGCTTCATCTTCTGCATATGCGCGGCGGTGATGACGTCTTTGTTGCCCGTGGCGGTGACGAAGATGTCGAAGCTGCGCTCGATGGCGTCGTCGACGGTGATGACGTCCAGGCCGTGCATGGTGGCCTGAAGGGCGCAGATCGGGTCGATCTCGGTGACGGCGACCTTTGCTTTTTGGCCGATCATCGACTCGACGCTACCTTTGCCGACGTCGCCGTAGCCGCAGACCAGCGCGCGCTTGCCCGCGAGCATCACGTCGGTCGCGCGCATGATGGCGTCGACCAGCGAGTGACGGCAGCCGTAGATATTGTCGAATTTCGACTTCGTGACCGAGTCGTTGACGTTGATGGCCGGGAAGAGCAGCGTGCCTTCCTGGGTCATCTGATAGAGGCGATGCACGCCCGTGGTGGTCTCTTCGCTGACGCCCTTGATGCCCGGAGCCATCTTGCCCCAGAAGGTTTTGTCGTGCTCTTGGACTTCGGCGAGCAGCTCGCGAAGCACGCGCACGTCGGCGGTGGTAGCGTCGGCGGCCGACGGGACGCCACCTCCACGCTCATATTGCTCGCCCAGGTGGACCATCATCGTGGCGTCGCCGCCGTCGTCGAGGATAAGGTTCGGGCCCTGTCCGTCCGGCCAGTTAAGCGCCTGAAAGGTGCACCACCAATACTCTTCAATCGACTCGCCTTTCCACGCGTAAACGGCCGGACCCTGCGGGTCTTCGGCGCTGCCGTTGGGGCCCGCGACGACGGCGGACGCAGCGTGATCCTGGGTCGAGTAGATATTGCAGGAGACCCAGCGAACTTCGGCGCCCAGCGCGATAAGCGTCTCGATGAGCACGGCGGTCTGGATGGTCATATGCAAGGAGCCCATGATGCGCGCGCCTTTGAGCGGCTTCGACTCGCCGTAGCGGGCGCGAAGCGCCATCAGGCCGGGCATCTCGACTTCTGCCATGTCGATCTCTTTGCGACCAAAGCGCACCGAGCTCGGGTTGAGCTCGCGTACTTTATAGTCAAGGTCGCTGAAGAGTTCGTGTCCGGTGTTCAAAAATTCTTTTGCCATGCTGCGATCTCCCAATATGTGTTGCGTTTTTTAAGAAGCGTATCTTGTGAATTCGATTGGAGTATTTGAGACAATGCCCATGGCTACCGCTCAAATATGGGGCGTTGTTAGCGGTTTCGGGGAGGCGGGTCAATCCGCGATGAAATCGCGCTTCTTTTTGGCGCGATGCCCGACATTAAAAGGAGCGGACACAACGAAGCGCGGTCCTAAGACCGCGCTTCGTTGGCGAATAAGAAGGGCGAGGCGGCCGCGAAGTCCGTCAGCGCTTAGGCGACTGCCTTCTTCTCGTCTTCGCGATGTTCCTTAAGCTTTGCCTTGCGCACCGAGCGGCGCGTGCGGTTGGAGTCCTCGTGCAGGAAGGGCTCGCGGTCGCGGATGATGCCGCGGTCGTAGGCGGTGTCGACCAGGGCGCGGCGCATCATTTTACGCCCACGGAACAGCCGGCTCATGACCGTACCCACCGGGCAGTCCAGGATATGCGCGACTTCTTTATAGGAGAAGTCGTTGAGGTCGGCCAAGACCACGACCGTACGGAACTCCTCGGAGAGCGACCCCAGCGCGTCTTTGATGTCCTGGCTGAACGAGCCGTGGACGACGTCCTGAGACGGGCTGTCGTAGAAGCTGGTATTCTCCCGGTTGAAGAAGAATTGCTCGATGGGGCGCAGATCGTCGGCGTTGAGGATCTCGCGCTCTTTCTTCTTGCGACGGTATTTATTGATGAACGTGTTGGTCAGGATCGTGAAGAGCCATGCGCGGCAATTGGTGCCCTGCTGGTAGCGATCCCAGTTATTATAGGCCTTCAGGAAGGTCTCTTGGACCAGGTCCTCGGCGTCGCGCTCGTTCTTGGTGTAGCGCAGCGCGCTCGCATAGAGCTCGTCAATATACCCCATCGCGGTATCTTGAAAAACCTGCATCTTGCTGCCTTCGGGGGCTAGGTCTGTTTCGGTGTTGAACTCGTTGATTTTTAGCATCTCGACTTCTCCTTATTCGCGGTGAGCTATATTGAAGGGCCGGATTTACTGCATCGAATCAAAGGTCGTTTGGTTCTGGTGCGTCATCAGGCCAGCGCGGTCTTGCTTTGTCTCGCGCCGTCACCGCCCAAAGCACTCTAGGAGGTATTCCAACGCGTTTCATCTCTTTAGAAGCTTTCTAATCAAAAAGGATTCAAAATAGGTTCACTTTTCCGCTCCCACTGATGTTTTTCTTTTTTCGAAGGCACAAAAAATCGCGCTTCGAGGCGGCGCGTAGGGCTGCGCAGCGGTATTTAGGTGAGGTGCGGAATGCTGAGACGGCGCTGCCCGTTTCTCTGGCTCAGCAGTTTTCGAGGTCCAAAATCTTGGCGGGCTCGAAAGTTAGGTGGAAGCTAACCAGCGAGTTGGGTTCGGCAAGGCGATTTTTTCAAATTCATCGCAAATCGCCTGTCCGGCGCGTTTGTCTGGGTTGCGGCGCCTCATTTCGCCCGCGGCGCTTTAAGATGCATATTCTGCAAGGCGCGCTTGCCCGTAGGCGGCGTTATTGGTAGCTTCGCGGCGCTCCGAATACCGCCCCTGAGCGCTGCCACGCGCAGTCGTCACGGAGGCCGTATCGGGCGAATTAGCGCCTTTTCTAGTTTGGCGCGCCCAAATTCTTAAAAATTGCTTCATAATATAGTGCTCTCAATCCGTGCGCACACGTCTTCGAGTTGTAAGTAGGAAGGAGAATTTCTCATGGCAGATGAGTCGACCCACATCATCCCAATAAATATTGAGGACGAGATTCGTAACTCGTACCTCGACTACGCAATGAGCGTAATCATCGGGCGAGCGCTGCCAGATGTGCGCGACGGGCTCAAGCCGGTGCACCGCCGCATCCTCTACGGTCAGTACGAGCTGGGGAACCGCTGGAATAGCGCCTATAAGAAATCGGCGCGTATCGTCGGTGAGGTCATGGGTAAATTCCACCCCCACGGCGACTCCTCGATCTACGACGCCTTGGTGCGTATGGCGCAGGATTTCAATATGCGCATGCCGCTGGTCGACGGCCAGGGCAACTTCGGCTCCATCGACGGCGACTCCGCTGCTGCGATGCGTTATACCGAGGTCCGCATGGACCGGGTCGCCGAGGAGTTATTGTCGGACATCGACAAGGACACCATCGACTGGGTCGACAACTACGACGGCAACGAGAAAGAGCCGTCGGTGCTGCCGGCGCGCCTGCCGAACCTGCTGATCAACGGCTCCTCGGGTATCGCGGTCGGTATGTCGACCAATATCCCGCCGCATAACCCCACCGAGGTCATCGCCGCGGCCGTGGCCCTGGTCGACAACCCCAAGATCTCGGTCGACGAGCTGATGCAGATCGTGCCGGGCCCGGACTTCCCGACCGCCGGTTTGATCTACGGCGCCTCGGGCATCCGCGACGCCTACACCACCGGGCGCGGCGTGATCCGCATGCGCGCGCGCGTGGATATCGAGTATAATGAGAAGAACGGTAAGTCCTCGCTGATCACCACCGAGCTGCCCTACCAGGTTAATAAGGCGCGGCTCATCGAGAAGATCGCCCACCTGGTGCGCGACAAGAAGATCGACGGCATCACCGACATCCGCGACGAGTCCGACCGCAAGGGCATGCGCATGGTGATCGAGCTGCGCCGCGACGTGATCCCCGAGATCGTGCTCAATAACCTGTTTAAGATGACCCAGATGCAGGCCTCCTTCGGCATCATCACCCGCGCGATTGTCAACGGACAGGCGAAGGTGATGGGGCTCAAAGAAGTGCTGATGCATTTCGTGGATTTCCGCCGCGACATCGTCACTCGCCGCACCATCTTCGAGCTGGGCAAGGCTGAGGCGCGCGCGCATATCCTCGAAGGCTTGAAGATCGCGCTGGATAACCTCGATGAGGTGATCGCGTTGATCCGGGCGAGCGCATCGCCCGCCGAGGCCCACGCCGGCCTGATGGAGAAATTCGCGCTCAGCGAGCTGCAGGCCGACGCGATTCTTCGCATGCGCCTGCAAAAACTCACCGGCCTGGAGCGCGACAAAATCTTGGCCGAGCTGGCCGAGTTGCGCGCGACCATCGAGTATTTGAAGAGCATCCTGGGCGACGAGTCGGTGCTGATGGGCGTCATTCGTGACGAGCTGGTCGAGGCCGGCGAGATTAACGCCAGCGAGCGTCGCACCGAGATTCTGTATAATGTCAGCCACCTGTCGGTCGAAGATCTTATCGCCGAAGAAGACGTGGTCGTGACGCTGAGCCACCAGGGCTATATCAAGCGTACCCCGCTTGATGAGTATCGCGCGCAGCGCCGTGGTGGGCGTGGCAAACGCGGCATGGCGACCAAGGACGAGGATTTCGTCACGGATATGTTCGTCGCCTCGACGCACACCAATATTTTGATCTTCACGTCGGTCGGCAAGCTCTATCTGCTGCGCACCCATGAGCTCCCGCAGGGCTCACGCACCACGCGCGGCAGCCACGTCGCCAACGTGTTGCCCCTGGAGAGCGATGAGGTCGTGCGCACGATTCTGGCCGCGGATGACTTCTACGACGATAAATTCCTGGTCTTTGCCACCCGCAACGGTCTGGTCAAGAAGACGCGCCTGGACGCCTATCAGAACGTGCACTCCGGCGGCATTATCGCGCTCAATATCAAAGACGGCGACCGACTTGTGTCGGTGCGCCTGACCGACGGCAGCGAAGAGATCCTGCTGGTCAGCCAGAATGGCCAGGCGATTCGCTTCCACGAAGAAGATGTGCGCGCGGTCGGGCGAAACGCCAGCGGCGTCATCGGCATGCGTTTCCGCGATGACGACGAGTTGGTCGGCATGGAGGTCGTGCCCAAAGACGCGCCCGAGGGCGAAGAGACCGCCGATGAGCCGCAGACGTTGCTCGCCATCACCGAGAATGGCTATGGTAAGCGCACCGTCATCAGCGAGTATCCGATCCGCGGGCGCGGCGGCCTCGGCGTCATCACCATGAAGGTCAACGATCGAAACGGTAAATTGGTCGGCATTCGCCTCGTCAGTGAGGATGATCAGTTGATCCTCATCACCGACCACGGCCAGGTCCTGCGCACCCGCGTTGGCGAGATTTCGACCTACGGGCGAAACACCCAGGGCGTGAAGGTGATGGTCACCGACCCCGAAGAGACCGTCGTCAGCATGGCGCGACTCCCCGAGGGTGAGGAAGACGAGGACGAGGACGAGGACGAGATCGGCGAAGACGGCCTCGCCCTGGAAGGCGCCGACGGCGAGGTCGCGCCCGATGGCGACGCCGACGACGCGCAAGATGACGCTTCGGACGATGAGGATGCCTGATCGGATCCTGGGGGCTCGCTAAGAGCCCCCAATTTGTAGCCCAGCTCATAGCAATGGGAAGCGACGTGGAAGATGAGCGACAACTTGTCGAGAGAGCCCAGGCAGGGGACCAGGACGCGTTCCAGGAGTTGGTCGTGCGCTACCAGCGCAAGGTCTACTCCATCTGCTACGGGATGCTGAAGAATCAGCAGGACTCCATGGACGTCAGCCAAGACGTCTTCATAAAAGTTTTTCGATACCTCGAAAAATTCAATCATAATTCGAGCTTTTATACCTGGCTTTACCGCATCACCGTCAATAAATGCATCGACTTTATCCGCAAGCGCAATCGCCGCTCGGAGGTCGACTATAATGACGCGGTGGGGCGGGAGGATGATATCGACGGCGACGAGCAGATTATGTCGTCGACGTTGGGGCTGCGCCCCGACCGGGTCTACGCGCGCAAAGAGTTGCGCGATAATATGCTCGAGGCGCTCGACACACTCAGCGAAAAACACCGCACGATCCTCATTTTGCGCGAGGTGGAGGGGCTGGCCTACGAGGAGATCGCCGACGTGCTTGGCATCTCCAAGGGCACCGTCATGAGTCGACTTTATCATGCCCGGCGCTATTTTCAGGAGGCGATCAAAGAGTATTTGGGGGAGACCTTGGTGGTGAAGTAGATCGAGAAAAATCGGTTTGGAATTGAATTATTCTAAATGCCCCACCGTCTATGATTCCGTGAGCAGGATGAGGGCATAAAAGGCCGTCATGCTGCCCCCGCCTAAAGCCTACCGGCCACTGAAAATTATCGCCCCTACGAGGACTGAAATAAAATGACTTCGCAAGGATTGACCTCAGCACAATGCCTGTTATTGCAGCGCTTCTATGACGAAGAGTTGTCGGCGGCGGAGTGTGTCCAGGCGGAGCAACTTCTTGAGGGCTCGGCGTCCGCACGCGTCTTCGTGGCGGCGCTCGGCGAGCTAAGCCTGGCGGTGCAGGCGAGCCATGAGTTGGTTTGGGAGCGCGCTGAGCCGAAGATTATCAGCGCCGCGCGACTCGCCGAGTTGGCCGCCGAGGCCGGCGATATGATGGACACGCCGCTGGAGGATTTGCGCGGTCTATTGCAGCGCCTGCACGACGACGAGGTGGACCCGGCCGAGGAGGCCTGGGCCCGCGCGTTGCTGGGCGAGCGCCCGGACGCCGCTGCTTATCTGGCGAGCCTTGGGGAGTTGGGTGAGGGGCTGCGTATTGCGGAGGCCGAGATGGTCCAAGAGGTCGACTTTAGCGGCTTCTGGGACAAAATCAGCGCCGGGATTAACACCGAATCCGCCCACAACTCGCCGCAACCTGCCGGCGACCAAAAGATACAAAAATTTGATGCTCAGCAGCACCTGATGCTGCTGCACCGATTTGCCGACGCCGAAACCGACGCGGCCGAAACCGCACAAGTTCAGGCATGGATCGACCAGGATGAGGCGCAGGTTTGCGGCTACCTGGAGGCGCTCGACGAGATTAAGTTGGGCGTGAACGTGGCCGCCGAAACGGCCTGCGAGAACGCGCCGCTCGACGCAATATGGGGCGGCGTATTCGACGCCATCAACGCGGAAGAGCCGAGCCCTGCGCCGATCTCTTTGGAGGCCGAGCGACAGAAGCGCGGCGGGTTCACGGGGTGGGCTGGCGAGTATCGCCAGGCGATCTTCGGCGCGGCGGCGGCTGCGCTCGTCGCCTTTGGCGTCATGGCGCTCTTCGGAGATCGCATCCTGGGACCCAAGGAGCGCGTGATCGTCGAGAAAACGGTCGAAAAGCACATTGTGATTGTCGATAGTGTTGAATATTCGCCCGGTTCCTCCGTCATGATTGATAGCCCGATGACGAGGGTCAACATGAACTCCGAGAATAATGCGGAGGCAGACCCCACCGTTATTTGGCTCTTTGATTCGGAAGAAGAAACGGAGCCCGAGCCCCAGGAAAACCTTGGCTCGACGCCCGCCGACGACTCAAACGGTACTGTCACCAACCCGGACGCCGAGGCGCCCACTGAGCAAGGCACCCCACGCGGCCAGCCGATTTAACCCGGTGACCTCGAGACGCGCGACGCAAGTCGCCATAGGGCTCGAATTTTGAAAGACGGCAGAACTCGATGAATGATGATAGCGGATGACCCTCCGCTTAATCGAAACCTCCCGAAAGGGATTGACCCGAAGGAAGTAGTCATGCGGACACTTCTCAACACATTTTTGACGCTGACCGTGCTGATGGGCGTATTCGCCTTCGCGCGCCCAGCAGCGGCCCAGGACGTCACGGTTCGGGTGCGCTCGATTGCCGCCACCAAACAGGGAGACGCGTTCGACTCCAAGCTTGGTGACCTTAAAAACGAGCTGCAAAAGGCCTTCGGTGGTTATAGCAACTTTCAGCTTATCGACGATAATAGCTTCACCCTTCAACAATCTCAGTCGCGCACCACCGAGCTGCCGGGGGGCACTAACCTCACTCTGACCTTCCACGGCGTCACCGCGGACCTGCTGCGCATGGGTCTGGCGATTGGGGACCAATTCAGCACCACGCTGCGCGCCTCTCGCGGGAGCACCTTTTTCCAGGCTGGCCTTGATTATAAAAACGGCATGTTGATCCTGGCGATTACAGCAAAATAGAGACCGAGAGTTTTTCTCACCTATCGACATTTCGCGCGCATTCTTTCCCTATCCCACTCGACCTCGGTCTCGATGAAGTCGACCATCGCTGAAACCCCGAAAATCCTGCTGGTCGACGACGAAGTCGCCCACCTTAAGACCCTTGAGCGCCTCTTCCTCAAAGAAGGTTACGAAGTCCTGACCGCCGAGAGCGGGGAGGAAGCGCTGGCGATTATCCGCCGCGAGCCCCTGCACCTGGTGCTCACTGACCTGAAGATGGGCAAGATCGATGGCATGGATCTGCTCAAATTGGTCAAGACCCTGCAGCCCGAGGTCGAGGTCGTCTTGATGACCGCCTTTGGCACCGTCGAGCGCGCCGTCGAGGGCATGAAGCGGGGGGCCTATGATTTTGTCAGCAAGCCCATCAAGCGGGCGACCATCCTAAAATCCGTGCGTCAGGGGCTCGAGCGCCAGGCGTTGGTCGCCGAGAACCGTGCCCTCAAGGCGCGCCTGGCCGGGCTGGCCGACGAGCCGAATCTGGTCGGGCAATCGCCGGCGTTTCGCGCGGCCTTGGACCTGGTCAAGCAGGTCGCCACGAGCTCGACCACGGTGCTGTTAAGCGGGGAGTCGGGGACCGGCAAGGAGCTCTTTGCGCGCATGATCTACGAGCTGAGCGACCGCGCAGACGCGCCCTTTGTGGCCGTGAACTGCGCCGCCCTGCCCGAGTCGATCCTCGAGAGCGAACTTTTCGGCTACGAAAAAGGCGCCTTCACCGGCGCCACTCAGCGAAAGATCGGGCGTTTTGAGGCCGCCGACGGCGGCACGCTATTTCTCGATGAAATTGGCGAGCTTAGCCCGCAGGTGCAGGTGCGCCTGTTGCGCGTGCTGCAGGAAGGGGAGTTCGAGCGCCTGGGCTCTAATACGCCGACCCAGGTCGACGTGCGCATCGTGACCGCCACCCACAAAGACCTCGAAGATGAGCTAGAGGCGGGCAACTTCCGCGAAGACCTCTACTACCGGCTCAACGTCGTCAATATCGAGATCCCGCCGCTGCGCCGGCGCATGGAAGACGTGCCGCTTTTGGCCGAGTATTTCTTGAGCAAATATCGCCAGAAGAATAACCGCAAGATCGACCGGCTTAGCCGCGAGTGCCTCGACGCGCTGATGACCTACCATTGGCCGGGAAATGTGCGTGAGCTGGAGAATATTATCGAGCGGGCGGTGGTGCTCGACAAGGATGGAAGCATCGGGCTGGACGACCTCCCCGAGCAAATCACTTCATATGAGCCCGACACCCGTCACATCACAATCCCGCTGGGGACGACGCTCGATGAGATCGAGAAGCTGGTGATGCACGAGACGCTTAAGCTGACCGGCGGGGATAAGAAGTTGGCGGCAAAATTACTCGATATTTCGACGCGTACGATTTATCGCAAGATCTGAGCCCCGCCAAAGCACTCGCGCGTTCAACCTCAAACTTCAAACCTCAAAGCGTCGAGCCCTCGGCGCTTTTCCGATATTGAAAATAGCGTGACACGGATTCGATCGGGGTGTTCTTCTCGAGCCAGGACGTCGTCTGAAGCAACTTCTCCAGGTCGAGGCCGGTCTCGATCCCGCAACTATTGAATAGGTGGATGAGATCTTCGGAGCCGAGGTTGCCGGCCGCGCTCGGGGCGTAGGGGCAGCCGCCGGTGCCGCCGACGGCCGAGTCGAATTGGCGCATGCCGACGCGCCAGGCCAAAAGAGCGTTGGTTAGGCCGAGGCCCTGGGTGTCGTGCAGGTGCAGAGCGACGCGCTCGGGGCCGAAGGCTTCGAGCATGCGCCGGCAGCCGTCTTCGACCTGGGGCGGGGTGCCGGCGCCGATGGTGTCGCCCAGGGCGATGAGGTCGGCGCCGAAGTCCAGCAACTGCTCCGCGATGTCCATCACCCGCGCAAAATCGACCTCGCCCTCGTAGGGGCAGCCGAAGACCGTCGAGATATAGGCGCGCAGCTGGCAGCCGTTGTCCTTGGCGAGCTTAAAGGAGTCGCGAAGATCGTCCAGGCTGTCGGCGATGGAGCGGTTGAGGTTGCTCTGATTGTGGGCTTCCGACGAGGAGATCGCGGTGGAGATATATTTGACCCCGGCGGCGAGCGCCCGCTCAAGACCTCGCCGGTTGGGGATCAGCGCCCAATAGCGCACGCCGTTTTCGCCGGCGAGGTCGGCGGGCGCGATGCGCGCGGCGACCTGGTCGGTGTCGGCCATTTGGGGCACCCACTTGGGGTGAACGAAGCTGCCGATCTCGATATCGGTGACGCCCGCGCCGACCAGGCGCTCGATGAATTCGATCTTCTGGTCGACGCTGAGGATCGCGGATTCATTCTGCAGACCGTCGCGCGGTCCAACTTCAAAGATGCGGGCGTTTTCTAAGTTCACGCTAAGCTCCGGGGGTGGAAGCGACGGCGGAGTGAGTCTTCGTCGGGTGCCCTGAATTATTCACCCCCTTAACTCGCTGTCAACACCATAAAACCGAATCGAACGGTTCTTCTGGGTGATTAAGCGGTCGAATGCCGGATTAAGCGGTAATTTCGCGCCGTTATTCGGCGTCCGCCAGGTTCTCGATGGCGTCTTGCAGGCATCGGGCAAAGAAGGGCGCGCGCAGGCAATCGGCGGTGGCCCACAGCGTGGCCAATGATTCGAGCGCCTGGGGCGTGCCGTTCTCGGCGAGGCGGCGTGCGCAGTCGAGGCCGACCGAGGTTTGCAGCGCGCCGTGGTGGGCCAGGGTTTGGATGACGCGCGGGTCTTCGTCGCCCAGGCGGCTCAGCACCAGGGCGGCGCCGAGGTCCGGGGCTTGGGCCAGCGTTTTTTGCTCCAGGGCGGCGTCGCGCGCGGCGAGGCGCGCGAATAATCCGCGGCTGGCCAGGGCCAGGGCGGGGGAGGCGCTGGCGGCGAAGGCGTCGGCCCAGTCCTGGCTAAGCTTCTCAAATTGCTCGGGATTCGCGTCGAGGTGGCGGTGCAGATCCAGGCAATTTCGCAGGATCATGACGGTGGTGTCGGGGTCCAGGACTTCGAGGTCATAGGTTTGCTCCTCGAGGTCGCTCAGCAGCGCCAGCGATGCCTCCAAGGAGATGTCTTCGGGGTCGCTTGGCGAGTGCGGCAGGCCGCTGATTCCCGGGGAGTGATAGCCGTGGTGCAGCAGGCGCTCGTGCGCGGCGACCTGGACGAGCAGCAGGCCCAGGCCGTCGTCGGGGGCGGCGTCGTCGGCGCCGGTCAGGGCGATGGCGGTGGCCAGGCCGAGGCGGGCGGCCAGCGGCTCCCACGCGGTCTCGGGGGCATCCGGGGCGAGCTGCAATAGTTGGATGAGCCCGCGCGCGGCGTCCTCATCGGGCGGCGTGTCGTCGAGGCCGCTGGTCGCGGCGACGGCCAGCAGCGCGCCGAACTCGGCGGCCGGATCGTCGGTCGCGTCTAAGATGCAAAGCGCCTCCAGCCAACTGGCCGGGCCGTGGCTCTGCAAAAAGTCTGCGACCACCTGCGGGTCTTTAAGCCAGGCTGAGTCGGCGTCGCCGCCCAGCGCCAGGCGCGCCCACACGGCCGGGTCGAGCACAGCGAGCGGGCCGGTGACCCGGGCCAGCGCGGCCTCGAAATCAGCGCGCTCCTCGGCCTCCTGGGTGCCCATCACCGCGTCGGTGAGCGCGGCCTGCCACTGCTCGAAGGCGCTCCAGTCGCCGGCCCCAAGATCGGTGTCGCTGAGCGAAAGCGCGCGCAATCCGTCGAGCACATCTTCGACGGCCTCGTTGTCGAGCAGCCAATCGTTGAGGGACTCCGGCGCCCCGTGGGCGACCAGCCAGGCGGCTGCCTGGCGCGTGGCGTCATCCTCGAGGGCCGCGTCGATGCTCGGGTGTGCCCAGGCGATCTGGGCGCGCACCAGGGTGTCGATGAGCGCGGCCTTTAGCGCGGCGTCCGCCCCGTCGAAGAGCGCGTCGATACGCGCCTCGACGGTCTCAGATTCGTCATAAACCCAGGCGACGCGCGCCAGCGGGGAGGCCGCCGCGAAGTCGAAATTTTTGACCCAATCGTCGGCGCCGCCCGACGCGCTGGCCGAGCCCATTGCCTGCGCATAGAGCGCGAAGAGCGCGGCGCTTAGCTCGGAGGAGCCGTCGCGAAGCGTCGCGATAAGATCATTTTTCGGCGTCTTCGCCGTGTTCTCGGCACCCATCAGGACTAAATACGCGTTCAATTCGGTGTTGGCTTGGTTCATATTCATAATTTTATCGCTCTATCTGAGTGAAAAGGCGTACTTTATAGGTTTATCGAGGCCCACGGCGTCAACGCGACGGAATTAACAGGTTGCGCCGCCGATTCCAATATCTCGATGTGTATCAACGCGACGAATCGCTGCTCGACGCCCTCGGGCCAGAGGTTTATGAAAGGGCGCTGCACGTCGATGAAGGCCGCCATATTTTGGCGGCTCACTGAGTAAAAAAGGATTCCGTCTTGGCTGATGCCGTAAAGAACGATTCACCGAAGAACGCGCTCGACCTCAAGCGCATGATTAGCCTGGTGCGCCCGTATTGGAAGGGGTTGAGCCTGGCGACGGTCGCGCTTTTTATCGCGGCGGGCGTCTCGCTGCTCTATCCGCAGGCGGCCCGCATCGCGATCGATGATGTGATCAAGCTCGGCCAGGCCGAGAATATCAAGATGCTGGGGCTGGCGCTGGTCGGTATCTTTGCGCTGCAGGCGTTCTTCTCGGCGCTGCGCTATTATTTGTTCACGGTCATCGGCGAGCGGGTGGTCGCGGATCTTCGCCAGCAGTTATTTTCGGCGGTCCTGGCCCAGGAGATGGGCTTTTTTGACGAGAACCGCACCGGTGAGCTGACCAGCCGGCTGACCTCGGACACGCAGGCGATTCAGTCGGCGGTGACGACCAATATCTCGATGGCGCTGCGCTACGGCGTGCAGGCGGTCGGCGGGATGATCATCTTATTCGTGACCTCGGTGAAGTTGTCGATGGTGATGGTCGTGGCGGTGCCCTTCGTGATCGCGGTGGCCTTCTATTATGGGCGAAAACTGCGCCGCGTGTCGCGCGATGTGCAGGACGCCATCGCCGAGTCGACCTCGTCGGCCGAGGAGGCGCTGTCGGGGATTCGCACGGTGCGAAGCTTCGCGCGCGAGGACCACGAGCGCGCCGTCTATTATGAGTCGGTGGAGCGCTCGTTTGAGTTCGGTAAATACCGCGCGCGCATCGGCGCGCTGTTTACCGGCGGGGTGTCTTTTTTAAGCTACGGCGCGATCGCTGCGATCCTGTGGGTGGGAAGCCTGCTGGTGATCAATAAGGAGATGACCCCCGGCGAGCTGGCCGCCTATATCCTCTATACCATGTTCGTGGCGATGTCTCTGGGCATCCTGGCGGGCCTGTGGAGCGACTTTATGAAGGCGGTGGGCGCGGCGGAGCGCGTCTTTGAGTTGATGGACCGATTGCCCAAATTCGAGACGGCCGCGGACCCGCTGACCGTCGCGCCGACGGCCGGGCATATCGTCTTTAAAGACGTCACCTTTCGCTATGTGACTCGCCCCGACGTCCCCGCCCTCGACGCCGTGAGTTTCGAGATCGCCCCGGGCGAGAAGATCGCCGTGGTGGGGCCGTCCGGCGCGGGGAAATCGACCATCGCGAACCTCGTTGCGCGCTTCTATGACCCGCAGGACGGCAGTATCTCGGTCGACGGCCATGATATCCGCGATTGGGACCCGACGATCCTGCGCGAGGCCATCGGCATGGTCGCCCAGGAGCCTGTCTTATTCTCCGGGAGTCTTCGTGAAAACGTGCGCTATGGCCGGCTTACGGCGAGCGATGAGGAGATTATCGAGGCGCTTAAATCCGCCAACGCCTGGGAGTTTGTCAGTGAGTTTCCCGAGGGGCTCGACACCGGGCTTGGTGAGCGGGGCGTGCGGCTGTCGGGTGGGCAAAAGCAGCGCGTGGCGATCGCGCGCGCGATCCTCAAAGACCCGGTGATACTGGTCCTCGACGAGGCAACTTCGGCCCTGGACGTCGAGAGCGAATCGCTGGTGCAGGCGGCGCTCGAGAAGTTGATGGAGGGGCGCACCACCCTGATCATCGCGCATCGTCTGTCGACCATCGCCAACGCCGATCGGGTGGTCGTTCTGGAGCGCGGCGCGGTCGTCGAGCAGGGGACCCACGAGGAGTTGATGGGCGGCGATGCGGCCTACCGACGCCTGGTCGAGAGCCAGCAAATTTTGGGCGGCTGAGCGCGAAGTCTGGATTGTCAAACACGTGCTTCCGCGAGATAGTGTCGCCATGTCGTTGCTCATCTGTTCAAATTGCGAGTCCAAAACCCCCGCCCACGAGATCGTCTGCGGCGATTGCGGCGTGCCGCTCGCCGCGCCGCGAAAGCGGGAGAAGAGCGAGGCGATCGACGAGCGCGCGCAGGGCCTGAGCGTCGTCATCGGCCGCGGGTTTGACTGCGATATTATCCTCGACGCCCGCCAGATCTCGCGCCATCATTGTCGGCTCACCAAGATTCAACCCACGGGCGAGCTTGGCGAGCTTGAGCGTTGGCTGCTCGAAGACCTCAGCGCGGCGAACGGCACCTTCGTCAACGACCGATTTGAGCGGGTTCAGAGCCGGGTCGTCAGCGAAGAAGACGTCTTATTTCTGGGGAGTTACCGATTCCCGGTGCGTCGCGTGCGCGAGTTCCTCGACACCGACCACGACACGCCGCATGTCGGGACGAATTACCTGCCGATGGAGCAGGCGATCATCACGATCGGCCGAGACGTCGACAATGACGTCCTCCTCGATGATCCTCAGGTGTCGCGCCGCCACGCGCGTTTGGTTCGTGAAGCCGATGAACTCTATTTGGAGGACCTCGGCAGCGCCAACGGGACCTTCGTCGACGGGCAACGCGTCACGCGCCATCGCCTGGAGCCCGGCCAGGATATCAGCTTCGGCACCTGCGCGCTGCGCCTGGATCTCGAGCGTGGGATTCTGCAAAAAAGTTATCGCGGCGATATCCTCTTGCAGGCCGAAAACCTGGTCGTCGAGGTCGGCGAGGGCGACCACATAAAGCGGCTGCTTGATGATGTGTCTTTTACGGTTTATCCGACTGAATTTGTTGGGCTTTTAGGGCCGTCTGGGGCGGGTAAGACGACGCTGCTGATGGCGTTGATCGGCTATCTTCGCCCGGCTTTTGGGCGCACGCTGGTCAACGGCGATGACCTCGCGACCAACTTCGATCGCTATCGAAACGCGATCGGTTATGTGCCCCAGGAAGACATCATTCACAGCGAGCTGACCGTCTTCGAGGCGCTGTATTATACCGCGAAATTACGCCTGCCCGCGGACACCACGGACGCGGAGATCTTCCGGCGAATCGATGGCGTTTTGGCGGACCTCGAGATCAGCCAGACCCGCGATATTCGCATCGGCTCGCCCGAGCGAAAGGGGATCTCGGGCGGGCAGCGAAAACGCGTCAACCTCGCGCTCGAGCTGCTGACTGAGCCGAGCCTTTTATGCCTGGATGAGCCGACCAGCGGGCTGGCGAGCGAGGACGCCGCCAACGTCATGGGGCTGCTGCGAAAGCTGGCCAACGGCGGGCGCACGATCTTATTGACGATCCATCAGCCCTCGCCGCAAGTCTATAAAATGCTGGATAATACGCTTTATTTGGCCGCCGGCGAGCAGGTTTATTATGGGCCGGCCTACCCGGATTCGATGCTGTATTTTCATCCGGAGATCGAGCCCGATTCTGTCGAGGCCGAAGAGATCCTGGCCGATCCAGGCTCCTGCATGCGCCCGCTGATGGAGGCGGCGCGAGCGGGGGAACCGATGGAGACTTTCGCCGCGCGCTATCGCCAGAGCCGCTATTTCGACGAGTTTGTGCGCGAGCGCCGCGAGGACCCGCGCGAGGTGAAGCTCAGCAAAAAGTCGCCGCGTCGCCCGCCGAGCTTTAGCGTGCGTCAGTGGTGGACGCTGTCGCGGCGCTATCTCGATATCAAACTCAAAGATCGGGTGGGCACCGCGATCCTCTTGGTGCAGGCGCCGATCGTGGCGGTTCTGTTGGCGCTGGTCTTCGCTCAGGAGAGCGGCGGGCTCATCAGCCGGCTGCAATACGCGCCGTTTGCGCTCTTTTTATTGGTCGTCGCGGCGGTGTGGTTTGGCTGCTCGAACGCGGCGCGCGAGATCGTCAGTGAACAGGCGATCTACCGGCGCGAGCGCATGGTCAATCTGTCGGTGCTCGCCTACGCGGCGAGCAAATTCACGGTGCTCGGCGGGCTTTGTTTTTTGCAATGCCTGATGCTGATGACGATCACCTATTTCACCCTGGATTTCTGGGGCAATCCGCTGTGGCATCTGGGCGTCTTATGGCTGTGCTCGTTGGCCGGGCTGGGGCTGGGATTGATGCTGTCGGCGCTGGTGCGCACGGGTGAGGCGGCGATCGCGCTGGTGCCGATCTTATTGATCCCGCAGGTGATTTTGGGCGGGGCGATCATGCCGGTCGACCGGATGAACGCGCCCACCGAATTGGCGAGTAAGATGGCGATCGCGCGCTGGGGTTTTGAGGCGGCGCTGCATGTCGAGCATCGCTCTGATGCCTACGAGATCTCGGCCGCCCAGCAGCCCGATATGGTGTCGGCCGCGATGGTCTCCCAGGCGATGCTCGCGCCGTCCTTGCAGGCGGAGATGGGCGCGCTCACGCCGCTGCCGCCGAATCCGCTGAATCGATTTTTGGGCGACGCCGAGACCGGCCTGAGCCGAAATCTTGGCGTTTTGGGCGGGTTTACCGTGATCTTTTTTGGCGGGGTTTGCGGGTTTTTATATTTGCGCGAGCGCCGTTGGGATATTTAGCGGCGAGCATTAAAAATTTGAATATTTAGCGGCGGCATTCGTCGCTTAAAGAGCACGCTCTTCAAGGAGGGGCCGCGCTTGACGCGCAGCGCTCGGGTCAATTAATTGTTTAGTTGTTCCTCAGCGACTTTTTTAAGACGGTTTTATTCCATAACTGTTATCTTGGCGTAGTGGAGTTTCGAGAGCATGAAGAATTTATCCTCAAAGTTGACGCTTATTCTCAGTATTCTTGGTCTCCTGGCGCTGGTTTTCGCGTCGGGTTGTGCGACGATGCGCGCGAACTCGGCGCGCACCGCGTATATCCATCAGATGACCGAGCGCCACGTGTATAACGCGGCGTGCGACCAGGTGTGGCCGACCGCGCGAACGCTCCTGTTTTCCGAAGGATACGCGGTCAAAGACACCGGTGAAGGCACGATTATGACGCTGGAGACGGAGTGGCGATATGATCGCCAGACCTCCAACAGCACCAACGCAAATACGGTGACCGCCAGCCGTTATCTGGTGCAGGGAATGCAGCCCGACGAGGGGCAGTGCAAGGTCAACTTCAGCAAGAATACGCGCTCCAGCGACAATAATATGAACGCCAACCGCGACCTCGAGCTTGAGTGGCATCTGCTGCAGCAAGCCGACCCCGCGGCCGCCGCTCAGATCGCGCAGGAAGCGGAAGTTCGCGCAAATGCCGCCGCACAGGGTTGATTTCTCTGCTGCGATCGGTGCATATACCGCAACGCGAGGCTCAATCTTTGGTTGAGCCACATCAAAGATCAGGAGTGAGACATGAAAACACTTGAACTTAGCGTTGCGGGAATGAGCTGCGGCGGATGCGCCAACGCGGTGCGAACGATGCTTAGCCAGAAGCTCGGCGTCGACAGAGATCGCGTGGAGGTGTCGGCAGAGGCAGGAACAGCCAGCGTGAAATTGGACTCCGCGCCGACGCCCGAGCAGCTCGAATCGGCCCTGCAAGCCCTCAAAGAGCAGGACTTTCCGGCGAGCATTGTGCAAGGATTAGGATAAAACCCTCAAACACTCTTGCATCCGGGCATTTGATCACTTATGGTCCGGCGCCTTGGCCGCGCTCGCGGAGCATGTCACGTGGACGAGTGTGGGTTTCGCAAAGATTGAATAAGATAATTACGCCGCGTTTAGGTCGGCGTCAGGAGAAAGTATAATGCGGGAAAAAATCAAACTCGTTTCGAGCGCCGGTACCGGATACTTTTACACGTATAAGAAAAACAAGCGTGCGAATCCGGACAAACTTCGCTTGAAAAAATTCGACCCGGTCGTGCGCAAGCATGTCGAGTTCGTTGAAGAAAAAATTAAATAATTTGGGATAATTGGGTCCGCGAAGACGCCGCTTATGCGACGTCGCGGGCCTGGCTATCAATACTTCATAGCGCATCACGAGAGACTATTATGGCTCGCAGCAAATACGGGCGTATCAACTGGCGCCGCCGTCGCAAAATCGATCCCTTCGACGAAAATCCGTCCTGGCGCATCGACTATAAGAACCCGGAACTTCTTAAATTGTTCCTCACCACCACTGGCAAAATGTTGCCGGCACGCATCACCGGACTGAGCGCGAAGAATCAGCGCCGTCTGCGTCAGGCGATCCTGCGCTCGCGCCAGATCGCTCTGCTGCCGCACACCACGCATAAATCCTGATTCGACAGGAATTGCGTGACCGGAAACTTGTAGAAGATTTTCGGTGCTCAGTTCCTCGAGTCTGATTTAGAGACGTAAACTAAAAGGCTGCCCGCCGCACTGAAGTTCTATTGAAGAACTTTGGATGACGACGGCGCAGCCTTTTTGGCGTCTGGCGCGAAATTTAGAGTTTTGGGGTGCGGGCGAGTTGCGCCAGGATTGTCGAACGCCCGCGCAGCGCTAGCTTTGGTTGAGTTCCTTCGGGCGGGGAGCAAGTGGACACGCCACGGCCTTTCTTATATTGTGTCGGCGTAATGACGCTTGTGAATCGTCGGGAGTATTCGGAAATCTCAAACGCGCGCTGCTCCGGCATCTGCCGCGCGGGTTATTCGAAGAGCATTTCGCGGCGATTCGGCTTAATATGACGGGAGTAGCGGGCTCACTTCGGAACCCGTAGAAGTCTACCAAATGGCAAGAAAATCGGGATAAATATTATGTCCAAAAGATTCGTTTTAAATAAAGCAGCCAAGCGCGCCACCATGGGCCTGATGGGTCTGTCGCTGGCGGGCTTGCTTGTCTCCTGCAACTCTCATCCGGTTTCTTTTGCCCAGAGCGAAGGCGCGGTCGTGGTGACCGAGGATCGCTCGCCGGACTCGGCGGCTTCCGTCGATATTCTGTGGATGATCGATAACTCCGGCTCGATGTGTGAGATTCAGACGTCGATTCGCGAGAATTTCGAGAGATTTATCGACCAAATTGCCGCGCAGAATATCGACTTCCAGCTCGGCGTGACCACGACGCATATGGACTCGTCGAACGCAACCGAGCCATTGTCTCGCCCCGGTTATTTACAGGCGTATCCTCAGCCGGTGCCGACCTCCATTGGCCGCTGTAGTGGCGATGCAGGGGACCCGGGCGACCCAATGGATGGCTATGAGCCGGTACGCACGAATATCGAATTGGCGATACAATGCTCCAAGGATGGCGAAGATAAGTGGGGTGACCTGCGAAATGTCACCGACCAAGAGATTTTTCAGGCATATGAGGCGTTCCAAGCCTATAAACTCTTCCCCACCACACCGAGTGGGCAGGAGCCATTCTACGATACACCCGAAGCCGATAATCCTTACCGCACAATCAAGGGCGATAATAAGCTCGTGCTCCACTCCGAGGATTATCGCGATGCCACGGGGCAATTGGATGTCGACAGTATGCGCGCCGACTTCGCTTGCATGAGTCTGGTGGGAACCACGGGTACAGGCGCTGAGAAGGGACTTGCTGCCGCCGTTCATGCGCTCTCGCCCGAAATGACAGGGGGGACGGTGGAGGCGCCGCTTGAAAATGCCGCCGAGGCTCCGAATCATGGGCTCTTGCGCGAGAATGCGAACTTCGCCCTGGTGATGGTCACCGATGAGAATGACTGTTCCGATTATGGGCTTTTCGCTGGCGAGGGCGCGCTTCCGGATACCACTCCGTTTTACGACGAAGCTGGTAATCCCATTGAGCGAGCTGTCAGTAAAGCGGTGAGCTCGCCCGATGTTGTGTGCGCGATGTGGAATGATCCGGCGCTGGTTGAGACCACTCCGCTCATCAGCACCGAGGCATTGGCCCAGCGTCTCAAGGAGAATCTTTCCAGTTCCAAGGGCAAGGAGGTGAATGAGAAGGCGATCGTCGTCACCTCAATTCACGGAGACTATCGCCGTTATGGGGAGGATTATCCGACCGATAGTGATATTGAGGCTGCGATTGCTGCTGCGCACGAAGATGATCGTGCGACAATTCGCGCGACGATCGAAGCTGCAAAGCAGGACCCAAATCAACTTATCGTGCAAGTGAGGAATCCACCGTATGACGTGCTCCAAAAGAAGAGCTCCTGCACGATTTCAGGCGATTCCGGCGACAGCCCGGCTGAGGCGTTTTCGGGAGACCGGTATGAGAGCTTCCTGCGTCATTTCTCACCTGACCGCGTATTGCCTGCGATTCCACCGAGCGAGGATGAGCATATGCTCGGTCTGATCTGCGACGCCGCCAGTATGGGCGTGACGTTGGGTCAAATCGGTGAGCTTATCGCTGGTTCGACGGCACAGTGCATCACCGAGCCGCCCTTCGAATGCCAGGTGGACGAGGATTGCCCGGCCTTTAATTTCGACGGCCAGGCGCCGACCTGTCGGTCGTTCGGTCGCAGCTCGCGTAAATATTGCGATAGCGGACTTCAGCTCCGCTTGTACCCGGCCAAAGACGGCGAAGGGAAGACCTTTGCCGACCTGCAATCGCACCCCTATTGCGTCGCCGAGAGCATCAACTCCAGCGTGACGCCGGGTGGTTGCCTGATCGACCGCAGCCACTACCGCGTGGAACAATGCGCGGCGGTTGACGCTGGCATCAATATCGAATGGGTTGATGAGGATAGCTTCAATATCCTCGCCGGATACGATGTTGAGTTGGTGTACGCGGTGGTCCCCGAGCCGGAAGCGGCGGAGTAATCCTCGCGCCAGCATGAGTCGCTAGAAGTAGAAGACCCCGAATGACCTGAAATGGTCACTCGGGGTTTTTTGCGTCTGCTGGTTGATATTCTTCTCATCGGCATTTGAGTGGCTAGGTTCGTGGGATAGGGCCGAGCCCAACAAGATGAACGCGATGGGGGGATATGGGGATGGGGGAGGAGCGAGAGATGGGGGGAGGGGGCCCACAAAATTTAGATGTGGCGCGAGCAGCAGGGGGGCATTATTGCGCCGAGTGCATGGCCATCGCAGCTTGGGCGGACGCCACCTGCGGCTATTGCCAGACGGCGCGACCGGCCGCCGGATGGGCGGCGCTCGAGAGCGCGCAGGACCCCTGGCTGGGGCGTATTGTTGGGCGGCGATATCGGGTCACGCGCCGCATCGCCACGGGCATGGTGGCCCGGGTTTATGAAGCCGAGTCGCTGCATATTCCCCGGAAATTCGCGCTTAAAATCGTGGACTTCGGCGCCAACTCAGGCGCGCCAAATCCGGAAGTCGTGCGGGCGCGATTAGGGCGAGAGATCTCGGCGATGAGCCGACTTCAAAACCCGCATATCGTCTCGATCTTCGAGGTGCTGCAATTGTCCGAGGACTGTGAGGCGTTGGTGATGGACTATATCCGTGCGCCGACGTTGACTGAATTGCTCGCTGAAGTGGGCGCGTTGGGTTGGGGGCGAGCGTGTCAGATGGCGCGCCAGATCGCCACCGCGGCGCACGCAGCACACGAGGTAGGCGTGGTGCATCGCGACCTCAAGCCGGCAAATATCATGGTCGAAGCGATCGCCGGGGGCGAGGATTTTATTCACTTGCTGGACTTCGGCATCGTCTGGCTCGACGACGGCCTTGCCATCACCAATGGTTTTGTGGGAACGCCGCTATATGCCAGCCCGGAGCAGGCCTGCGGAGGCACGGTAGACCCCAGGAGCGACGTCTATTCACTCGGGGTGATCCTCTTTGAGATGCTGGTCGGCCACCCGCCCTTTGAGAGCCCCAAGATTCGCGAAGTGCTGCGCATGCACGTGCGCCAACCCGCCCCGGGGCTGCGCGAGAGCGCGCCATATCGCGCGTTTCCTCCCAGACTCTGCCAACTGGTCGCCAAGATGTTGCAGAAGAAACGGCGTGAGCGTCCCCAGAATTTACTTGCGTTTATTGACGAGATCGACGGGATCCTCGCGGCTCAACGCGAAGTCCACGGAATCCCTCGCCCGCCCGCGGTGAATTCAGTCGCGCCGACCCCGCGGCGCCCGGGCTTCGGCTCAGAAGACGACGGCCACGCAGCCTCTACTTTTGTGGGGCACGGGGTGCTGGAGAGATTCGCGTCGCCGCTGCCGCGGGGGCATACAAAATTTGTGATGCCTGCAATTCTGTCGGAAATGAAATATAATCATCCCCCCCTACTATAGAGTAGCTAGTGAGGAAGGACGGCGTTCGATTATTGTGTAGCGGTGCAGTGTGCATGTTGTGGCGGAAATTGGTTTATTTGCCGTATGACGGTAAATAAGGAGTTGTTTGCTCTCGAACAACCATTGACTCTTGGATAGCAAGCAAATAGAAATCACAGTTGTCGTATCTATTTCCATTTCGAATCACTGACGGCGCTATGACTGACAAGCTGGCATACGAGAATCGGCGTGCCGAATTTCGAAAACGTCCTCCCACTCACTATTGCGGGCGCTGCACCTCGGTTCTCTACCCCGAGGACGCGTCATGTCTGGAGTGTGGGGCGCAGCCGAGTCCCACCTGGCCCGAGCTCGGGCCGATCGTCGACCCCTGGCTGGGTCAGGTTGTCGGTGAGCGATATTTGCTCACCCGTGGGATCGGGGCGGGGGCTTCGGGGTTCGTCTATCGGGCGGAGTCCCTGGCCATTTCGCGCCAATTCGCGATCAAGATCGTCCCGCTCGGCTCCGACGATGTCACGGCAAATTCCGAGACGATTCGGGCACGCTTGAACCGCGAAATCGGCGCGCTCGGGCAGTTGAGAAACCCGCATATCGTCTCGTTCTATGATGTTGTGCCGATCGGGGACTCGGCGGTCGCGCTGCTGATGGACCTGATCGAGGGGCGCACGCTCCAGGATGTGGTGTGGGCCGCGGGCTCGCTCGACCTGGGGCGCGGCCTGAAGATCCTGCGCCAGATCGCCAACGGCGTCCACGAGGCCCATGAGGCCAATATGATTCATCGGGACCTTAAGCCCGACAATATCATGATTGAGCGCCTGCCTGCGGGCGATGATTTTGTGCATATACTGGACTTCGGCATCGTGCATCGCCTCGATGATGTGCGGGTTACCCAGGGCTTTTTGGGCACCCCCCTCTACGCGAGCCCGGAGCAGGCGGTTGGCGGTGCGATCGATCGGCGCGCCGATATCTACGCGCTCGGCGCCGTGACCTTCTTTATGCTCACCGGGAAGCCTCCTTTTGACGACGACAACGTCTATAAGGTGCTCAAGGCACACGTGGGCAAGCAGGCCCCGCGCCTGTCGGATGTCGCGCCGGAGCGCTATTTCCCCCCGGAGATTGAAGACCTCGTTCAGCGCATGCTCGCCAAGAAGCCCGAAGACCGTCCGCAATCGCTGGCCGCGGTCATCGCTGCGCTCGATGAATTCGCCCTGCAGCGGACGTCCGCGGAGCAGCGGGACGCGCGCTATGACTCGTCCGAATTTCGCAGCCCAGCCCAGCAGGATGCGCACGACCGGCGAGGCAGCGAGGCGAGCAGCGAGCTTAACCAGACCGTCGCGAGCGAGGTTTCGTTGGCCAAGGCTTCCAGCCCCGAGGCGTCGCGTCCCGACGGCGCGCCGATGTCGGCCGTGTTTCAGCGACGTAAATCCGACGTCTCCGTGCCCCCGCTTCCTCAGCAATCGCCAGCGCAGCTGCAGGAGCAGTCGAGCGCCAAGGGGCGCACGCAAGTCGGCGTGTCGGCGCCGCGTAGCAAGGCCGTCGCGCACGAGACCGACCAGAATAACAAGCAGGCCGCCACGACCGACACCAACCACGCCGACCTCTTCGAGCTGCCCAGGAGTTGGTACGGGCGCGAGCTTACCCTGGGGCGTCCGGCCCCCGGGAATTTCCGCGCGGATTTTCAGCGTCGATATTGGGCGATCCTCGACGAAGCGCGGTGTCTGGCGGTCGGCGAGGTCAACTCGGCGGAGGTGCTTTATTTCCAGGTGCCGCCAGCCCCCGAGCTTACGGTGATGGGCCAGCGTCGCCTGGATGTCGTCACCGGGCACGCGGATGGGTCGATCTTGCGCTGGAGCGCCAAGCATCCCGGAGGTCAATTATTACATCAGAATGCCGCGAAATCAGCGATCACCGCGATCGTGTGCAATGAGAGCTTCTTCCTCTTCGGGACCGCCTCCGGCGCGCTGTATATTGGGGAGTTTAAAGATGAGCCGATCCAGCCGCTGTGTATTCAGTCGGGCTCCGAGATTCGGGTGCTGACGGCGCGCGCGGGTCGCTCCTCGTTCGCGGTGGCCCGGGCAAATGGGTTTATCGAGGTCTACAATATTGGCTCGCCGAATATTATTACCCAGCGGATCTCGCCGCCGGCCGGCGTCACCCAACTCACGTTTTCCCAGGACGGCTACCTGCTCGCCGCGGTCTTCGAGGACAAAAAGCTGATCCTTTATAACGCGTTAACCGGCGCCGAGATCGCCCGCAGCGCCGCGATGAAGCATGAGCCCCGCTTCATTCACTTCGACAACGCCGGACGTCTCGTCGGGGAGTGCGAGGTTAACGGCGAGATTTTCGGGCTGGACCTTCAGCGCCACCTCTTCTCCAAGGCGACGGCCTAAGAGGCCGCATCGGCTCAGAGGGCGTCTGCGAAACGCTGGGCTAATCCATCGGCGACGTTGAGGCCCAGGTGGGTGGGGACGAAGATATCCGCCTGGCGCGTTAAGAACCCCGCGTCGCAGAGCTCATCGAGCAGCGCTTCGGCCTTTTGGAGCAACCCCTCGGGCAGCGCGCCCTCGAATTGGAATTGGAGCCCGGCGAAATCAAGGCCGGCGCGGGTGCGCACCCCCAGAAAAAGTCTCTCGATAAAGTGCTCGCGTGCCGACAGCGGCACGGCCGAATCACTGTCCGGCGCGGGCTCACCGGGGGCCGATAAGTAGGCGTCGGTGAGGCGAGGGTTGGCGTGGCGAAAGATGCCGGGGTTCGGTGAACCTGCGGTGTCGATGCGCAGGCTATGCGCGCCGACGCCCAGCCCGAGGTATTCGGCGCCGGTCCAATAGAGGGTGTTGTGGCGGCTTCGATAGCCCGGGCGCGCAAAATTGGACACCTCATAGCGCTCAAGCCCCATCGCCTCGGCCCGCTCGATGAGATAGTCGAGCATCTCAAAACACAGGTCATCATCGGGCAGCGCGAGCCGGCCGCGGTCGCGGCGTCTTTTAAACGCCGTGCCCGGCTCGATGGTGAGGTTATAGGCGCTCAGATGCTTTAGGCCCTCGAGGGCTTCGACCGTATCGAGGTCGCGCGCCCACTCATCCATCGTCTGTTCAGGGTTGCCATAAATTAAGTCGAGGGAGACCACCCCTGGGCCGTGCTCTAGGGCCATTTCGACCGCGCTGAGCGCCTGGTCCCGGGTATGGTTGCGGTTGAGGATCTTCAGGATGCGCGCCTGGAAGCTCTGGCAGCCGATGCTCAGTCGCGTCACCCCGGCGTCGGTCCAAGCGCGCAGGTTTTCTCGGGTAATATTGACCGGGTTGGCCTCCATGCAGATTTCAATTTCATTGAAATTCTGGGTGCCGATGGCGGATTGGAGGTGTTCCATGACATGGCGAAAGGCGTCGAGATCCCATATCGAGGGTGTTCCTCCTCCCAGATAAATGGTGTGAACGGTGCGCCCCTCAAGTTCGTGTTTTCGCCGCTCAAACTCACGGATCAATCCGTGCGCGTAGCGCTGATGCGGGATGCTCGCCCGCACGTCGACCGCGAAGTCGCAATAGGGGCATTTGCGCGCGCAGAAGGGAACGTGGACATAGATGCCCACCGCCTGATCACGGCGGCGGCGCACCGGCGCGTTGGTGGTGCTCGACGGTGGCACGGCTCGCGGTGTTTTGTCTGGGTTGCTCATTCTATCCTGGAGTGTGGGAGCTGATGCCGTGGGGGGAGAGTTCGCCAGTCCTCTATATACCCGCCGCGCCCCGAAATCATAGCCCCCGCGGAGTCGCAACGCGCGGCGCCACGCGGCGGGGCAGATTTAATAATGATCGTTTGAGTTATAATTAGTATACAGGATGTATTGTGTTTCTTCGCATGATGCCTTAAATTGTTTTGAGTCTAAGGTTGTTTACCTATGAACAACCAAGGTGAGTTATTTTCCGAATATTTTTGGTGGGCCGCAGAGCGAAGGATTCAATGAGTGAAGACGCTCCAGTAAATGACGCCGATGGTAATCCCACGGATACGGATACTCCGTCGTCCACGTCGGCGTGCGGCCAGTCGCGCGAAGACCTCGCTGATCGGCGGGAGGTCGAGCTGCCCGAGCACCCGCGGAAGGTGACGCGGCAGGTCAAAATCCTGCGCAAAACAAAGCGCTATCGCGAGGCCCGCGAGTTGCTCGAGCTTGCGTTTGCCCGCTGGCCCGACAACGCTATCATCGCAAATAATCTGATCATCGCCCACCGCCGCAAACCCGAGCAGGCCTGGCAGGTCTACCAGGACATGCGCGAGGCCGGGGCGCAGCCGGACGCCTATACTTTTTCCAATCTTATCAAGGCCTTCGGCGACGCCTACGAGCCCGATCGCGTGTGGGAGATATACCAGGAGATGCTGGCTTGCGGCGTCGAAGCCAATGTGATCACCTATAGTATTTTGGTCAAAGCCTTCGGCGACTCGCGCCAGCCGGAGCGGGCCTGGCAGCTCTTTGAGACCATGAAGCGCGAGGATATTAAGCCAAATATCGTCACCTATAATAGCCTGATTAAAGCCTTCGGCGATGCCCTGCAGCCCGAGCGGGCCTGGCAAATCTGTGAGGGCATGCTTGAGCAGGGGATCGCGCCGAATGTGATCACCTATAATAGCCTGATTAAGGCGTTTGGCGACGCCGGCGAGCCCCTCAAGGCCAACGCGATCTTTGAGGGGATGCGAGAGTCGGGCAGCCGGCCCAATGATTTTACCTATAATATTCTGATCAAGGCCTTCGGTGACGCGGGCATGTCTGAGCGCGCGCTCCACGCCTTCGAGCTGATGGAGGCAGACGGCGTGGCGCCCAATGACTTCACCTTCAATATCTTGATCAAGGTGTTTGGGGACGCCGACCAACCCGAGCGTGCCTGGCAGCTCTACCAGGCGATGGTCGGCGCCGGGGTGGAGCCCGACGTCATCACCTACTCGACCCTGATTAAGGTCTTTGGCGACGCCGCCCAGCCCGATCGCGCGCACCAAATCTACCTGAAGATGCGCGCCCGTGGCGCCACCCCCAACGTCGTCACTTATAGCGCGCTGCTCAAAGCCTTCAGCGACGCCGGCCAGCCCGAGCGCGCCTGGGAGAGCTTCCAGCAGATGAAAGCCCACGGGGTGGTTCCCAACGTGATTACCTTCAATATCTTGATCACCGCGTTTGGCGATACCGGCCAACCCGAGCGCGCGAAGGCCGTAATCGAGTCGATGCATGACGCCGGCGTGGCGCCCAACGTGGTGACCTACTCAAGCCTTATCAACGCATATGCCGATGCCGATCGAGCCGAGGAGGCCATCGAGATCTACCGCGCCATGAAGGCCGCGGGCGTGGCCGCCAATGTGGTGACCTATTCGAGCGTGCTTCGCGCCTGCGGCAAGGCGGGCTTGTCGGCCGAGCACCCCGACAGCGCCTGGCAGGTCTACCAGGAGATGCTGCGCGAGGGCGTCACCCCGAATGTGGTCACCTACGCCAGTCTTTTCGAGGCGCTGGGGCGCGCGGGGCAATCCGAGCGCATCTGGCAGGTCTACCAGGGGATGCGCGCGCGCGACGAAGCCCCCAACTCGACCGTCTATAGCGTGCTCATCAAGGCGTTCGGCGACGCGGGCCAGCCCGAGCGGGCGCTCCGAGTGTTTGAGTCAATGGAGACCCACGACTCGAGCCCCGATGTGGTCATCTACTCCTGTCTGATAAAGGCGTTTGGCGACGCCGGTCAGCCCGAGCGCGCCTGGGACATCTTCGAGCAGATGCTCGCCCAGGGCGTTCCCGGCGACGTGATCACCTATAGCATCTTGATGAAGATATTCGGCGACGCCGGCCAGCCCGAGCGCGCCTGGAGGGTGTATGAGGCGATGCTCGCCGGCGAGATTGCCCCGAACTTGATCGCCTACTCTACCGTCATCAAGGCCATGGGGGATGCCCGGGAGCTCCAGCGGGTCTGGGATGTCTACCAGCGCATGCGCGACGCCGAATTTCGGCCCGACCGCGTCATCTACTCGACCCTGCTGCGCCGCTTCGCCGAGACGGAGTATACCGACTGTCTGTGGAAGCTCTACGAAGACCTCCACAGCGTCGAGTCGAGCCTCGACGAGAGCGCCTATAATTTGACGCTGCGGGCGTTTATTGACGCCGGGGCGCTGGAGCGGGCGTGGGCGATCTATGAGGCGCGCGAGGAGGTGGGCGGGAAGGTCCACCCGGCGACGTACCGGGCGCTCGCCGAGGCGTTCGGCGAGGACCCGGAGCGCCGCCGCAGAATCGAGCAAGACATGGCGGGTGCGGGCGGCCAGTGATCGCCAAACCAGCGCGTCCGACGATCGTCCGATCGGATCATGCGGCGATCAGATCACCCGACGATCAGATCACTTCGGCGCGTCTGCGCCCCGAAGATCTGGGCTGACCTCGGCCAGACCGGCGCCGAAGGCGATTGTGATCGTTTGAGGGGGACGCAAGAAAATTTTTTCAGATCGTGGCGCCCCCGAAAATCTTATAATTATCTCCGTTGATCTGCGGGGGGATTTCGGTCCGCGAAAAGTCAAAGTTCCGCACATACTTAGCGGGTTTTTGGCGGAGCCGCGCGGGCTTTGGTTGAGCTTTCGGACGCCTGAATCGGGCTTGGCTCGGGTTGATGATTTCGGTCGCGCGGGCTAGGTATGTGGCGTTGGTTCTTTTGGTTTTTACTGTCCTTTTTGT